>NZ_NIBE01000060.1:0-3062 GCF_002205115.1 Pseudomonas sp. DrBHI1
AATGTTCGAGTTGTACTCGACGTGAGCGGTGTTGATGGTGATACCGCGCGCTTTTTCTTCCGGAGCCGAGTCGATCTTGTCGAACTCAACGACGGCCGAACCGAAAACTTCGGAGCAGACGCGAGTCAGCGCTGCAGTCAGAGTAGTCTTACCGTGGTCAACGTGGCCGATAGTCCCGACGTTAACGTGAGGTAGCGAACGATCAAACTTTTCCTTAGCCATCGATACAGTCCTCCGCAGAAGAAATTGTCATACAGCCTATAAAACAAAGGCAGATATTTTCATATCTGCCTTGTTTATATGGAGCTCTTGAGCGGACTTGAACCGCTGACCTCACCCTTACCAAGGGTGTGCTCTACCAACTGAGCTACAAGAGCGAAACACTTTGTGCAACAACAGCAAACTTGGAGCGGGTAGCGGGAATCGAACCCGCATCATCAGCTTGGAAGGCTGAGGTTCTACCACTAAACTATACCCGCAGAGCCTGCAGCTCTCGCTAAAACTGGTGGAGGGAGAAGGATTCGAACCTTCGAAGCTCTCGCAACGGATTTACAGTCCGTCCCCTTTGACCGCTCGGGAATCCCTCCAGATGTGGCCGGCATTCTATTTGTCTGCCGCCCTAGTGTCAAGCGTTTTTTCAAATTTTTTCAATCAAATCTGAAACTTAGCTGCTTTGACACCGCTTCGGGCTCTACCACCTCAGTGGTGTTCCCTGTGAAGCGGGCGCCATTCTATCAAGCTATTCAGCAGTTGCAATACCCTCGCACAAAATAATTTTGTGTTTTAAGTCTTTGAAATCCTTGGAAAGAGTCGAGAGCACCGCAGGGTCCAGCAAACGCTCGCTTTCAGGGGCTATCTTGAGCCAGAAGCCCTCGGCGCCCGGCAACTGCCCAACCACCGGCAGGGCGACGATATCCAGGCTGACCAGGCGCTGACGCAGGGCATCGAGCTGCTCGCGAACCGCCAGACCACCCACTACCAAGCATTCGTCGCGCCGCCTGGCAGGTGCCGCGGCCCCGGTCTCGCGCAACAGGCGTATTTCCTGCTGGGAGCCTTTGTACAACGACAACGGGGCGACTTCCTTGACCTTAAGCGGAGCTTCCTGCTGGTGCCACACGTAATAAACGACGTTGAGCACTACCAACAGCAGAAACAACCAGCGCATAGTCACCTCGACTCAATTGGGCAGGCCATGGCCAAGCCGACAAAGACCAGATCCGGCACGATCCGCGCCTGAGGTGCGGCGTCTTGCACCAACGGCGCATCACCCCCGGTCAGGAAGACCGTGAAATCCTCATCCCACAGCGCCCTCGCCTGCTCGATCTGGGTACGGGCAAAGCCCTGGAGCATCAACACACAACCACGCTCGACCGCTTCGACGGTGGAGCGCCCCGGTGCCAGGCTGCCCAGGGCACGCTCGGCCGAGGCATCGTCATAGCGGATTCGCCGGGTGTGGGTGCGCAACTGGCTACGCATCAGCGGCATGCCCGGACAGATATACCCACCAAGGTGCTCACCGTCGGCCGCGACATAGTCGGCCTTGGCCGCAGTACCGAAATCGATGACCAGGCAGGCGCGACCCGCCAGGTGATAGGCGCCCAACGCGCCGAGCCAGCGATCCATCCCCAGGCGCTGGTAGTCCTCGTAGCCATTGCGAACACCGGCCATTTCCTTCACCGGCTGGGCCACACTCACTTCGACCCCGAACGAAGCCAGGATCAACGCACACAGCGCCGAAGTCTCTTCTTCACTGCGTACGCTGACCATCCGGCAGCCGATCAGGCGCAGGGATGAAAGCGCCGCGACAGCCGCCACCAGCGCCTGGTCGGAGTCGACGATACCGCCACCATTGATGGTGGCGTCAGCCGCATGGATGACGCGCCACTTGATAAAACTGTTTCCGCAATCGAGCTCAAGAATCATCACGCAACCTCAAACTGAGCTCGCCACCGCTGAAGCTCTTTTCCACACCATCCACCTCGAGACGCAAGCCGCCCTGCCCATCCACGCCCAACGCCACCCCATCGATGCGAGTGGTGCCGGCGACCAGCGAAACTTTCCGCCCCTGCCACAGGTGCGCCTGCTCCCATTCTTCCTGGAACGCGGCGAAACCATAGCGGCGATGACGGGCCAGCTCATGCTGCAGTTGCTGACTTAGCTCCGCCACCAAGCGGTTGCGATCCACCAACTGTCCGGTCTCGCCGCGCATGGAGGTCCAGGGTTGGTCGATCCGCTCCCCGCCCTGCATGTTCACGTTGATACCGATACCCAGCACCACATGGCAGACGTCTGCCGGATCGCCGACCAGCTCCAGGAGGATGCCGGTGATCTTGCGCCCGCTAGCCAGGACATCATTGGGCCATTTCAGCCCGACATCCTTCAGGCCGAACGTCTTCAGCGTGCGCATGACCGCCAGGCCAACCACCAGGCTCAATCCCTCGAGCTGGCGCATGCCGCCATCGATACGCAGCACCAGGCTGTAATAGAGGTTTTCAGCGAACGGACTGACCCATTGGCGGCCACGACGTCCGCGCCCAGCGCTCTGGCGTTCGGCCAGCACCAGGAAGGGCGCCGCCTGCCCTTGGGCGGCAAGCCTCAGGCCCTCGGCATTGGTGGAGTCAATGGTGTCATGAATGAAAGCCGGCCACGGCTCGCCCTCCGAAAACCCGGCGATCGCCTGAGATTCAAGCAGGTTCAGTGGCGCTGCCAACTGATAGCCACGGCCGCGGACCTTGTGAATGGTCAGGTTCAGTTCGCTCTCAAGGTGCTGCAGCTGCTTCCAGACGGCGCTGCGGCTTACCCCGAGGGCGGCCCCCAGGGCTTCTCCGGAATGGAACCGGCCATCCTTGAGGAGATTCAACAACTTCAGCATGCCAGTCTCGACTTGGAATAAGGCTGGCATGATAGCCACGCCCCGAGGGCTTGCATAGGAAAAGGGCTACCGCCAGCCCCACAGCCGACGCGAGCCCTGTAGGAGCGCCGGTATGGCGTTGATGTTGGAACGCGGAAAAGACAAAACCCCTACCTGCTCGCGCAGATAGGGGTTTTGCGAAATGAATCTT
>NZ_NIBE01000061.1:0-122494 GCF_002205115.1 Pseudomonas sp. DrBHI1
ATCGGTTCATCAGGCCGACCTGGTGAAAGTCAGGGCCTGCCTGACGGCAGGCCGTTACCGGCCCGCACACAAAAAATCTGACACTTCCTTATCTTCTACGAATGCGCATAAAAAAATCAAAACAATCACCCCGAACCCGAACCCGAACTACCCCCGAAAAGCCCGAACAAAAACCCCAACAGCCTCCCTCACATGCGCCTCAGCCTCATCCCCACTCAGCGCCTGCGCGCACCCCAGCAACAACCGATAATCCGGCGCCCCCTTCACCAGGCAGAAGAAATGCTCCGCCGCCCGCAATGGGTTGTCGATCCGCAGCAACCCCTGCTGGTCGACACAGTGCAGCAGCGCCGCCATCCCGGCCATCACCCGCTTCGGCCCCGCCTCGTAGAAATACTGCCCAAACCCCGGATCCTGGCTGCCGAGGGCAAAGATCAGGCGACTCAGCTTGACCGCCTCGTCACTGCTGATGAGCGCCTGGAACCCCCGGGCAATGTTCAGCAGCACATCCTCCACCGCCACCCCTTCCGGATACTCGAACATCAAGTCAGGCAACTGGTTCTGGCAGGTGGCCATGACCGCCGCGCCGAACAGCGTCTGCTTGTCGGTGAAATGGCTGTAGACGGTGAGTTTGGAAACACCTGCCGCCGCCGCGACCGCATCCATGCTGGTGTTGGCATAGCCAAGGCTGAGGAACAGGTGCTTGGCGGCTTCGAGAATGGCCTCGCGCTTGGCCAGGTCCTTGGGCCGGCCTGGGCCGATGGGTGCGTCGTTGGACATGAGGGACCGCATTCAATGTGAAAGAGGCACATCTTACCGGGTCGAGAAGGTGTCGGCTGCAGCATCCGTCGCAACACTATTATGGATTTTCTCTAACGCGCCCGCTTCCCCGGCCAGGTTCGCTGACTTAATATACTCGCCAGTATAAATATTCGATGCGCCCTCTGCCAAAGGTCATTCATCATGTTGCGTCGTGCGTTGTCCCTCGCTCTGCCGGCAGCCGCCGTGCTTCTGCTCTCCGCTTGCGGCCAGGAGGCCGCTTCACCTGTCGCGCCGCGCCCGGCGCTGGTGGTCCAGCCGCACCCCGCGCAGGCCTCGGCCGACAGCTATCCAGGCGAGGTGCGCGCGCGCTTTGAACCCGAACTGGCGTTTCGCATTGGCGGCAAGGTCAGCAAGCGCTTGGTGGAAGAGGGGCAGCGGGTCAAGGCCGAGCAGCCGCTGGCCGAACTCGATCCCCAGGACGTGCGCCTGCAACTGGAGGCCAACCGCGCCCAGCTGGCGGCGGCCGAGGCCAACCTGGCGCTGGTGCGCGCCGAGCGCGACCGCTACCAGAAGCTACTGGGCCGGCAGATGGTCAGCCGCTCCCAGTTCGACAACGCCGAGAACCTCTACCGTGCCGGCCAGGCGCGGCTGAAGCAGGCCAAGGCCGAGTTCGAAGTGGCCGGCAACCAGGCCGAGTACGCGGTGCTGCGCGCGCCCCAGGCCGGGGTGATTGCCAAGCGCCAGGTCGAGGTGGGCCAGGTAGTGGCCGCCGGGCAGACCGTGTTCACCCTCGCCGCCGACGGTGAGCGCGAAGTGGCCATCGGCTTGCCCGAGCAGCAGTTCGCCCGCTTTGCCGTCGGCCAGGCGGTGAGCGTGGAACTGTGGTCGCATCCTGACCGGCGTTTCGAGGGACTGATTCGCGAGCTCTCTCCGGCGGCGGACCCACGTTCGCGGACCTTTGCCGCACGCATCGCCTTCACCTCCAATGCCACGCCGGCCGAGCTCGGCCAGAGCGCCCGGGTGTTCATCGATCATGCCGAACGCTCGCCACTGGCGGTGCCGCTCTCGGCGGTGACCGCAGAGGCCGGGCAGGCCTATGTCTGGCGGGTCGGCAAGGATAATCGCCTGGAGCGTGCGCAGGTGCGCCTGGGCGCCTATGGCGCCGACAGCGTGCCGGTGCTCGAAGGACTGCAGCCCGGCGACTGGGTGGTCGCCGCGGGCGGTCATGTTCTGCGCGAAGGGCAACAGGTGCGGCCTGTGGACCGCAGCAATCGTGAAGTGAACCTGGCGGCCAAGGAGTAAGTCCCGATGGGTTTCAACCTTTCCGCCTGGGCGCTGCGCAATCGCCAGATCGTGTTGTTCGTGATGATCCTGCTGGCGGCGATCGGCGCCATGTCTTACACCAAGCTGGGGCAGAGCGAAGATCCACCCTTCACCTTCAAGGCCATGGTCATCCGCACCCTGTGGCCCGGGGCGACCGCCGAGGAAGTGTCGCGCCAGGTCACCGAGCGCATCGAGAAGAAGCTGATGGAGACCGGCGAGTACGAGCGGATCGTCTCGTTCTCGCGGCCCGGTGAGTCCCAGGTCACCTTCATGGCCCGTGACTCGATGCATTCCGCGGATATTCCCGAGCTGTGGTACCAGATCCGCAAGAAAGTCGCGGACATCAAGCACACCCTGCCGCCCGAGGCGCAGGGGCCGTTCTTCAACGACGAGTTCGGCACCACCTTCGGCAACATCTATGCCCTGACCGGCGCCGGCTTCGACTATGCCGTGCTCAAGGACTACGCCGACCGTATCCAGATCCAATTGCAGCGGGTCAAGGACGTGGGCAAGGTCGAGTTGATCGGCCTGCAGGACGAGAAGGTCTGGATCGAACTGTCCAACGTCAAGCTGGCCACCCTGGGCGTGCCGTTGGCCGCCGTGCAGCAGGCGCTGCGCGAGCAGAACGCGGTAAGTACAGCGGGCTTCTTCGAAACCGCAAGCGAGCGCCTGCAACTGCGGGTCAGCGGGCGCTTCGACAGCGTCGAGCAGATTCGCCAGTTCCCCATCCGCGTCGGTGACCGCACCTTCCGCATCAGCGATGTCGCCGACGTGCAGCGCGGTTTCAACGACCCACCCGCGCCGCGCATGCGCTTCATGGGCGAGGATGCCATCGGCCTGGCGGTGTCGATGAAGAACGGCGGTGACATCCTGGTGCTCGGCAAGGCCCTGGAAGCCGAGTTCGCCCGCCTGGCGCAGAGCCTGCCGGCGGGCATGGAGCTGCGCAAGGTGTCCGACCAGCCGGCGGCGGTGAAGGCCGGGGTCGGCGAGTTCGTGCAGGTGCTGATCGAGGCACTGGCGATTGTCCTGCTGGTGAGCTTCTTCTCCCTGGGCCTGCGTACCGGCCTGGTAGTGGCGCTGGCGATCCCACTGGTACTGGCCATGACTTTCGCCGCCATGCACTACTTTGGCATCGGCCTGCACAAGATCTCGCTGGGGGCGCTGGTACTGGCCCTGGGGCTGCTGGTGGACGACGCGATCATCGCGGTGGAGATGATGGCGATCAAGATGGAGCAGGGCTACGACCGGCTCAAGGCGGCGAGCTACGCCTGGACCAGTACCGCGTTCCCGATGCTCACCGGCACCCTGATCACCGCCGCCGGTTTCCTGCCGATCGCCACGGCGGCTTCGAGCACGGGGGAGTACACCCGCTCGATCTTCCAGGTGGTGACCATTGCCCTGCTGACCTCCTGGGTCGCCGCGGTGGTGTTCGTGCCTTACCTGGGCGAGCGCCTGTTGCCGGACCTGGCCAAGCTTCACGCGGCCCGCCATGGCGCCGACGGGCATGCCCCCGACCCCTATGCCACGCCGTTCTACCAGCGCGTCAGGCGGGTGGTGGAGTGGTGCGTGCGGCGGCGCAAGACGGTGATCGTGCTGACCATCGCCGCGTTCGTCGGCAGCATCCTGCTGTTCCGTTTTGTGCCGCAGCAATTCTTCCCGGCCTCCGGCCGGCCGGAGCTGATGGTCGACCTGAAACTGGCCGAAGGCGCTTCGCTGAACAACACCGCCGAACGGGTCAAGCAGCTGGAGGCGCTGCTCAAGCAGCAGGACGGCATCGCCAACTATGTCGCCTACGTCGGCACTGGCTCGCCGCGCTTCTACCTGCCGCTGGACCAGCAACTGCCGGCGGCGAGCTTTGCCCAGTTCGTGGTGTTGGCCAAGTCGCTGGAGGACCGTGAGCGTCTGCGCAGCTGGCTGATCGGCACCCTCGAGCAGCAGTTCCCGGACCTGCGCTCGCGGGTCACGCGCCTGGAGAACGGCCCGCCCGTGGGCTATCCGGTGCAGTTCCGCGTCACCGGCGAGCACATCGAGAAGGTCCGCGCCCTGGCTCGCGAGGTGGCGGCCAAGGTGCGCGAGAACCCCCATGTGGTCAACGTGCACCTGGACTGGGAAGAGCCGAGCAAGGCGGTGTACCTGGATATCGACCAGGACCGTGCCCGGGCGCTGGGAGTGAGCACCGCGCACCTGTCGAGCTTCCTGCAGAGCTCGCTGACTGGCAGCAACGTCAGCCAGTACCGCGAGGACAACGAGCTGATCGAGATCCTCCTGCGCGGCACCCCGGAGGAGCGGCGCGAGTTGGGTAACCTGGGCAGCCTGGCGGTACCCACCGACAACCGCCAGAGCGTGGCCCTGTCGCAGGTGGCGACCCTGGAATACGGCTTCGAGGAAGGCATCATCTGGCACCGTAACCGCTTGCCCACTGTCACCGTGCGCGCCGATATCTACGACAAGGAGCAGCCGGCGACCCTGGTCAAGCAGATCCAGCCGACCCTGGCCCAGATCAAGGACGAGTTGCCCGATGGCTACCTGCTGGAAGTGGGCGGCACAGTGGAGGACTCCGAGCGTGGCCAGCGCTCGGTGAACGCCGGCATGCCCTTGTTCATCGTGGTGGTGCTGAGCCTGCTGATGATCCAGCTGCGCAGTTTCTCGCGGATGTTCATGGTGTTCCTCACCGCGCCCCTGGGGCTGATCGGCGTGACCCTGTTCCTGCTGGTGTTCCGCCAGCCGTTCGGCTTCGTCGCCATGCTCGGGACCATCGCCCTGGCGGGGATGATCATGCGTAACTCGGTGATCCTGGTAGATCAGATTGAACAGGATATCGCCGCCGGGATGGCGCGTTGGCAGGCGATCATCGAGGCCACTGTGCGGCGCTTCCGGCCGATCGTGCTGACCGCGCTGGCGGCGGTGCTGGCGATGATTCCGCTGTCGAGGAGCGTGTTCTACGGGCCGATGGCGGTGGCGATCATGGGTGGGTTGATCGTCGCCACGGTGTTGACCCTGTTGTTCCTGCCGGCGTTGTATGCGGCGTGGTTCAGGGTCAGGAAGGACTGACAACATCGCGGGTCAAGCCCGCTCCCACGGTGGGAGCGGGCTTGACCCGCGATCGGAACCGACGCCTCAGAGTGCGCCGAACACCTTCTTGGCCAGGCTGGTCGCGGCACCGGCCGGGTTCTGGCGAATGCTCTCTTCCTGCTTGGCGATCATCTCGAACAGACCGTCCAGCGCCTTCTCGGTCACGTAGTTCTCGATGTTGGCGCTCTTGGCGTCGACCACGCCCAGGCCTGCGGCCTGCCCGGCGAAGTTGTTGTACTGCTGGGCCAGGCCGACCTTGTCGGTGGCCTGCTTGACGATCGGCAGGAACTTGGCGCGGATCTGCTCGCGGCTGCTCTTGTTCAGGTACTGGGTGGCCGAGTCCTGGCCGCCGCTGAGGATGCCTTTGGCATCGGTCACGGTCATCTTCTTCACCGCGTCCACCAGGATCGCCTGGGCTTGCGGCACAGCGGCCTCGGCGGCCTTGTTCATGCTGGTCTCCAGGGCTTCGACCTGTTCACCCTTGCCGAACATCTTCATGGCCTTGGCGGCCTTGCCGAGGTTGCCCGGCAGCTCGATGCGCACGTCGGGGTTGTTGCTGAAACCGCCGGGGGTGCTCAATTGCTTGACGGCGATCTGCGCGCCTTGGGTGAGGGCGTCCTTCAGGCCGCCGGAGGCGTCGCTCTGGGACAGGTCGCCCAGCGACAGGGCCAGGGCGCTGGCCGACAGCAGCAGGCCGGCGCACAGGGTGGTGAAGCGCAAGGAGGAGCGAATCATGGGGATTTCCTTATGGGCAGAATGGAGCAGGTTCAGCGTATCGGGTAGACCGGGATCGGGCCAGTTCACTCAACCGCCACAGGTTCCGGTGTTTCATCGCGGTGCAAGGCTACCTGGCGGATCGACAGGCGCAGCTCCGCCGACAGTACCCGCTTGGCCACGCCTTCGGCCAGCTCGGCGAGCTTGTCGTGGTAGCCCAGCTTGCCATCGGTGTCCGGCTGCAGCACGCCTTCGCGCACCAGGGTCTGGATGAAGTGGCGGAACAGGGTCTTGTCGAAGAACTCCGGGGCGTTCAGGCCATGCAGGATCGACAGGCGCTGGGCCATCATCACACACAGCTCCTCCAGCTCCTCGGCACTCAGCGTGTGCTGGCCGCTGTTGAGCAGCAACGAGGTGGCCATGTAGAAGCGCTGCAGGGTCTGGGTGATGGTGCGCGCCAGCAGCGTCAGCAGGACGAACTGCCGCGAGCTGGGGGCCGGGCGCATGTAGATGTCCTGCTCCCGGCGTAGCAGCCCCTGCTCGACCAGCGCTGTCAGCCATTGGTCGATCACCTCGTCCAGTTGCTCGGGCGTCCAGCGCAGGAACAGCTCGGCCTGCAGGTACGGATACAACGCTCGCACGTACTGGCCCAGCAGGTCGCGGCTCATGCGCGAGCTGCTGAGGAAGAAGCTCGCCAGCAGCCCCGGTAGGGCGAAGATGTGCAGCACGTTATTGCGGTAGTAGGTCATCAGCACCGCGTTGGCTTCGTCCAGGTAGAGGATCCGGCCCAGCGCATCCTTCTGCTCGGCCAGCAGGTCCATGCCCAGCACGTGGTCGATCAGCGCCTTGCCGTCACCTTCTGGCAGGGTGGTGTGCGGCGAGTAGGGCACCTGGCGCAGCAGGGTCAGGTACAGGTCGAGCACGCGGGTCAGGGCGCGCTCGTCCAGGGCCAGGCGGCTGGTCGACAGCAGGGCCAGAGCCACCAGGTTGACCGGGTTGATCGCCGCAGCTTCGTTCAGGTGACGGGCGACGGTCTCACCCAGGCGGGTGGTGGTGTCGTTGAGCCAGGCCGGTCGGAACTGCGGGCCGAGCGGCTGATCGCGCCAGCCGGGCTGCTGTTCGTCGAGGAAGCTATTGAGGCGGATCGGCTCGCCGAAGTTGACGTAGACCTGGCCGAAGCGCTGCTTGAGCGCGCCGATGACCTTGAAGATGTCGAAGATCGATTCTTTCTTCTTGCTGGCGCCGCGCAGTTCGCCCAGGTAGGTGCGGCCTTCGAGCACCCGCTCGTAGCCGATGTACACCGGGACGAAGACGATCGGCGTGCGCGAGGAGCGCAGGAAGCTGCGCAGGGTGATCGCCAGCATGCCGGTGCGCGGCTGCAGCATGCGCCCGGTGCGCGAACGGCCGCCCTCGACGAAGTACTCCACCGGGAAACCCTTGGTGAACAGGGTGTGCAGGTACTCGTTGAACACCGCGGTGTACAGCGGGTTGCCCTTGAACGTGCGGCGCATGAAGAAGGCGCCGCCGCGGCGCAGCAGGCCGCCGATCACCGGCATGTTGAGGTTGATGCCGGCGGCGATGTGCGGCGGCGTCAGGCCATTTCGGAACAGCAGGTAGGACAGCAGCAGGTAGTCGATGTGGCTGCGGTGGCAGGGCACGTAGATCACCTCGTGACCGGGGGCGATGCCCTGCACCTGCTCAATGTGGTTGACCTTGATGCCGTCGTAGATCTTGTTCCAGAACCAGCTGAGCACCACTTCGAGGAAGCGGATGGCGGTGTAGGTGTAGTCCGAGGCGATCTCGTTGCCGTAGTGCAGCGCCTTGGCCTCGGCCTTGGCGTAGGGGATCTTCTCGCGGTCGGCCTCGTCGCTGATGGCCTGGCGCACCAGCGGGTCGTGCACCAGGCCCTTGACCAGGTTGCGTCGGTGCGAGATGTCGGGGCCGATCACCGCGGTCTTCAGGTTGCGGAAATGCACGCGCATCATGCGCTGGGCCATGCGCACGGTGCGCTCGTGGCCCTTGTTGTGCTGCACCAGTTCGCGCAGGTGGATCGGCGCGGAGAACTGCACCCGGGTCTTGCGCCCCAGGATCAGCACGCTGAGCAGGCGGCGCAGGCGGCCGGTGACGGCCCAGCTGTCGGCGAACAGCAGCTTCCACGGACTCGACTCGCTGGCGGGGGTCTGGCCCCAGAACACGCTGACCGGAATGATTTGCGCGTCTTCCTCGGCGTGCTGGCTGATCGCCGCAACCAGGCGCTCCAGCGTCGGTGGCGCGCCGCGTTTGTCCTGGCGGCCGAGCCAGTCAGGCTCGGGGGTCAGGTAGAAGAACGCCGCAGGCTCCTGCAATGGGCCGACAGCCACCGGCAGCACTGGGCGTGGCAGCCCCGCCTTGGTGCACTCGTGGTCGATCACGGCCAGGTCGGTGAGCGACGGCGAGGAGAGGGCGTAGAACACCGGTCGGCTACGGTCGAGCTTGAGCGTCAGCGAGGATTGGTTGATGGTTTCGGAGCGCACCCACAGGTAGAGAACGCGACGCAGGGCGCCGAAGATGAGGCGGCGCAGGGGAGAACGGGTCATGGGGTGGGGCCCTGGGTGAAAGTTTTCGTGTTTTACAGCCCGTTAGTCTGCCGTATCTGCGTAAGTTCAGCAAAATTCGGCCAAAAATGACCCTGTCATGAATTTTTTTTGTTCCCTGTCATATACTCGGCCTGCCGCTTGCAGGATATTTGTGCAAGCTGCGTCGGCGCGGATGGTGAACCCGCGCCAGCAAGGCGATCTTCAAAATAAAAATCCGGAGTAGTTCAGATGTCGTCTCGTGAGACTGGGAATGTGAAGTGGTTCAACGATGCCAAGGGTTATGGCTTCATTCAGCGCGAAGGTGGTGCGGACGTGTTCGTCCACTATCGGGCTATCCGCGGTGAGGGGCATCGCACCCTGGTCGAAGGGCAGCAGGTCGAGTACGCCCTCGTGCAAGGCCAGAAAGGCCTGCAGGCCGAGGACGTGGTAGGGCTCTGAGCCTCGAGGCTTAACGCTCAAGCTGCAAGTTGACCGTGGAACTTGCAGCCTGATGCGAACGCCTTCAGTGAGTGCGCCAGGTGATTTCCTGTTCACCGTCGGCGCTGATGCGGATCCAACGGTCTGCATCTTCTTCCCCGTCTTCCTCCGTCCAGCTGCCTGGCGCGCAACGCACTTCGACGTTGAGCGCGGCGAATGCCGCCCGGGCGCAGGCGATGTCGTCGGCCCACGGGGTCTGGTCGCTTTCTAGGTACAGGCTGTTCCATTTTCCCACAGCCTTCGGTAACCAAGTGACCGGAATGTTACCGGCCGTGCACTTGAAGGTCTGGCCCTTCTGCTTCCATTCGCTGCACGGCCCCAGGGCCTGGGTGAGCCAGTCGGCGATCTGCTTGTGGTCGACGTCGTCGTCCTTGAGGTAGATCTCGATATCGGGTTGACGCATGGGGGGCTCCAGTGTGCTCAGTCTTGGCGCACGAAATAGTCATAACGCATGGAAACGGTGACCTCGAAGGGTTCGGGCTGGTCGATCACCCGCGCGCGCTTCTCGGCGCTGGCGCGCCAGCCGTGCGGGGTCATGGCCAGCAGGTCGGCGCGGGCCTTGGCGTCGGCCAGGGTCAGGCGGAACTCGAGAATCTCGCCGTGGGCGTGGGCCATGCCTTCGGGGACCAGGGCCAGGTGCTTGTCGTCGGCGTAAGGGCGCACTTCATCGTAGAGCACCTCGCGCAGTTCCATCAGGTGGCCGCTGGTTGGGCCGACCCGCATCAGGCCGCCGCCGGGTGCCAGCAGGCGCTTGGCCTCCTGCCAGTCGAGCGGGCTGAACACGCTGGCGATGAAACCGCAGCTGGCATCGGCCATGGGCACGCGGGCCATGCTGGCGACCATCCAGGTCACCTCGGGGGCGCGGCGGCAGGCGCGCTTGACCGCCTCGCGGGAGATATCCAGGGCGTAGCCGTCGGCCGCCGGCAAGGCCTGGGCGATCTGCGCGGTGTAGTAGCCTTCGCCGCAGCCGATGTCCAGCCAGGCCTGGGGCTGGCGCTCGGCGGCCAGTTGCGCCAGGCGCCGGGCCACCGGCGCATAGTGGCCGGCGTCGAGGAAATCGCGGCGGGCTTCGACCATGGCCTGGTTATCGCCCGGATCGCGGCTGTTCTTGTGCTGCACCGGCAGCAGGTTCAGGTAGCCCTGGCGGGCGCGGTCGAAACGGTGGCCGGCGGGGCAGGCCACGCCATTGTCGAGTCGCGCCAGGGGTGCCTGGCAGAGTGGGCAGGCGAGCATCAGGCGAGCAACCGCACCAGGGTCTGGTAGTAGATTTCGGTCAGCAGGTCGAGGTCGCTGGCCAGGATGCGTTCGTCCACCTGGTGGATGGTGGCGTTGACCGGACCGAGCTCGACCACCTGGGTGCCCATGGTGGCGATGAAGCGGCCGTCGGAAGTGCCGCCGCTGGTCGACGGACGGGTCTCGCGACCGGTGACCGCCTTGATGCTCGACGACACCGCATCGAGCAGATCGCCCGGCTCTGTGAGGAACGGCAGGCCCGACAGCGCCCAGTCGATGCTCCATTCCAGCTGATGCCTGTCGAGGATCGCCGCGACGCGCTGCTGCAGGCCCTCGACCGTCGATTCTGTGGAGAAGCGGAAGTTGAACAGCGCGGTCAGCTCGCCCGGGACCACGTTGGTGGCGCCGGTGCCGGAGTTGAGGTTGGAGATCTGGAAGCTGGTCGGCGGGAAGAACGCGTTGCCTTCGTCCCAGTGCTCGGCGGCAAGTTCCGCCAGGGCCGGCGCGGCCAGGTGGATCGGGTTGCGCGCCAGATGCGGATAGGCCACGTGGCCTTGCTTGCCGCGCACGGTCAGCTTGGCGCCAAGCGAGCCGCGACGGCCGTTCTTGACCACGTCACCGAGCAGGGTGGTGCTGGACGGCTCGCCGACGATGCACCAGTCCAGGCGTTCGTTGCGTGCCTTGAGGCGCTCGACCACGGCCTTGGTGCCATGGTGGGCCGGGCCTTCCTCGTCGCTGGTGATCAGGAAGGCGACCTTGCCGCGGTGGTTCGGGTAGTCGTGCACGAAGCGCTCGCTGGCCACCACCATGGATGCCAGGCTGCCCTTCATGTCGGCGGCGCCACGGCCGCAGAGCATGCCGTCGGCATCGATCAGCGCCTCGAACGGCTCATGCTGCCACTGCTGCACCGGGCCGGTGGGGACCACGTCGGTGTGGCCGGCGAAGCACAGCACCGGGCCATCCTGGGTGCCATGGGTGGCCCAGAAATTGTCGACGTCCTCGATACGCATTGGCTCGAGCTGGAAGCCGACGGCGCCCAGGCGGTTCATCATCTGGGTCTGGCAGTCGGCATCGACCGGGGTGACCGAGGGGCGACGGATCAGGTCGCAGGCCAGTTGCAGGGTAGGCGAGAGCTCGGCTGGGGCCGTCATTGAGGGACTCCGGGGCATGGCAAGGCGGGAAACTGAGGGGCGTTATCTTATATCAAACTGACGGGCCGATGGGGCCGCTGTGCGGCCCTTTCGCGACACAAGGCCGCTCCCGCAGGAGTTGCACAGGCCTTCTGGGCTGCGGTAATCCTGTGGGAGCGGCCTTGTGTCGCGAAAGGGGCGCAACGCGCCCCCGGCGATCTCAAGCCTGTTGTGGCTCTGCAACCTTTTCGGAGGGCTTGGGCAACGACGACAGCAACGCCATCACCAGCGCCGCCAGGTATGGCAACGACTGCACCAGCAGCATCGCTACCCAGAAGCGCATGTCCGAACTCGGCAGCCCCTGTACCAGGTAGATCCCCAGTGCAGCACCCCACAGCAACAACATGATGAACAGTTCTTCGCGGGCCTCGGAGATCGCCACCAGCACACCGTGGCTGTCGGCATTCTTTGGCGTGCGGAAGAACGGCATGCTGCTGGTGAAGAACCCGTACAGCACCGCCTTGGCGATGGTGTGCGACAGCGCCAGCCCCGCCAGCGCGGCGGCGAAGGCATCCTTCAGGTTGACGCCTACCGCGCGGCGGTAGAGGAAGACGATCTTGCCGACCTTGAAGAAGAACAGCGCCAGCGGCGGAATGGCGAACATCATCAGCGGCGGGTCGACCCGGTGCGGCACGATGATCATCGCCGCCGACCACAGCAGCGCGCCGACGGTGAAGAAAATGTTCATGCCATCGGCAATCCAAGGCAGCCAGCCGGCCAGGAAGTGGTAGCGCTGGCCACGGGTCAGCTCGCTGCCCTTGCCACGCAGCAGGGCGCCGGCGTGGTGCTTGATGATCTGGATGGCGCCGTAGGCCCAGCGGAAGCGCTGCTTCTTGAAGTCGATGAAGGTGTCGGGCATCAGGCCCTTGCCGTAGCTGTTGTGGGCGTAGGCCGCCGACAGACCCTTCTCGAACACGCGCAGGCCAAGCTCGGCATCCTCGCAGATGCACCACTCGGCCCAGCCCAGTTCATCGAGCACGCTGCGCCTGGTCATGGTCATGGTGCCGTGCTGGATGATCGCGTCACGGTCGTTGCGGGTGACCATGCCGATATGGAAGAAGCCCTTGTATTCGCTGTAGCACAGCTTCTTGAACGCGCTCTCGTGTTGGTCGCGGTAGTCCTGGGGCGATTGCACCACGGCGATCTTCGGGTCGGCGAAGTGCGGCACCATGTGCTTGAGCCAATTGCGGTCGACACAGTAGTCGGAGTCGATCACCGCGATCACCTCGGCGTCCTTGGCCGTGTGCGGGATCAGGTAGTTCAGCGCGCCGCCCTTGAAGCCGGCCAGCGGCGCGACGTGGAAGAACCTGAAGCGCTCGCCGAGCTTCTCGCAGTGGGCCTTGAGCGGTTCCCACACGGCTGGGTCCTTGGTGTTGTTGTCGATCACCAGCACTTCGTAGTCCGGGTAGTCCAGCGCGGCGAGGGCATCCAGGGTCTGCTTCACCATCTCCGGCGGCTCGTTGTAGCACGGCACGTGCACCGAGACCTTCGGGCGATAGGCGCTGTCGCCCTGCACGGGCAGGAACTCACGGCGGCGCTTGTGGATCCACACTGCCTCGGCCAGTTCGTGGGCCTCGGTCAGCAGCACGATGAACACCCCGAGGGCGCCCAGCGCCAGCAGTACACCGACCGTCAGGCTGAACCAGGTGCTGTACTGCTGGCTGTAGTCGTAGGCGATCCACACCAGCACCGACCCGCACAGGAAGGTGATGAAGGTGAGGAAGGTACGCCCGCGCTGGCGCAGGGCCGAGCCGTCGATCAGCAGGATGGCCAGGGCGATCATCGCCAGCACCACCGAGGCCACGGCCAGGGCGCGCCATTGCGGGATCGCCACGATCGGGCCTTCAAAGTTGAATTTCTGCTGGCGCTCGGCGTTGTACACGCCCCAATAGGCGCCCACCGAGCCTTCGTCGCTGGCCTTCCAAGGCTGGTCGTAGGCCTCGATGACGAAGTAGTTGTAGCCGCGGCGGTTGAGGGTGTTGACCAGGGTGCGCAGGTAGATGGCCTGGTCGGCCTGGGTGGCGTCGGCGCCGCCACGCATGCGGCCGTTGCTCGGCCAGCCGACCTCCGAGAGCAGCAGCGGCTTGCGTGGGAATTGCTTGCGCAACTCGCGGGCGCGGTCGAGGACGAACTGCACCGAGTCCTTCATGGGCACGAACTCCCAGTAGGGCAGGATGTGCGCGGCGATCAGGTCGACGTGTTTTGCCAGCTCCGGGTGCTCCTTCCAGATGTGCCACTGCTCACTGGTGGTCACCGGCACCTTGACCGCGGCACGGACCCGGTCGAGGTAGCCGATCAACTGCTCGGCGCTAACTTCCTCGCGGAACAACGCCTCGTTGCCGACGACCACCCGCACCACGCTGCGCGAAGTGTTGGCCAGGCCGATGGCCTTTTCGATCTCCCGCTCGTTGCGTTCCTGGTCGTTGCTGATCCAGATCCCCAGGGTGATGCGCAGGCCAAGCTCCTCGGCCAGGCGCGGCACCTCGGCCTGGGTACCTTCGACGGTGTAGATGCGGATGTTGTCGGTCAGCTTGTTCAGTTGCTCAAGGTCCTGGCGGATCTCATCCTCGCTGGGGTACTGGCCCTTCTGTGGGCTTTGGCCGAGACGGAAGGGCGAGTAGGAAAAACCGGAAATCTGTTCCGGCCAGGCGGGGGCGGATACCGGGCGGTTGATCAAGGCCCAGAACCCGGTGAACAGCGCGGCGATGGCCAGGACCACTACCAGGTTGAGACCGAATTTGCGTGATGGCATAGGTGTTCGAGGTTCCGAAGAGGGGCGCGAGGCTTAGCCGCTGGGGCGTGGGGCCACGGATTCCGAGGAAGGTAACCCGTTGGATTATCGGCAGGGGATGTAGTTCTCAGTCCGCCTGCCTGTCGTCCAGATATAGTTACTTGATAGGACATTAAAGCAGGCTTGGTAGGACTTTTTCCAACCCGTGGCCGCTCTGGCATGCCCTGGCGGCATGATCGGGTGGTGCGCTTTGCCCGCGACCCCATGGCTTGGCCTATAATGCGCGCCGGTTTTTTCGGGGTATCAGCATGAGCACAGAAGATCCACGCTTTGCCGGCGTCGCCCGGCTCTACGGCGACGACGGCTTGCAACGCTTGCGCCAGGCCCATGTGGCCATCGTCGGCATTGGCGGCGTCGGTTCGTGGGCGGCCGAAGCGCTTGCCCGCAGCGGCGTGGGCGAGATCAGCCTGTTCGATCTGGACGATGTCTGCGTGAGCAACACCAACCGCCAGGCTCACGCCCTCGAAGGCCAGGTCGGCCGGGCCAAGGTCGAGGTGATGGCCGAGCGCCTGCGGGCGATCAACCCGGCCTGCGCAGTGCACGCGGTGGCCGATTTCGTCACCCGCGAGACCATGGCCGAGCACATCACCGAGCAGATGGACTGCGTGATCGACTGCATCGACAGCGTGATGGCCAAGGCGGCGCTGATCGCCTGGTGCCGCCGCCGCAAGATCGCCATCGTCACCACCGGTGGCGCCGGCGGGCAGATCGATCCGACCCAGATCCAGATCGGCGACCTCAACAAGACCTTCAACGACCCGTTGGCTTCACGGGTGCGCTCGACCCTACGCCGGGACTACAATTTCTCGCGCAACACCAGCCGTAACTATGGCGTGCCGTGCGTGTTTTCCAGCGAACAGCTGCGCTACCCCAAGGGCGACGGCAGCGTGTGCCTGCAGAAGAGCTTTGTCGGTGAAGGCGTGCGCCTGGACTGCGCCGGTGGATTCGGCGCGGTGATGATGGTGACCGCGACCTTCGGCATGGTCGCGGCGAGCAAGGCCGTGGAGAAGCTGGTGGCCGGGGCGCGGCGGCCTTCTGAGCGGATCAAGGCCGAATAGGTTATCGCGGGCTTGCCCCGCGATGAATCCAACAGCGATTCAGGCTTGGGTAGCGAGTTCGGCCATCTTCAGCAACACCGCATGCAGCCCATTGCTGCGCGACGGAGACAACTGCCGCTCAAGCCCCAACTGGGTAAACCAGGCGCTCAGGTCGAGCGCTGCCAATCGATCGCTCGCCAAGCCCTGCACCCGCACCAGCAGCAGTGCCAGCAAGCCGCGCAACAGCCGTGCATCACTAGCGGCTTTGAAATGCCACTGACCCTTTTCTTGTTGGGCCACCAGCCACACCAGGCTCTCGCAGCCATGCACTCGGTTGGCCTCGATCTTCTCGCTGTCGTCCAGCGGCTCCAGCCGATCACCCCATTGCATCAGCAACCGCGCCCGCTGCTCCCAACCGCGCGCTTGCTCGAAGCTCTCCAGCGCCTGGCTGGCCTCGGCCGACAGGCTCATCGCAGCAGCTCCAGGCCCTGATCGAGTGCGTCGAAGAACCGTTGCAGGTCGTCGCTGTCGCTGTAAAGCCCCAGCGACACGCGGATCGCGCCGTCCAGGCCCAGATGCCTGAGCAGCGGCATGGCGCAATGATGCCCGGCGCGCACGGCGATGCCCTGTTCGGTCAGCAGATGGGCAATATCGGCGTTGTGCACCCCGTCAATGACGAAGCTGGCGAGCGCCGCTTGCGGTGAGCCAAGCAGGCGAACCCCCTCGCGATCGGCCAGGCCGCGCACCAGGTGCTGGTGCAAGGTGGCCTCATGGGCGGCCACGGCATTGGCATCAAGGCTGGCCAGGTAGTCCAGGGTGGCGCCCAGGCCAATGACACCGGCGATCGGCGGCGTGCCGGCCTCGAATCCCAGCGGTGCCGGGCGGAAGCTGGCCTCCTGGTAGTCCGCCAACTGCACCATCTCGCCGCCGTACTGCCAGTGGCGCAGCAGTGCCAGCGCCTGCTGGCGACCGTACAGCACGCCGACGCCATCCGGGCCGTACAGCTTGTGGCTGGAGAACACATAGAAGTCGCAGTCCAGCTGCTGCACATCGTGGCGCCCGTGGACCACGCCCTGGGCGCCATCGACCACGCTCAGCACGCCCTGGGCGCGGGCATGGGCCAGCAACGGCGCCAGAGGCTGCCAGGTCCCCAGCACATTGGACAGTTGGCTGATCGCCAGCACGCGGGTGCGCGGGCCGATCAGTTGCAGCGCTTGTTCCAGATCTACCTGCCCCAGATCGTTCACCGGCAGTACTACCAGGCGCAGCTGACGTCGGTGGGCCAACTGTTGCCAGGGCAGGAGATTGGCGTGGTGTTCCAACGCGCTGACGACAATCTCGTCACCGGCCTCGAAGCGGTGCTCCAGGCCATAGGCCAGCAAGTTCAGGGCCGAGGTAGCACCATGGGTGAAGACGATCTGCCGCGCGTCGGCGGCATTGAGCCAGGCAGCGAGCTTGTCGCGAGTGCCCTCGAAGGCTTGGGTGGCCAGGGCGCCGGGCAGGTGCTGGGCGCGGTGCACGTTGGCGGCGCCATGGCCATAGTAATGACCCAGGGCATCCAGCAGAGCCTGGGGCTTCTGGGTGGTGGCGGCGCTGTCCAGGTAGGTCTGGTGCTGCCGTTGCAGGGCGCCGATGGCGGGGAAATCGGCACGCCAGGGGGAGGGCTGGAACATGTTAGCGGGGCCTGGAAAGAAAAATCGGGTCTGCCCACAGGCAAAACCTGGGAGCAGACCCGATCTTATCACTTCAAACCCAGGCGGGTTCTCAGTTGTGCGCGTGCAGCGCCTCGTTCAGCTCGATGGCCGACTTGTGAGTCTTGCACTCCACCGCGCCATTGAGCGAGTTGCGACGGAACAGCAGGTCGGTCTGGCCGGCCAGGTCGCGGGCCTTGACCACCTTGACCAGCTGGTTGTTCTCGTCCAGCAGGTTCACCTTGGTCCCGGCGGTGATGTACAGGCCGGCCTCGACGGTGTTGCGGTCGCCCAGCGGGATGCCGATGCCGGCGTTGGCGCCAATCAGGCAGCCTTCGCCGACCTTGATGACGATGTTGCCGCCACCGGACAGGGTGCCCATGGTCGAGCAGCCGCCGCCCAGGTCCGAACCCTTGCCGACGAATACGCCGGCGGAGACGCGGCCTTCGATCATGCCCGGGCCTTCGGTGCCGGCGTTAAAGTTGACGAAACCTTCGTGCATGATGGTGGTGCCTTCGCCGATGTAGGCGCCCAGGCGCACGCGGGCGGTGTCGGCGATACGCACGCCGGCCGGCACGACGTAGTCGGTCATCTTCGGGAACTTGTCCACCGAGAACACTTCCAGCAGTTCGCCTTTCAGGCGCGCTTCCAGTTGTAACTCGGTCAGCTCGGCCAGGTCGACCGCGCCTTGGTTGGTCCAGGCGACGTTCGGCAGCAGCGGGAAGATGCCGGCCAGCGACACGCCGTGCGGCTTGACCAGGCGGTGCGACAGCAGGTGCAGCTTGAGGTAGGCCTCTGGGGTGGAGGTCAGCGCGCCGTCTTCGGCCAGCAGGGTGGCGACCAGCGGCTTGTGGCTTTCGGCCAGGCGGGTCAGCAGGGCGGCCTGGGCGGCATCGACGCCCTTGAGTGCGTCGGCCAGTTGGGCGGCCTGGGCGGTGGTGAAGGCGATGGCCTGGTTGCCCCCTTCGTAGCCCAGCACTGGTGCGACGGCTGCGACCAGCTCGGCGGATGGCTTGAGCACGGGTTGTGCGTAGAAGACTTCCAGCCAGGTGCCCTGGCGGTTCTGGGTGCCGACACCGAAGGCCAGGCTGAACAGCGATTGAGACATGCGATTACCTCGTACGAAAAGGGGATGGAGCGTAATGCGGGATCAGGCCAGCGCCGCGGCGTACAGGTCAGGCTTGAAGCCGACCAGGGTACGCTCGCCGAGGTCGAGCACCGGGCGTTTGATCATCGACGGTTGGGCGAGCATCAGTTCGACGGCCTTGGCCTGGTCGAGGTCGGCCTTGCTGGCGTCGTCGAGCTTGCGGAAGGTGGTCCCGGCGCGGTTCAGCACGACTTCCCAGCCATGTTCGTCGCACCAGCGGTTCAAGCTGTCGCGGTCGATGCCCTGGGTCTTGTAGTCGTGGAAGTCGTAGCCGATGGCCTTGTCTTCAAGCCAGGTGCGGGCCTTTTTCATGGTGTCGCAGGCTTTGATGCCGTAGAGAGTGTAAGCCATTGAATGCCTGGGGCCGCCTGGTCGGGCTGGGCGTCCCCGATGCTCCTTGAAGATTGGGTGGGCCGATTATGCGGTATCGATGGGGCTGGCGCCACGGCTGCGGGCTGGAAGGCGTCGCCGATGTGTTTCACCGCTTCTCGCGTAGCATTGTGTTACACATTCCCGGCCAGGCTGCGACTATCGTGCAGCGGTCCACGATAGCGAGTCCCCGCTAACATATTGTTTCAATGGCGATGTTTCGCCTCGCTGTGGTTTCTCCGATCAAACAGGAAGCTTGCCGATGCAGTCAGCCTATACCGTTCTAATCCTGCTGATGCTGGTGAGCGTGTCGAAACTGGTCGGGCGGGTGCTGCCACTGCCCCTGCCGCTGGTGCAGATTGGCGCCGGCGCCTTGCTGGCCTGGCCGACCCTGGGCCTGCACGTGGCGCTGGACCCGGAGCTGTTCCTTTTCCTGTTCCTGCCGCCGCTGCTGTTCGCCGACGGCTGGCGCATGCCCAAGCGCGAACTGTGGCGTATCCGCGGGCCTGTGGTGGCGCTGGCGGTGGGGCTGGTGCTGTTCACCGTGGTCGGCGCCGGCTACTTCATCCACTGGCTGTTGCCGAGCATTCCGCTGGCGGTGGCCTTCGCCCTGGCGGCGGTGCTGTCGCCCACCGACGCCGTGGCCGTCTCGGCCATCACCCAGGACCGCCTGCCGACACCGCTGATGCACATGCTTCAGGGCGAGGCGCTGATGAATGACGCTTCGGGCCTGGTGACCTTCAAGTTCGCCCTGGTGGCGGCGATCACCGGAGTGTTCTCGTTGACCGAGGCCAGCCTGACCTTCATCCTGGTCGCCCTCGGCGGCCTGGCGGTGGGGGTGGCGCTGAGCTGGCTGGTTGGGCGCCTGCGTATGTGGATGATCACCCGCGGCTGGGACGACCCGGCGACTCACGTGGTATTCATGCTGCTGCTGCCCTTTGCCGCCTACGTACTGGCTGAACGGCTCGGCGTATCCGGCATTCTCTCGGCGGTGGCTGCCGGGATGATGCAGAGCTGGCTGGACCTGCTGCCCCGGCAGACCAGCACGCGCCTGCTCAATCGCAGCGTCTGGTCGCTGCTGGAGTTTGCCTTCAACGGCCTGATCTTCCTGCTGCTGGGGCTGCAATTGCCGGACATCATCAAGGCAGTGGTGACCGACGAAGCCGCAGCCTGGACGACCCTGGCCTGGCGCTGCCTGGATGTGGTGGCGATCTTCGCTGCGCTGGTGCTGTTGCGGTTCATCTGGGTGCAGAGCATCTGGCGGGCTATCGGCGTGGTCAGACGCTGGCGCGGCAAGCCTGCGCTGGTGCTGATGCCGACCGCGCGCTCCTGCTGGTTGCTGACCCTGGGCGGCGTACGTGGTGCTGTGACCCTGGCGGGCGTGATGTCGGTGCCGCTGCTGATCGGCGCGGGCAAGGCGTTTCCCGAGCGCGACCTGCTCATCTTCATCGCCGCCGGAGTGATTTTGCTGTCGCTGGTCAGCGCCTGTATTGCCTTGCCTCTCTTGCTGCGCGGGGTAACCAAGAGCCCGGACGAGCGCTTGCACCAGGAGGTGCAGGAGGCCTGGCGGCGCACCGCCGAGGCGGCGATCCATGCGCTTGAGGCCGAGGAGGTGATCGATGCAAACGCGCCGCAGGATGCCGCCCAGGCGACCCTGGCCACCGAGCTCAAGGCGCGGCTGATGGCCGAATACCGCGATGAGCTGGACAGCTACAACGACAGTGCCGAGGCCCGGGCGTTGGCCGAGCAGATGGATCTGCTCGAACGTCGTTTACGCCTGCGGGCCCTGCGTGCGCAGCGGCTGGAGTTGTACGAGTTGCATCGCCAGCACCTGGTCGGGGACGAAGTGGTGCGTCAGGTGCTAGGCGAGCTGGACCTGAGCGAGGCCAACCTCGGGCAGGTCCGCTAGTTATTGGCATGAAGCCGGATAGACCAGGCGCATGAAGCGCTTGTCCTTTTTGCTGATTTTCAGGTTATGGCTGCGCTTGAACGCGTGGCGCGTGAGTTTCTGCCTGATGGGGTAGTGCATGATCGACCGCCTGTCATAGGGCAGGATGAGCAGGTCGCCGTTGTCGGGCAAGGGCAGGAACTGAGTGGCAAGGTCCTCTTCGATCAGGTCGTCGAGGTCATTCGGGTTGTTGGCCTCGTCGGCCAGGACCACGGCCAGCATTTGGCGCACCGCGTCAAGGTCCCAGGGTATGTTGGCCCTTGGGTGTTGGTGCTCATGCTCCATCCCCAATGCGTGTCCGAACTCATGCAGTACGAACGGCTCGAACAGCGGGTCCGACAGCTTGACCCCCAATGCCATGGTGGCACCGCCCACGTCCAAGGCCTGGTTGCCCAGGAAACTGAAATTCACGCCTTCCTGCACATCGGTCTGGATGCGGATCTCGGCTTTGTCGACATCGTTGTCCAGGAGCTCGAAGTTCAGGTTGGCATATTTCAGCCATTGGCACGCGGTGTCGAAAATCGATTTCTTGAGCCAGGGGCATGGCGTGCCGATGAACGAGATCCTGAGTGTCTGGCCGGGGCGCCAGAATACAGAGTGATCGGCCACCGAGCGTTTCTTGCGCGGCTTTATCGCCTGGGGCAGATGCAGCTTCTGGCGTAGACGGTAGATCGCGTTTGCCACGAGAGTATCGGACATGGTTGTGCACCTTCAGGGGTTGATAGGTGCCAACTATCGGTCGCCAGTGTTCTGCACCAGCGGTACTTAATGCTTGTCTCGATAGAGATTGCGCCCCCCTGTGAGGAGGGGCGCCTGCCATCAGCGGCCCAGGAACGCGCGAATCCGCTCGGCCGCCTCGATGCATTCGGCCAGCGGCGCGACCAGGGCCATGCGCACGCGCCCGGCGCCCGGATTGACTCCGTCTACTTCGCGGGACAGGTACGAACCCGGCACCACGGTCACATGCTCGGCCTCGAACAGGTCGCGGGTGAAGTCGGCATCGCTGCCCGGTACCTTGGCCCACAGGTAGAAACTGCCGTCCGGGCGTTGCACGTCGAGCACCGGCTGCAGGATGTCGAGCACGGCGTCGTACTTGGCGCGGTACTGGTCGCGGTTTTCGCGTACATGGGCCTCGTCCTGCCAGGCGGCGATGCTGGCCAGCTGGGTCTGCACCGGCATGGCGCAGCCGTGGTAGGTGCGGTACAGCAGGAACGGCTTGATGATTTCGGCGTCGCCGGCGACGAAGCCCGAGCGCAAGCCCGGCAAGTTGGAGCGCTTGGACAGGCTATGGAACACCACGCAGCGCTTGAAGTCATTTCGGCCCAGTGCCGCGCAGGCGCTGAGCAAGCCCGGTGGTGGCGTTTCCTCGTCGAAGTACAGCTCGCTGTAGCACTCGTCGGCGGCGATCACGAAGTCGTGCTCGTCGGCCAGGGCGATCAGCTTTTTCAGGGTGTCCATCGGCACCAGGGCGCCAGTGGGGTTGCCCGGGGAGCACAGGAACAGGATCTGGCAACGTTTCCAGACGTCGGCCGGCACGGCGTCGAAATCCGGGTTGAAACCGTTGTTTTCCAGGCAGGGCAGGTAGTGCGGCGTGGCGCCCGCCAGCAGGGCCGCGCCTTCGTAGATCTGGTAGAACGGGTTGGGGCTGACCACCAGGCCGTCCGCGGAGCGATCGACCACGGCCTGGGTGAAGGCGAACAGCGCCTCACGGGTGCCGTTGACCGGCAGGATATGGCGGTCGGCGTCCAGCCAGCCGGCCGGCACGCCGAAGCGCCGCTCGCACCACTGGCCGATGGCCTGGCGCAGGGCCGGCAGGCCCAGGGTGCTGGGGTAGACCGCCAGCTTGTCGAGGTTGTCGGTCATGGCCTTGGCGACGAAGGCCGGCGATTCGTGCTTCGGCTCGCCGATCGACAGGGCGATCGGGCGTTTGTCCGCCGCCGGTTTCACGCTCCCCAGCAGGGCACGCAGTTTCTCGAACGGGTAGGGCTGGAGCTGGGTCAGTGCTGGGTTCATTGGCGCAAGGTCTCGTTATCGTCAAAAGGTCATGCGGGTGGGGCTGGCATCGCTGGCCTGGCCGGCCTGCAGCTGCCGGACGATGGCCTCCTGCAGGCGGCTGCACAGCTGCGGGTCGGACAGCGGCTGGTTGTCGGCGTCGGTGATGAAGAACACGTCCTCCACGCGCTCGCCTAGGGTGGCGATCTTGGCGTTCTGCAGCGAGATGTCGAACTCCAGGAAGATCCGCCCGATCCGTGCCAGCAGGCCGGGGCGGTCCGGGGCGGTGATCTCGAGGATGGTCACTGGCCGTTGGGCGTCGTTGAGGATGGTCACCTGCGGCGGGAAGTCAAAGTGCTTGAGCTGGCGCGGCACCCGGCGCTGGATGATCGTCGGGTAGTCTTCGGGGGTGCGAAGCGCTTCGGTCAAGCCGTCGCGGATCTGCCTGACCCGCTGCGGATTGTCGCCGATCGAGCCGCCGTCGTTATCGAGCACAATGTAGGTGTCGAGGGTGAACTGGCTGCTCGAGGTGATAATCCGGGCGTCGTGGATGTTCAGGTTGAGCTGGGCCATGGCGGCCACGGTCACGGCGAAGAAATCGTGCTGGTCGGGGGCATAGATGAAGATCTGCGTGCCGCCCTCGAACTCGCGCTGGGTGGTTTCCTTGATCAGTACCAGCGGCCCGCCGTCGGCCGGCTGCTGGAGGATCGCGTCGCTGTGCCAGGCCACGTCGGCGGCGGTGTGTTTGAGGAAGTAGTCGTCACCCAGTTGCGACCAGAGCTGTTCGACGTCGTCCGGGTCGGTCCCTTCGCGCACCAGGATGTCGAGTGCGGCGCTCTGGGTCTGGCGGATCTGCTCCTCGCGGTCCAGCGGGTTTTCCAGGCCCCGGCGCAAGGCGCGCTTGGTCTCGGTGTAGAGCTGGCGCAAGAGGCTCGCCCGCCAGGAGTTCCACAGGCTGGGGTTGGTGGCGTTGATGTCGGCCACGGTCAGCACGTAGAGGTAGTCCAGGCGCGTCTCGTCGCCCACGTGCAGGGCGAAGTCGTTGATCACCTGAGGGTCGGAAAGGTCCTTGCGTTGCGCAGTGGTAGACATCACCAGGTGGTTCTGCACCAGCCAGACGATCAGCCGGCTGTCCCAGGCCGGTAGCTGGTGGCGCGCGCAGAAGGCCTGTGCGTCCACTGCGCCCAGCTCGGAGTGATCGCCCTGGCGACCCTTGCCGATGTCGTGGTAGAGGCCGGCCAGGTAGATCAGCTCGGGCTTGGGCAGGCGGCCCATGAGCTTGCTGGCCAGCGGAAATTTCTCGGAAACCGGGGTGTACTGCAGCTTGCGCAAGTGCTTGATCAGGTTGAGGGTGTGCGCATCGACCGTGTAGATGTGGAACAGGTCGTGCTGCATCTGCCCGACGATCAGGCCGAACTCCGGCAGGTAGCGGCCGAGGATGCCGTAGCGGTTCATCCGCCGCAGGTTGCGGTGGATGCCGATTTCGCACTTGAACAGCTCGATGAACAGGCTGGTGTTGCGGATATCGTTGCGGAACTTGTCGTCGATCAGGTGGCGATGCTCGCGCAGCAAGCGCACGGTGTCGGCGCGCACGCCCTTGATCTCGGGGTGCTGGGCCATCAGCACGAAGATCTCCAGCATGGCAAAGGGGGTGCGCCGGAAAACGTTCGGGTTGACCGCTTCTATATAGCCGTCGTGCAGGCGGAAGCGCGCGTTCAGCGGCTGGGTGGCGCCGCTGTCGTCATCGGCGAGGATCACTTCCTCGAAATGCTGGATGATCAGGTCGCACAGCTGGCTGATGCTCATTACCACCCGGTAGTACTGCTGCATGAACTGTTCGATGGCGCGCTTGGGGTTGTCGTCGGTGTAGCCCAGCAGCGCGGCGATGCTGCGCTGGTGGTCGAACAGCAGGCGGTCCTCGGCTCGCCCGGCGAGCATGTGCAGGGCATAGCGCACGCGCCAGAGGAAGGCCTGCGACGAAGCCAGCAGTTCGTTCTCGCTCTCCAGCAGGAAATCCTCGCCGGCCAGGGCATGCAGGTTCAGGGTGCCGTACTGGCGCCGGGCCACCCAGAGCACCGTTTGAATGTCGCGCAGGCCGCCCGGCCCGCCCTTGACGTTGGGCTCGAGGTTGTACTCGGTGTCGTTGTATTTGTGGTGGCGGGCCTTGAGCTCGGCGCGTTTGGCCAGGAAGAACTCCTTGCTCGGCCACATGTGCGCGGTGCTGGTGGCATCGAGCATGCGTTGGCGCAGCGACTCGGGGCCGGCGATGGTGCGGCTTTCCATCAGGTTGGTGATGACCGTGAGGTCGGCCCGGGCCTGCTCGGCGCATTCGTCGACGGTGCGCACGCTCTGGCCGACTTCCAGGCCGATATCCCACAGCAGTGTGAGGAAGCGCTCGATGGCGTCGCGGTACTGCTCGTGCTCGGCGGCGTCGAGCAGGATCAGCAGGTCGATGTCCGAGAACGGGTGCAACTCGCCGCGGCCATAGCCGCCCACCGCCACCAGGGCGATGCCGTCCGGCGTGCCCCAGCTGAACTGGTGCCAGGCCTGTTGCAGGATGTTGTCGACGAACCAGGCACGATCCTCGATTAGCCGGCGGATCTCGCGGCCTTCACGGAAACGCTTGTCGAGCACCTCGCCGGCCATGCGGATGGCTTTCTTGAAAGCGGCGATAGGGCTTGCCTTGAGGGCCAGTTCCGCCTGGAACTGGCCGCGGTCGAACAGCTCGGGATCCACCTGGGGCATCGAGTCGCGTTCCTGTTAGTCAGTGTCAGGCCGAGGTGCGCGCAATGGTGTCGTCCTTGCGCAGGGTGAAGATCTCGTAGCCGTTGGCGGTCACTACCAGGGTGTGTTCCCACTGGGCCGAGAGCTTGCGGTCCTTGGTGATGGCGGTCCAGCCGTCGCCAAGCACCTTGGTGTCGGCCTTGCCCTGGTTGATCATCGGCTCGATGGTGAAGGTCATGCCTTCCTTGAGCTCCATGCCAGTGCCGGCGCGGCCGTAATGGAGGATCTGCGGCTCTTCGTGGAACACCTTGCCGATGCCGTGACCGCAGAACTCGCGAACCACCGAAAAACCGTTCTTCTCGGCGTGCTTCTGGATCACCTCGCCAATGTCGCCAAGACGGCAGCCGGGCTTGACCAGCTCGATGGCCTTGTACAGGCACTCCTGAGTGACCTTGGACAGGCGCTCGGCCCATGGCGCGACGGTGCCGACATGGAACATGCGGCTGGTGTCGCCGTGATAGCCGTCCTTGATCACGGTCACGTCGATGTTGATGGTGTCGCCGTCCTTTAGCGCCTTGTCATTGGGAATGCCGTGGCAGACCACATGGTTGATCGAGGTGCAGATCGACTTGGGGAAACCCTTGTAGTTGAGAGGCGCGGGGATCGCCTGCTGGACGTTGACGATATAGTCGTGGCACAGGCGGTCGAGTTCCTCGGTGGTGACGCCGGGCTTGACGTGCTCCTCGATCATTTCCAGCACTTCGGCGGCCAGGCGGCCAGCGATGCGCATCTTCTCGATGTCTTCTGCGGTCTTGATGGTGACGGTCATGAACAGGCTCTCTACGGCGCCCTGTGTGGCGCGAACAAACGGGAAAGACCGGATTCTACCAGAGCGCGGCGGCGATCTGTCGGGAGAGTCCCGTGGATCCGGAGGTCTATTGAAGGCATTCTGGCCGCAAAGCGTGGGGCCTGCAAAAGCCGCTGACGGACGAAGCATGATCCGGGTTCCGTTCGCGCTCGGCCTGTGGTATAAAATGCGCCGCTTTCGGGGGATGTCCTCCGTCAGCTCAAACCCACACACGTGTCGACACGATGGCCTGGGTGCCCGGTTTCCCTGGAAACACGGGTTGGTCATTGGGATACGTGGAGGCCCAACCCGACTTATCAAGGAACTATCATGTCCCAAGTCAACATGCGCGATATGCTGAAGGCCGGTGTGCACTTCGGCCACCAGACCCGTTACTGGAACCCGAAAATGGGCAAGTACATTTTCGGCGCGCGTAACAAGATCCATATCATCAACCTGGAAAAAACCCTGCCAATGTTCAACGAAGCTCTGTCCTTCGTAGAGCGCCTGGCCCAGGGCAAGAACAAGATCATGTTCGTCGGCACCAAGCGTTCCGCCGGCAAGATCGTCGCCGAGCAAGCTGCTCGTTGCGGTTCGCCATACGTTGATCACCGTTGGTTGGGCGGCATGCTGACCAACTACAAGACCATTCGCGCCTCGATCAAGCGTCTGCGCGACCTGGAAACCCAGGCCGAAGACGGCACCTTTGCCAAGCTGACCAAGAAAGAAGCCCTGATGCGTTCGCGCGATCTGGAAAAGCTGGATCGCAGCCTGGGTGGTATCAAGGACATGGGCGGCCTGCCTGATGCCCTGTTCGTGATCGACGTCGACCACGAGCGCATTGCCATCACCGAAGCCAACAAGCTGGGCATCCCGGTCATCGGCGTTGTCGATACCAACAGCAGCCCGGAAGGTGTTGACTACATCATCCCAGGTAACGATGACGCCATCCGCGCCATCGAGCTGTACATGACTTCGATGGCTGACGCCGTCATCCGCGGTCGCAACAACGTTGCCGGCGGCACTGAAGTCTACGCTGAAGAAGCGGCTGCACCTGCTGCCGAGTAATTGACGCCTGGCGTCGACTTGGCACGCAAAAAGGGGGCTTGGCCCCCTTTTTGCCACCTTGAAATCCTGCTGTCAGCAACGGCCCCGCATCATGGGCGAGCTGATATAAAGGCAGCGATTTGCAGAATTTAACGCCCGTGACGAGCGGGTGGAATGGTTGAAAAACTTTCCAAGAGGATTTTGAAATGGCAGCAATTACTGCGGCGCTGGTCAAAGAACTGCGCGAGCGTACCGGCGAAGGCATGATGGATTGCAAGAAGGCCCTGGAAAAGGCCGGCGGCGACATCGAAAAAGCCATTGACGACATGCGTGCCTCGGGCGCCATCAAGGCCGCCAAAAAGGCTGGTAACGTCGCTGCTGAAGGCGCTATCGCGGTCAAGACCGACGGTAAATCCGCCGTTCTGCTGGAAGTGAACTCGCAGACCGACTTCCTGGCCCTGCAGGACGACTTCAAGAACTTCGTTGCCGAAAGCCTCGAAGAAGCCTTCGCCCAGAAGCTGACCGACGCAGCTCCGCTGATCGCCTCGCGTGAAGCCGCTCGTGAAGCCCTGGTTGCCAAGTGCGGCGAGAACGTCAACATCCGTCGCCTGGTGCGCGTTGAGGGCGACGTTGTCGGCGCTTACCTGCACGGCAACAAGATCGGTGCCGTTGTTGTCCTGAAAGGCGGCGACGTCGACCTGGCCAAGAACATCGCCATGCACGTTGCAGCCTCGAACCCAGAGTTCCTGGACGCGTCGGAAATCTCCGCCGAGGCCATCGAGCGCGAGAAGAACGTCTTCCTGCAACTGAATGCCGACAAGATCGCCGGCAAGCCGGAAAACATCGTTGAGAACATGATCAACGGTCGTATCTCCAAGTTCAAAGCCGAAGCCTCGCTGAAAGAGCAAGCCTTCGTCATGGATCCGGAAGTCAAAGTTGGCGCGCTGGCCAAGAAAGCCGGTGCTGAAATCGTTTCCTTCACCTACTTCAAGGTCGGCGAAGGCATCGAGAAGCCGGTTGACGACTTCGCTGCCGAAGTTGCCGCCCAGGTAGCTGCCGCCAAGCAGTAAGACGGATTCGTCTGTCGCCCCGAAGAGGCTGCCCGCTTACGCGCGCAGCCTCTTTGTCAAAGCGGGAGCGGTTCACGAGACCGTTGCTCGCTGACGCATCAAGTGCGTCACGCTAGAGTTACGCGCAGGCTGAAACAGCCCGCCAGATTTTTACAAACGCCGCAGGAGAGATTCGCAATGGCTCAGCAGGGCAGTGGTCATCAGGCTCGCTATAAACGCATTCTACTCAAACTTAGCGGCGAGGCCCTGATGGGCTCGGAAGAGTTCGGGATCGACCCCAAGGTCCTGGATCGCATGGCGCTGGAAGTCGGCCAGCTGGTCGGCATCGGCGTTCAGGTCGGCCTGGTGATCGGTGGCGGCAACCTGTTCCGTGGCGCGGCGCTCAGTGCGGCCGGCATGGACCGCGTTACCGGCGACCACATGGGCATGCTGGCCACCGTGATGAACGGCCTGGCCATGCGCGACGCGCTGGAGCGGGCGAACATCACCGCCATCGTCATGTCGGCTATCTCCATGGTGGGTGTGACCGATCACTACGATCGCCGCAAGGCCATGCGCCACCTGAATTCCAAGGAAGTCGTAATCTTCGCTGCCGGTACCGGCAACCCGTTCTTCACCACCGACTCCGCCGCTTGCCTGCGCGCCATCGAAATCGATGCCGACGTGGTATTGAAGGCAACCAAGGTCGATGGTGTATACACTGCAGATCCATTCAAGGACCCGCATGCCGAGAAGTTCGATCATCTGTCCTACGATGAAGTGCTGGATCGCAAGCTGGGCGTAATGGACCTGACGGCAATCTGCCTTTGCCGCGATCACAAGATGCCGCTGCGCGTCTTCAACATGAACAAGCCCGGCGCCCTGCTCAATATTGTGCATGGTGGTGCGGAAGGAACTCTGATCGAGGAAGTTCAAAAATGATCAACGACATCAAGAAAGACGCCCAGGAGCGCATGGGCAAGTCCCTCGAGGCCTTGGCCCGCAACCTGGCGGCGATCCGCACCGGTCGCGCCCACCCGAGCATCCTGGATAGCGTCAAGGTGCCGGCCTGGGGCAGCGACATGCCGCTGAACCAGGTGGCCGCGATCACCGTCGAGGACGCCCGTACCCTGAAGATCGTCGCCCACGACAAGAACCTCAGCGCAGCCATCGAAAAGGCCATCCTGACCTCCGACCTGGGCCTGAACCCGTCCAGCGCCGGCACCACCATTCGTGTGCCGATGCCGGCCCTGACCGAAGAAACCCGCAAGGGCTACACCAAGCAGGCCAGCGGCGTTGCCGAGGACGCCAAGGTTGCAGTGCGCAACGTGCGTCGCGATGCCCTCGCCGATCTGAAGAAGCTGACCAAGGACAAGGAAATCAGCGAAGACGAAGAGCGCCGCGCGGCTGACGAGATCCAGAAGCTGACCGACAAGTTCGTTGCTGAGGTCGATGCTGCCTTCAAGGCCAAGGAAAAGGACCTGATGGCCGTTTGAGGCCAGGGTTGCTCTCTTAATGGAAAAGACCAAGTCAGCGGCACCGGGCTCGGTGCCGCGTCACGTCGCGATCATCATGGACGGCAACAACCGCTGGGCGAAGAAGCGTCTTCTGCCCGGCGTCGCCGGCCACAAGGCCGGCGTGGATGCCGTTCGCGCGGTGATCGAAGTCTGCGCCGAGGCCAAGGTCGAGGTGCTCACGCTCTTCGCCTTCTCCAGCGAAAACTGGCAGCGTCCGGCCGAGGAGGTCGGTGCGCTGATGGAGCTGTTCTTCTCGGCATTGCGTCGGGAGGCCAAGCGCCTGAACGACAATAACATCAGCCTGCGCATCATCGGTGATCGCTCGCGCTTTCACCCTGAGCTCCAGGCGGCGATGCGCGAAGCCGAAGCGGCGACGGTGGGTAGCAACCGTTTCATCCTGCAGATCGCCGCCAACTATGGCGGCCAATGGGACATCGCCCAGGCCGCGCAACGCCTGGCGCGAGAAGTCCAGGCCGGTCATCTTCGCCCCGAGGACATCACCCCGGATCTGCTGCAGACCTGCCTGGCTACCGGTGACCTGCCGTTGCCCGACCTGTGCATCCGAACCGGTGGCGAGCACCGCATCAGCAACTTCCTGTTGTGGCAGCTGGCCTACGCCGAGCTGTACTTCTCCGACCTTTATTGGCCGGACTTCAAACACGAGGCCATGCGCAACGCGCTGGCCGATTTCGCTTCACGCCAGCGACGCTTCGGTAAGACCAGCGAGCAGGTCGAAGCCGGAGCCCGTGCTTAATGCTTAAACAACGCATCATTACCGCGCTGATCCTGCTGCCGATCGCGTTGGGTGGTTTCTTCCTGCTCAACGGTGGGGATTTCGCCCTGTTCATCGGCTGCGTGGTAACGCTCGGCGCCTGGGAGTGGGCGCGTCTGGCCGGCCTGGTGGCGCAGCCGCTGCGCATTGCCTACGCCGCCGTGGTGGCCGGTGGCTTGATGCTGCTCTACCTGATGCCCGACCTCGCGCCTTGGGTGCTGGGTGCATCGGTGATCTGGTGGGCCCTGGCCACCTGGCTGGTGCTGACCTACCCGCGCAGCGGCGAGCTGTGGAGCAGTGCCGCCTGTCGCCTGCTGATCGGCCTGCTGGTGCTGCTGCCTGCCTGGCAGGGGTTGGTGCTGCTCAAGCACTGGCCATTGGGCAACTGGCTGATCCTGTCGGTCATGGTCCTGGTCTGGGCTGCCGATATTGGCGCTTACTTCTCCGGTCGGGCCTTCGGTAAGCGCAAGCTGGCGCCGCAGGTCAGCCCGGGCAAGAGCTGGGAGGGCGTCTATGGCGGTCTTGCGGTCAGTCTGCTGATCACCCTGACCGTGGGCTTTGCCCGTGACTGGAGTATCGGCCAGGTGCTACTGGGGCTCTTGGGCGCCGGGGTGGTGGTGATGTCTTCGGTAGTCGGTGACTTGACCGAAAGCATGTTCAAGCGCCGTGAAGGCATCAAGGACAGCAGCAATCTGCTGCCGGGTCATGGCGGCGTGCTCGATCGCATCGACAGCCTGACTGCGGCGATTCCGATGTTTGCCGTGCTGTTGTGGGCGGCTGAGTGGGGTGTGATGTGAGTGCTGTGCAACGCATAACCGTGCTGGGAGCCACTGGCTCCATCGGCCTTAGCACGCTGGACGTCATTGCCCGGCACCCTGATCGTTACCAGGTGTTCGCCCTGAGCGGCTATTCGCGCATCGATGAGCTGCTCACCCTGTGCAAGCGTCATCGTCCGGCGTTTGCCGTGGTGCCGAGCGCCGAGGCGGCCACGCGCCTGCGTCAGGGGCTGGGCGCGGCGGGCTGCGCCACCGAGGTGCTCGAGGGTGAGGCCGGATTGTGCCAGGTGGCCGCTGCGTCAGAGGTGGACACCGTGATGGCGGCCATCGTCGGCGCCGCCGGCCTGCGCCCGACCCTGGCCGCGGTCGAGGCGGGCAAGAAGGTGTTGCTCGCCAACAAGGAGGCCCTGGTGATGTCCGGGGCCCTGTTCATGGATGCGGTGCGCCGCAGCGGTTCGGTGTTGCTGCCGATCGACAGTGAGCACAACGCGATCTTCCAGTGCATGCCCGGCGACTACGCCCGTGGCCTCGGTGCTGTCGGTGTGCGCCGGATCCTGCTGACCGCCTCAGGCGGGCCGTTCCGCGAAACCCCTGCCGAAGTGTTGCTGGATGTAACCCCGGAGCAGGCCTGCGCGCACCCGAACTGGTCCATGGGTCGCAAGATCTCGGTCGATTCGGCCAGCATGCTGAACAAAGGCCTAGAGCTGATCGAGGCCTGCTGGCTGTTCGATGCCAAGCCGTCCCAAATTGAAGTGGTGGTACACCCGCAAAGCGTCATCCATTCGCTGGTGGATTACGTCGATGGCTCGGTGCTTGCCCAGCTGGGTAACCCGGACATGCGCACGCCAATCTCCAACGCCCTGGCCTGGCCAGAGCGTATCGATTCGGGCGTCGCGCCGCTGGACTTGTTCGCCATCGCCCGTCTGGATTTCCAGGCGCCCGACGAACAGCGCTTCCCATGCCTGCGCCTGGCGCGTCAGGCTGCCGAGGCGGGCAACAGTGCGCCGGCGGTGCTCAACGCCGCCAACGAAGTGGCCGTCGAGGCGTTTCTCCAGCGGCGTATCCGCTTCCCGGAGATCGCGGGTATGATCGAACAGGTGCTCGACCAGGAGCCCGTGGTGGCATTGCCCACCCTCGAGGCGGTGTTCGCCGCCGACCAGCGTGCCCGGGAGCTGTCCCGGGAGTGGCTGCGACGCCACGGCCGCTGAAGCCTGCGGCCGACTCCGCCGAATGTCACCCGGAGATTGGACATGACTGCGCTCTACATGATTGTCGGCACCCTGATTTCACTGGGTGTGCTGGTTACCTTCCACGAGTTTGGCCACTTCTGGGTGGCGCGGCGTTGCGGGGTCAAGGTCCTGCGTTTCTCGGTGGGTTTCGGCACGCCGCTGGTGCGCTGGCATGATCGCCACGGTACCGAGTTCGTCGTCGCCGCTATTCCGCTGGGCGGTTACGTCAAGATGCTCGACGAGCGCGAGGGCGAGGTTCCTCCGGCGCTGGTCGAGCAGTCGTTCAATCGCAAGTCGGTTCGCCAGCGTATTGCCATCGTGGCCGCCGGTCCCATCGCCAACTTCCTGCTGGCCATCCTGTTCTTCTGGGTTGTGGCCATGCTGGGTTCGCAGCAGGTACGTCCGGTCATCGGTGGCGTCGAGGCTGGCAGCCTGGCGGCCAGCGCCGGTCTGAGCGTTGGCCAGGAAATCGTTTCCATCGATGGCGAACCGACCAATGGCTGGTCGGCGGTCAATCTGCAACTGGTACGCCGTTTAGGCGAGACCGGCACGTTGCGGATCGGGGTGCTCGATGAGGGCGCGACGGCCGAGCGCCAATTGAATGTTTCCCTGAATCAATGGCTCAAGGGCGTTGACGAACCCGAGCCGATCCAGTCCCTAGGCCTGCGCCCATGGCGTCCGGCTGTGGTGCCGGTACTGGCAGAGATCGATCCGAAAGGGCCGGCGGCCGCGGCCGGGCTCAAGACCGGTGACAAGCTGCTGGCGCTCGACGGCGTGGAGCTGGCCGATTGGCAGCAGGTGGTCGACGCAGTCCGTGCCCGTCCCGAGAAAAAGGTCAGCCTGCGCATCGAGCGTGACGGCGTGCCACTCGAGGTTGCCGTCACCCTGGCACGCAAAGGCGAGGGCCAGGCTTCTGGCGGCTATCTGGGCGCCGGGGTCAAGGCCGCCGAGTGGCCGGCGAAGATGCTCCGCGAAGTCAGCTATGGGCCGCTGGAGGCGGTGGGCGAGGGACTTTCCCGCACCTGGAACATGAGCGTCCTTACCCTCGAATCGCTGAAGAAAATGCTGTTCGGGGAGCTCTCGGTAAAAAACTTGAGCGGACCGATAACCATTGCTAAAGTGGCGGGCGCTTCAGCCCAGTCGGGCGTTGGGGATTTCCTGAATTTCCTGGCCTACCTGAGCATAAGCCTGGGGGTTCTGAACCTGCTGCCCATCCCGGTACTGGATGGGGGGCATTTGCTGTTCTACCTGATCGAGTGGGCGCGCGGTCGTCCGCTCTCGGATCGGGTGCAAGGTTGGGGGGTCCAGATCGGTATCAGTTTGGTCGTCGGGGTGATGTTGCTCGCCCTGATCAACGATCTGGGTCGACTATAAAAGCTTCGCTCAATCGCGAAAACCTGCCGCCTTGTCGCGGCAGGTTGTTTATTGCCAGTTGGAATAAAAGGACTTCATGAAACGTCTGCTGCTAACTGCGGTGCTCTCCGCACTGATGATCGCTGAAGTTCACGCCGAGTCCTTCACCATCTCCGATATTCGTGTCAACGGCCTGCAGCGGGTGTCCGCCGGCAGCGTGTTCGGCGCGTTGCCGCTGAACGTCGGTGACCAGGTCGACGACCGCCGTCTGGTCGAATCGACCCGCTCGCTGTTCAAGACCGGCTTCTTCCAGGACATTCAGCTGAACCGCGACGGCAATGTCCTGATCATCAACGTGGTCGAGCGCCCCTCGGTGTCGAGCATCGAGATCGAAGGCAACAAGGCGATCAGCACCGAAGACCTGATGAAGGGCCTGAAGCAGTCGGGCCTGGCCGAAGGTGAAATCTTCCAGCGCGCGACGCTGGAAGGCGTGCGTAACGAACTGCAGCGCCAGTACGTTGCCCAGGGCCGCTACTCCGCCGAGGTCGACGCAGAGGTCGTTCCGCAACCGCGCAACCGCGTCGGCCTGAAGATCAAGATCAACGAAGGCACCGTGGCCGCGATCCAGCACATCAACGTGGTGGGTAACACGGTCTTCGACGACGAGACCCTCGGCCAGTTGTTCGAGCTCAAGACCACCAACTGGCTGTCGTTCTTCAAGAACGACGACAAGTACGCCCGGGAAAAGCTCTCCGGTGACCTGGAGCGGCTGCGTTCCTACTACCTGGACCGCGGCTACATCAACATGGACATCGCGTCCACCCAGGTGTCGATCACCCCGGACAAGAAGCACGTCTACATCACCGTCAACATCAACGAGGGCGAGAAGTACACCGTCCGCGACGTGAAGCTGTCTGGTGACCTGAAAGTGCCGGAAGACCAGGTCAAGTCGCTGCTGCTGGTGCAGCCGGGCCAGGTGTTCTCGCGCAAGGTGATGACCACCACCTCCGACCTCATCACCCGTCGTCTGGGCAACGAAGGCTACACCTTCGCCAACGTCAACGGCGTGCCGCAGCCGAACGACCAGGATCACACCGTCGACATCATGTTCGTCGTCGATCCGGGCAAGCGTGCCTACGTCAACCGCATCAACTATCGCGGCAACACCAAGACCGAAGACGAAGTGCTGCGCCGCGAAATGCGTCAGATGGAAGGTGGCTGGGCTTCGACCTACCTGATCGACCAGTCCAAGACCCGCCTCGAGCGCCTGGGCTTCTTCAAGGAAGTCAACGTCGAGACGCCGCCGGTACCGGGTACCGACGACCAGGTCGACGTCAACTACAGCGTCGAAGAGCAGGCCTCCGGCTCGATCACTGCCAGCGTCGGTTTCGCCCAGAGCGCCGGCCTGATCCTGGGCGGCTCGATCAGCCAGAACAACTTCCTCGGTACTGGTAACAAGGTCTCCATTGGCCTGACCCGCTCCGAGTACCAGACCCGCTACAACTTCGGCTATGTCGATCCCTACTTCACCGCCGATGGCGTGAGCCTGGGCTACAACGCCTTCTACCGCAGCACCGACTACGACGACCTCGACGTCGACGTGGCCAGCTATGCGGTGGACAGCCTCGGTGCCGGTGTCAGCCTCGGCTACCCGATCAGCGAGACCTCGCGCCTGACCTACGGCCTGACCGTGCAGCAGGACAAGATCAAGACCGGCCGTTACACCGTCGATGAGATCTTCAAGTTCCTTCAGGACGAAGGCGACAACTTCCTGAACTTCAAGGCCTCGATCGGCTGGTCCGAGTCGACCCTGAACAAAGGCGTGCTGGCTACCCGTGGTCACTCCCAGAGCCTGACGCTGGAAACCACCGTGCCGGGCAGCGACCTGTCGTTCTACAAGCTCGACTACCGTGGCCAGCTGTTCAAGCCGATCAATAACGACTACACCCTGCGCCTGCACACCGAACTGGGCTATGGTGATGGTTTCGGCTCGACCTCCGGCCTGCCGTTCTATGAAAACTACTATGCGGGCGGCTTCAACTCCGTGCGCGGCTTCAAGGACAGCACCCTGGGCCCACGCAGTACTCCGAGCCGTGGAGCTGCGGTAACCGGCAACCAGGGCACCATCGCCGACCCGGACCAGGATCCGCTGCCGTTCGGTGGTAACGTCCTCGTCCAAGGTGGCGTGGAGCTGCTGTTCCCGCTGCCGTTCGTCAAGGATCAGCGTTCGCTGCGCACGTCCGTGTTCTGGGATGTGGGTAACGTGTTCGACACCAACTGCGGCTCGAAGCCCGATTGCACCAAGGTCGGCTTCTCGGACATGGCCAGCTCGGTCGGTCTGGGCGTGACTTGGATCACCGCGCTGGGCCCGTTGAGCTTCAGCCTGGCGATGCCGATCAAGAAACCGGACGACGCCGACACGCAAGTGTTCCAATTCTCTCTGGGCCAGACCTTCTGAGGTCGGCCCTTGCATAACGACAACGGATTATCCAGGAGTGCATCGTGCGTAAGTTGACCCAACTGGCCTTCGTAGCCGCGGCGCTGGTCGCCACCCCGGCTTTCGCCGAAATGAAAGTTGCCGTGCTGAACTATCAGATGGCTCTGCTGGAATCCGACGCGGCCAAGAAGTACGCCGTTGACGCCGAGAAGAAGTTCGGCCCGCAACTGACCAAGCTCAAGGGCCTGGAAAGCAGCGCCAAGGGTATCCAGGATCGCCTGATCAAGGGCGGCGACAAGATGCCTCAGCCTGAGCGTGAACGCCTGGAGCTCGAGTTCAAGCAAAAAGCCCGCGACTTCCAGTTCCAGTCCAAGGAACTCAACGAAGCCAAGGCCGTGGCCGACCGCGACATGCTCAAGCAGCTCAAGCCGAAGCTCGACGGTGCTGTCGAGGAAGTGATCAAGAAGGGCGGTTTCGACCTGGTTCTGGAGCGTGGCGCGGTCATCGATGTCAAGCCTCAGTACGACATCACCCGTCAGGTCATCGAGCGCATGAACCAAGCCCGTTGATATGACTGTGACCATGACGCTCGGCCAGCTGGCCGAAGCCCTCGGGGCCGAACTCAGAGGCCCCGAGGCGCTGCAGATCACCGGGCTGGCCACCTTGCAGGAGGCCGGTTGCGGGCAGTTGAGCTTCCTGGCCAACAAGCAGTATCGCAAGTTCCTGGACGATTCCTCGGCCAGTGCGGTACTGCTCAAGGCCGAGGACGCCGAAGGTTTTGCCGGCAACGCCTTGATCGTTCCCGACCCTTACCTGGCCTATGCGCGCATTTCGCACCTGTTCGATCCGAAGCCCAAGGCTGTGGCGGGAATCCATCCCAGCGCCGTGGTGGCCGAGGATGCCCAGGTCGATGCCAGCGCCAGCATCGGCCCGTTCGCGGTGATCGAAAGCGGCGCGTGCATCGGCGCCAATGTGACGGTCGGCGCGCACTGCTTCGTCGGTGCCCGCTGTGTCATCGGCGAGGGTGGCTGGCTGGCTGCGCGTGTCACGCTGTATCACGACGTGACCATTGGTAAGCGCGTGGTCATCCAGTCTGGCGCGGTGATCGGTGGCGAGGGCTTCGGCTTTGCCAACGAGAAGGGCATCTGGCGCAAGATCGCGCAGATCGGCGGCGTCACCCTGGGTGATGATGTGGAGATCGGCGTGAACACCGCGGTAGACCGTGGTGCGCTGTCGGACACCCGCATCGGCGATGGCGTCAAGCTCGACAACCAGATCCAGATCGCCCACAACGTGCAGGTCGGCGACCACACGGCGATGGCGGCCTGCGTCGGGATTTCCGGCAGTACCCGCATCGGCAAGCATTGCATGATTGCCGGTGGTGTCGGGATGGTCGGCCACATCGACGTCTGCGACAATGTCTTCGTTTCCGGCATGACCATGGTGACCCGTTCGATTACCGAGCCGGGTGGCTATTCTTCCGGTACGGCCATGCAACCCTTGGCCGAGTGGCGCAAGAGCGCCGCTCGCATTCGCCAGCTGGACGAGATGTCCAAGCGTCTCCAGCAGCTGGAAAAGCGTGTCGACACCGTGACCTCAGGTGGCCAGCCGACATCAGAAGGCTGATACCATTTACTGAGCGAGCGTTACAGTCGCTAGCTGGCTCCTCTTTGGATCTGCAAAAGGAGCGTGTGGTCAGCACCTGCGCTCCCTATTCTTATACAGGCTTCCCCCCGAAATGATGGACATCAACGAGATTCGCGAATACCTGCCTCACCGTTACCCGTTCCTGCTCGTGGACCGAGTGACGGATCTGGACTTCGAGGCTCAAAGCATTCGTGCCTACAAGAATGTCAGCATCAACGAGCCGTTCTTCAATGGCCACTTCCCGGCGCATCCGATCATGCCGGGCGTGCTGATCATCGAGGCGATGGCCCAGGCGGCCGGGATTCTCGGATTCAAGATGCTCGACGCCAAGCCGGCGGACGGCACCCTCTACTACTTCGTCGGCTCCGATAAGCTGCGTTTCCGCCAGCCGGTGCTGCCGGGCGACCAGCTGGTGCTGGAAGCCAAGTTCCTCAGCCGCAAGAGCATGATCTGGAAGTTCGAGTGCCGCGCCCTGGTGGACGGCAAGCCGGTCTGCTCGGCCGAGATCACCTGCGCGGAACGCTCCCTATGAGTTCGATTGACCCACGGGCGATCATCGACCCCTCGGCCAAGTTGGCCGAGGGCGTCGAGGTCGGCCCCTGGTCGATCGTAGGCCCCGATGTGGAAATCGGGGAGGGTACCGTCATCGGTCCGCATGTGGTGCTAAAGGGGCCGACCCGTATCGGCAAGCACAACCGCATCTATCAGTTTTCCTCGATCGGCGAAGACACCCCTGACCTGAAGTACAAGGGTGAGCCGACGCGCCTGGTGATCGGTGACCACAACGTGATCCGCGAGGGTGTCACCATCCACCGCGGCACCGTGCAGGACCGTTCGGAAACCACCCTGGGCGATCACAACCTGATCATGGCCTATGCCCACATCGGCCACGACAGCGTCATCGGCAACCACTGCATCCTGGTCAACAACACCGCGCTGGCGGGCCATGTGCATGTCGGCGACTGGGCCATCCTGTCCGGTTACACGCTGGTGCACCAGTACTGCCATATCGGCGCCCATGCGTTTTCCGGCATGGGCACCGCGATCGGCAAGGACGTACCGGCCTATGTCACCGTGTTCGGCAGCCCGGCCGAGGCGCGCAGCATGAACTTCGAAGGCCTGCGTCGTCGCGGTTTCAGCGACGAAGTGCTGCACGCCCTGCGTCGCGCCTACAAGATCGTCTACCGCCAGGGCCTGACTGTCGAAGAGGCGCTCAAGGAGCTGGATGAGCTGGTCACGCAGTTCCCTGAAGTCGATCTGTTCCGTCAATCGATCGCCAATTCCGCACGCGGCATCACCCGCTGATATGGCCCAGCTCTGCGTGGCGCTGGTCGCCGGCGAGGCCAGCGGGGACATTCTCGGTTCCGGCCTGATGCGCGCTATCAAGGCACGTCATCCCGATGTGCGGTTCATCGGTGTTGGCGGTCCCTTGATGGAAGCCGAGGGCATGACCTCCTACTTTCCGATGGAACGCCTGGCCGTCATGGGCCTGGTCGAGGTGCTCGGGCGCCTGCGCGAGCTGCTCAAGCGGCGCAAGGAACTGATCCACACACTGATCGGCGAAAAGCCCGACGTGTTCATCGGTATCGATGCCCCCGATTTCACCCTCAATATCGAACTCAAGCTGCGTCAGGCCGGAATCAAGACGGTGCATTACGTCAGCCCGTCGGTCTGGGCCTGGCGGCAGAAGCGCGTGCTGAAAATTCGCGAGGGCTGCGACCTGATGCTCACCCTGCTGCCGTTCGAGGCGCGCTTCTATGAAGAGCAGGGCGTGCCGGTGCGTTTCGTTGGCCATCCGCTGGCGGACACGATTCCCCTGGAGGCCGACCGTGGCGCGGCGCGTGCCGAACTGGGCCTGGCCGAAGGCCCGGTGATCGCGTTGATGCCTGGCAGCCGGGGCGGTGAGGTAGGGCGCCTGGGAGCTTTGTTCCTCGATGCCGCCCAGCGCTTGCGCGAGCTGGTGCCCGGCGTGCGCTTCGTGCTGCCGTGCGCGAATGCCGCCCGGCGCGCTCAGGTCGAGCAGATGCTCGAAGGGCGCGAACTGCCACTGACCTTGCTGGATGGCCGCTCGCACCAGGCGCTGGCCGCCTGTGACGCGGTGCTGATCGCCTCCGGCACCGCCACCCTGGAAGCGATGCTGTACAAGCGACCGATGGTGGTGGCCTACCGCTTGGCGCCGCTGACCTACTGGATCCTCAAGCGCATGGTCAAGAGCCCGTACGTGTCGCTGCCCAACCTGCTGGCCCAGCGCCTGCTGGTACCGGAGCTGTTGCAGGACGCCGCTACCAGCGAAGCCCTGGCACAGACCCTGGCGCCGCTGGTCAAGGACGGCTCGCAGCAGACGGACAGCTTCGACCAGATCCACCGCACCTTGCGCCGCGACGCCTCCAATCAGGCGGCCGACGCGGTGCTCGCCCTGTTGAAGGACCGCTGAGATGCAGATGGGACTGGATTTCAACCTGGTTGAAGAGCTGGTAGCCGGCGTCGATGAAGTGGGCCGTGGCCCGCTGTGCGGCGCGGTGGTCACCGCGGCGGTCATTCTCGACCCGCGCCGACCGATCCTCGGCCTGAACGACTCGAAAAAGCTCACCGAGGCCAAGCGCGACGCGCTGTTCGACGAGATCTGCGAGAAGGCGCTGAGTTTCTGCATCGCTCGCGCCGAGGTCGAGGAAATCGACCGACTGAACATCCTCCATGCGACCATGCTGGCCATGCAGCGTGCGGTCGAAGGGTTGCACATCACACCGAAACTGGCGCTGATCGACGGCAACCGTTGCCCGAAGCTTTCGGTACCGGCTGCGCCTGTGGTCAAGGGTGACTCGCAGGTGCCGGCGATCGCCGCTGCATCGATCCTGGCGAAGGTCACCCGCGACCGCGAGATGAGCGCGTTCGAGCTGATCTACCCGGGTTATGGGATCGGCGGGCACAAGGGGTATCCGACTCCAGTGCACCTTGAGGCCCTGGCCCGGCTTGGGCCGACGCCCATTCATCGGCGTTCGTTCGCGCCGGTTCGGGCCGCATGGGAAGCCCGTGAAGGCATTTCCACTTCGCTGATCTGATCGGCGCCACTCATCGCGGGGCAAGCCCGCTCCCACGCCAAGCCTGCACTGGAATCGGCTGCGTGGGAGCGGGCTTGCCCCGCGATGCATTCTGCAACCAACCGCTGACCTCCAGGCGAGGCAAGCGAAGAGCAATACGCTACAATCCCGCCCTTGTCGTTCAGCACTGCTACAGGATCCTCCATGTCGGTCTCCTTCGTTCACCTTCGCGTGCACTCCGAATTCTCCCTGGTCGACGGCCTGGTGCGGATCAAGCCGCTGGCCAAGGCCCTGGCCGGGATGAACATGCCGGCGGTGGCAATTACCGACCAGAGCAACATGTGCTCGCTGGTGAAGTTCTACAAGACCGCCATGGGCGCTGGCATCAAGCCGATCTGCGGCGCCGACCTGTGGCTGGCCGGGGCCGATTCCGAGGCGCCGCTGTCGCGCATCTGCTTCCTGGCCATGAATCCCAAGGGCTATCGCAACCTCACCGAGCTGATCTCCCGAGGCTGGACCGACGGCCAGCGCAACGGCCTGGTGATCATCCAGCGCGACTGGATCGCCCCGGCCAGCGAGGGGCTGATCGCCCTGTCGGCAGGCAAGGAAGGCGATATTGGCGTGGCCCTGATGGCCGGTCGCCAGGACGAAGCCGAAGCCCTGCTCGGCGACTGGATGGGCATGTTCCCGGACCGCTTCTATGTCGAGTTGCAGCGTACCAATCGCGCCGGTGACGAAGAGTACGTGCACGCCGCCGTGGCCCTGGCCGACAAGCTCGGCGCCCCGCTGGTGGCGACCAACGATGTGCGCTTCATCAAGCAGTCGGATTTCGACGCCCACGAGACCCGCGTGTGCATTGGCGAGGGCTGGACCCTCGACGACCCGCGCCGCCCGCGCGGCTACAGTGACCAGCAGTACCTCAAGTCGCCCGAAGAGATGGCCGAGCTGTTCAGCGACCTGCCGGACGCCATCGCCAACACCGTGGAGATCGCCAAGCGCTGCAACATCACCGTGCAGCTGGGCAAATACTTCCTCCCCGATTTCCCGACGCCCAACGGCATGGGCATCGACGACTACCTGCGTCACGTCTCCCACGAAGGCCTGGAGGAGCGCCTGGCGGTGCTTTGGCCGAAAGAGACCACGCCCAATTACGAAGAGAAGCGCCAGGTCTACCTGGACCGCCTGAAGTTCGAGCTGGACATCATCATCCAGATGGGCTTCCCCGGTTACTTCCTGATCGTTATGGACTTCATCAAGTGGGCGAAGAACAACGACGTGCCGGTTGGCCCGGGCCGGGGCTCGGGTGCCGGCTCCCTGGTGGCCTATGTACTGAAGATCACCGACCTCGACCCGCTGGCCTATGACCTGCTGTTCGAGCGCTTCCTGAACCCTGAACGTATTTCCATGCCTGACTTCGACGTCGACTTCTGCATGGATGGCCGTGACCGGGTGATCGACTACGTGGCCGAAGCCTACGGCCGCAACGCGGTGAGCCAGATCATCACCTTCGGCACCATGGCCGCCAAGGCGGTGGTGCGCGACGTGGCGCGGGTGCAAGGCAAGTCCTACGGCCTGGCCGACCGCCTGTCGAAGATGATCCCGTTCGAAGTGGGCATGACCTTGGAGAAGGCCTACGAGCAGGAAGAGATCCTGCGCGACTTCCTCAAGGGTGACGAGGATGCCCGCGAGATCTGGGACATGGCGCTCAAGCTCGAAGGTGTCACCCGCGGTACCGGCAAGCACGCCGGTGGCGTGGTGATCGCGCCGACCAAGCTCACTGACTTCTCACCGATTGCCTGTGACGAAGAGGGCGGCGGCCTGGTGACCCAGTTCGACAAGGACGACGTCGAGGCTGCGGGCCTGGTGAAGTTCGACTTCCTCGGCCTGCGGACCCTGACCATCATCAAGTGGGCGATGGAGATCATCAACCGCGAGCAGGCCAAGAAGAACCTGCCCGACGTCAACATCGACTTCATCCCGCTGGACGACCGCAAGACTTACGAGCTGCTGCAGAAAGCCGAAACCACGGCGGTGTTCCAGCTCGAATCCCGGGGCATGAAGGAGCTGATCAAGAAGCTCAAGCCCGACTGCCTGGAAGACCTCATCGCACTGGTGGCGCTGTTCCGTCCGGGCCCGTTGCAATCGGGCATGGTGGACGACTTCATCAACCGCAAGCACGGCCGAGCGGAACTGGCCTACCCGCACTCCGACTACCAGTACGAAGGTCTGAAACCGGTACTCGCGCCTACCTACGGCATCATCCTGTACCAGGAACAGGTGATGCAGATCGCCCAGGTGATGGCCGGCTACACCCTCGGTGGCGCCGACATGCTGCGCCGGGCCATGGGTAAGAAAAAGCCCGAGGAAATGGCCAAGCAGCGCGGTGGTTTTATCGAAGGCTGCGTGGCCAACAACATCGATGCGGACCTGGCCGGTAACATTTTCGACCTGGTAGAGAAATTCGCCGGCTACGGCTTCAACAAATCCCACTCCGCCGCCTACGGCCTGGTGTCCTACCAGACCGCCTGGCTGAAAACCCACTACCCGGCGCCGTTCATGGCCGCGGTGCTGTCGGCGGATATGCACAACACCGACAAGGTGGTGGTGCTGGTCGAGGAAGTGCGCAGCATGAAGCTGCGCCTGGACGCGCCGGACGTGAACTTCTCGGACTTCAAGTTCACCGTCAACAACGATGGCCGCATCGTCTATGGCCTGGGCGCGATCAAGGGCGTCGGCGAGGGGCCGGTGGAGGCAATCGTCGAGGCCCGCGCCCAGGGCGGCCCGTTCAAGGACCTGTTCGACTTCTGCGAGCGTATCGACCTCAAGCGGGTCAACAAGCGGACCCTCGACGCGCTGATCCGCAGTGGTGCGCTGGACCGCCTGGGGCCGCATTTCCATGACGAGATCAAGGCCTATCAGGCCAACATCGACATCAACCGTGCAACCTTGCTGTCGGCGCTGGGCGAGGCAGTCAAGGCTGCCGAGCAGGCCGCCCATACTGCGGACAGTGGCCACGTCGACCTGTTCGGCGGCATGTTCGACGAGGCGGATGTCGACGTCTACGCCAACCACCGCAAGGTGCGCGAGCTGACGCTCAAGGAACGCCTCAAGGGTGAAAAGGACACCCTTGGCCTGTACCTGACCGGCCACCCGATCGACGAATACGAGACCGAGATCCGCCGCTTCGCCCGCCAGCGCATCGTCGACCTCAAACCGGCCCGCGACACCCAGACCATCGCCGGCATGATCATTGCCCTGCGGGTGATGAAGAACAAAAAGGGTGACAAGATGGGCTTCGTCACCTTGGATGACCGTTCCGGGCGCATCGAGGCCTCGCTGTTCGCCGATGCCTTCATGGGCGCCCAGGCCCTGCTGCAGACCGACGCCATGGTGGTGGTGGAGGGGGAGGTGAGCAACGACGACTTCTCCGGCGGCCTGCGCCTGCGGGTCAAGACCGTGATGACCATGGAGGATGCCCGGACCAAGCTGGCCGAGAGCCTGCGCCTGAAGGTTGGTCACGACGCGCTCAAGGGCGATCGCCTGAAATGGCTGGGCGAGCTGATCACCCGGCACCGTGGTGGTTGCCCGATCACCCTGGAGTACACCGGCAGCGACGCCAAGGCCATGCTGCAGTTTGGCGACCAGTGGTCGATCGACCCGGCCGATGGGCTGATTCAGGCACTGCGTGACCAGTTCGGGCGTGAGAACGTCTTCCTGCAATACCGTTGAAACGACGCATTTTAATCTCGACCTTTATGCGCCTGATCCCTTAAGGTAGGGCGCCAAACGGATCAACCGGCCGGCCGCCTGGCCGTAGACCCAAGACGGAAGCCTATGAACCCGAATTTCCTCGATTTCGAACAGCCGATTGCCGACCTGCAAGCCAAGATCGAAGAGCTGCGCCTGGTGGGCAACGACAACTCGCTGAACATCAGCGATGAAATTGCCCGTCTGCAGGACAAGAGCAGCACCCTGACCGAGAGCATCTTCGGCAACCTGACCAGCTGGCAGATCGCCCGTCTGGCCCGTCACCCGCGCCGCCCGTACACCCTCGATTACATCGACCACATCTTCACCGAGTTCGAGGAGCTGCACGGCGACCGTCACTTTGCCGACGACGCCGCGATCGTCGGTGGCACCGCGCGCCTGAACGACAAGCCGGTCATGGTCATCGGTCACCAGAAGGGCCGTGAGGTGCGTGAAAAGGTACGCCGCAACTTCGGCATGCCGCGCCCTGAAGGCTACCGCAAGGCCTGTCGCCTGATGGAAATGGCTGAGCGTTTCAAGATGCCGATCCTGACCTTCATCGACACCCCGGGTGCCTACCCGGGCATCGACGCCGAAGAGCGCAACCAGAGCGAGGCCATTGCCTGGAACCTGCGCGTGATGGCGCGCCTGAAGACGCCGATCATCGCCACCGTGATTGGTGAGGGTGGTTCCGGCGGCGCACTGGCCATCGGCGTGTGCGACCAGCTGAACATGCTGCAGTACTCCACCTACTCGGTGATCTCGCCGGAAGGTTGCGCCTCGATCCTGTGGAAGACCGCCGACCGCGCGGCCGATGCCGCCGAGGCCATGGGCGTGACCGCCGAGCGCCTGAAGAGCCTGAACATCGTCGACAAGGTCATCCCCGAGCCGCTGGGCGGCGCCCACCGCGATCCGGCGAAGATGGCGGCCAATGTTCGCGCCGATCTGATCGAACAGCTGGACATGCTCGGCAAGCTCGACAACGACGCGCTGCTCAAGCGCCGTTACGATCGCCTGATGAGCTACGGCCTCTGATGGATTCCGGGGGGCCGCTTCGCGGCCCTTTCGCGACACAAGGCCGCTCCCACAGGATTGCGCAGTATTCGAAACTGACGCCATCTTGTGGGAGCGGCCTTGTGTCGCGAAAGGGGCGCAAGGCGCCCCCGGCGATCTCAAGTCCTGTGAGGCCCTGATGCTCAACCTCACCCCCTGGCTCAACGCCCCCGCCTGGTACGTCGCCTTCTCCGGTGGCCTGGACTCCACCGTCCTCCTGCACCAGCTCGCCGACTACACCCGCAACCACCCCGCGCCCCCTCTGCGCGCCATCCATGTCCATCACGGCCTGCAAGCCGCCGCCGATGCCTGGCCCGATCACTGCCGAGCGGTGTGTGCTGCACTGGGTGTCGAACTCGATGTGCTTCCTGTCCAGGTTGCCCCCGGTGCCAGCCTCGAACAGGCGGCCCGCAACGCCCGCTACGACGCCTTCGAAAAACGGCTGGGCCTAGGCGAAGTGCTGTTCACCGGCCAGCACCGTGACGATCAGGCCGAGACCCTGCTGTTTCGCTTGCTGCGCGGCGCCGGCCTGCGTGGCTTGTCCGCCATGCCGCAACAGCGGCCGCTAGGGCAGGGCAGCCTGGTGCGCCCATTGCTGGGGCTGTCGCGCCAGCAACTGCAGACCTACGCCGACATGCACGGGCTGGTATGGGTCGACGACCCTTCCAATAGCGATACAGCCTTTGCCCGCAACTTCCTGCGCGGCGAGGTCTTCCCAATCCTGCGCCAGCGTTGGCCACAGGCCGAAGCCAACCTGGCACGCAGTGCCGAACACCTGGGCGAGGCGATGGGCCTGCTGGACGAACTGGCCGCCAGCGACCTGGCGATCGCCTGCGACAATGCGCCGCTGCCCTGGCTGGAGCTGTATTCGCTCAGCCTCGAGGTGCTCGCCGCGATGTCCCCAGCGCGCCAGCGCAATGCCCTGCAGTTCTGGCTCAGCCAGCGCACCCGCCTGCCCGACAGCCGCCACTGGGCCGGTTGGAACGATCTGCGCGACGCGGCGGCCGATGCCTGCCCGGTCTGGCGCCTGACCGATGGCGAACTGCATCGCAGCCATGGACGTATCTGGTGGCTAAATGGCGTTTGGCTGGCCGCGGTGTCGGGTAATTACCCCTGGCTGGACAGCGGGCAACCGTTGCGCCTGCCGGGTAATGGCAGTGTCCGCCTGATGTCGGCCCCGTTGGGTGAAGGCCTGCACATCCGCTACCGCCAGGGCGGCGAGATCATGCAACTGCCTGGTCGCGGTCGGCGCGATCTCAAGCGCCTGCTCAACGAGCTGCAGGTCCCGCACTTCGTGCGCCCGCGACTGCCGCTGCTGTATCGCGGCGAGCAGTTGCTCGCGGTGGCCAACCTGCCCGAGCTGGCGCAGGCGGATTGTCAGTTGCACTGGCAGCCGCCGACGAACGTGCAAGGTTTGAGCTGAAGGGTACATTCGGGTAGACTACCCTCCCTTCTTGATACAGCTTCTGTGGGTTGCGCAAAATCACAGAGGTTGCCGATTACCAAGCAGTTTTTTGCTGGGCTGATTTCTTAAAATGACGAGCGAGCTCCATGCCGGGGACACCCCTGGTCTGTACAGACGCGGCAGTTTTTCGAGATGCACTGTGATTGACGCAGGTGATCGGGGGCTTCGGCCTTCCTTCGCTTTCTCCGGCGGCCCATGCCGCCTTAACGCAGACTTCTAGGGTTTTTCATGACGCGCTACATATTCGTCACGGGCGGTGTTGTTTCTTCATTGGGGAAAGGCATTGCCTCGGCTTCCCTGGCGGCCATCCTGGAAGCGCGGGGGCTCAAAGTCACCATGCTCAAGCTGGACCCGTACATCAACGTCGACCCGGGCACCATGAGCCCGTTCCAGCACGGTGAAGTATTCGTCACCCACGACGGCGCCGAGACCGACCTTGACCTGGGCCACTACGAGCGGTTCATCCGCACCACGATGACCCAGAACAACAACTTCACCACCGGCCGCATCTACGAGCACGTGCTGCGCAAGGAACGCCGTGGTGATTACCTGGGCGCGACCATCCAGGTCATTCCGCACATCACCGACGAGATCAAGCGCCGCATCATCAAGGGCGCCGGCGATGCCGACGTCGCGCTGGTCGAGATCGGCGGCACCGTGGGCGACATCGAGTCGCAACCGTTCCTCGAGGCGATCCGCCAGCTGCGCGTCGAAGTGGGCTCCAAGCGCGCCATGCTGATGCACCTGACCCTGGTCCCGTACATCGCCACTGCCGGCGAGACCAAGACCAAGCCGACCCAGCACTCGGTCAAGGAGTTGCGCTCCATCGGCCTGCAGCCCGATGTGCTGATCTGCCGCTCCGACCACCCGGTCGATGCCTCGTCGCGTCGCAAGATCGCGCTGTTCACCAACGTCGAAGAACGTGCGGTGATCTCGCTGGAAGACGTCGACACCATCTACAAGATCCCAGGCGTACTGCACGCCCAGGGCCTGGACGACTTCGTCGTCGAGCGCTTCGGCTTGCAGTGCAACAGCGCCGACCTGTCCGAGTGGGACAAGGTCGTCGATGCCAAGCTCAACCCTGAGCAGGAAGTGACCATCGCGATGGTCGGCAAGTACATGGAGCTGCTGGACGCGTACAAGTCGCTGATCGAAGCGATGAGCCACGCCGGCATCACCAACCGCACCAAGGTCAACCTGCGTTACATCGACTCCGAGGACATCGAGAACCAGGGCACCAGCCTGCTCGAAGGCGCCGATGCCATTCTGGTCCCGGGCGGTTTCGGCCTGCGCGGCGTCGAAGGCAAGATCACCGCGGTGCAATATGCCCGTGAGAACAAGGTCCCGTACCTGGGCATCTGCCTGGGCATGCAGGTGGCCGTGATCGAGTTCGCCCGCAACGTGATGGGTTGGAAAGACGCCAACTCCACCGAGTTCGACCGCAACAGCGGCCACCCGGTTGTCGGCCTGATCACCGAATGGGCCGATGCCACCGGCGCGGTCGAGACCCGTACCGAAGCCTCCGACCTGGGCGGCACCATGCGCCTGGGCGCCCAGGACTGTCAGCTGGCGGCCGGCTCCAAGGTTCACGACTGCTACGGCAAGGACGTGATCACCGAGCGCCACCGTCACCGTTACGAAGTCAACAACGTCCTGCTGCCGCAACTGGTTGACGCCGGCCTGGTGGTTTCCGGCCGTTCCGAGGACGGCGCGCTGGTCGAAGTGGTCGAGTCCAAGGACCACCCTTGGTTCGTTGCTTGCCAGTTCCACCCGGAGTTCACCTCGACCCCGCGTGACGGCCACCCGCTGTTCAGCGGCTTCGTCAAGGCGGCCCTGGCACAGAAGAACAAGGCCTGATCCATGACTCAGAAGATCATTCGCGTCGGTAACATCGAGATCGCCAACGACAAGCCGTTCGTCCTGTTCGGCGGCATGAACGTCCTGGAGTCCCGTGACCTGGCCCTGAAGGTCTGCGAGGAGTACGTGCGGGTGACCGAGAAGCTCGGCATCCCGTACGTGTTCAAGGCCAGCTTCGACAAGGCCAACCGTTCGTCGGTCAACTCGTACCGCGGCCCCGGCATGGAAGAAGGCCTGAAGATCTTCGAGGAGATCAAGCAGACCTTCAATGTGCCGGTGATCACCGACGTGCACGAGCCCTACCAGTGCGAGCCGGTGGCCAAGGTGTGCGACATCATCCAGCTGCCGGCCTTCCTGTCGCGCCAGACCGACCTGGTCGTGGCGATGGCCAAGACCGGTGCCGTGATCAACATCAAGAAGGCGCAGTTCCTCGCGCCCCACGAGATGAAGCACATCCTCGCCAAGTGCGTCGAGGCAGGCAACGACCAGCTCATCCTCTGTGAGCGCGGTTCGAGCTTCGGCTACAACAACCTGGTCGTGGACATGCTCGGCTTCGGCATCATGAAGCAGTTCGAGTACCCGGTGTTCTTCGATGTGACCCATTCGTTGCAAACCCCAGGTGGTCGCGCCGACTCCGCAGGCGGCCGCCGCGCCCAGGTCACCGACCTGGCCAAGGCTGGCATGAGCCAGGGCTTGGCGGGCCTGTTCCTCGAGGCCCACCCGGATCCGGACAACGCCAAGTGCGACGGTCCGTGTGCCCTGCGCCTGGATAAGTTGGAGCCGTTCCTGGCCCAGCTCAAGCAACTGGACGACCTGGTGAAAAGTTTTCCGACGGTAGAAACCGCGTAAAGCTCGTTTCTCGGGTAAAGTACCGCCCGTTCCACCCCTGACCTTTCGGTCAGGGGCTCCCTTCGCCAGGCCTGCCCGTGCCATGTCGCCTGGTGAACGGCAAGAATTCCCAAAGCTGCGTTGTTTTCGTCAATTCTGGAGTGCTTACAACAATGGCAAAGATCGTCGACATCAAAGGTCGTGAAGTTCTCGATTCGCGTGGCAACCCCACCGTGGAAGCCGATGTACTGCTCGACAACGGCATCATCGGCAGCGCCTGCGCGCCGTCGGGTGCTTCCACTGGCTCGCGCGAAGCGCTGGAGCTGCGTGATGGCGACAAGAGCCGTTACCTGGGCAAGGGCGTGCTGAAGGCCGTCGGCAACATCAACGGCCCGATCCGTGACCTGCTGCTGGGCAAGGACCCGGCCGACCAGAAAGCCCTGGACCGTGCCATGATCGAGCTGGACGGTACCGAGAACAAGGCCAAGCTGGGCGCCAACGCCATCCTGGCAGTATCCCTGGCCGCCGCCAAGGCCGCCGCTCAGGACCTGGACCTGCCGCTGTACGCCCACATCGCCAACCTCAATGGCACCCCAGGCCAGTACTCCATGCCGGTGCCGATGATGAACATCATCAACGGCGGCGAGCACGCCGACAACAACGTCGACATCCAGGAGTTCATGGTGCAGCCGGTTGGCGCCAAGACCTTCTCCGATGGCCTGCGCATGGGCACCGAGATCTTCCACCACCTCAAGGCTGTACTGAAGGCCCGTGGCCTGAACACCGCCGTCGGTGACGAAGGTGGCTTCGCGCCGAACCTGGCTTCCAACGAAGACGCCCTGGCAGCCATTGCCGAAGCCGTCGAAAAGGCCGGCTACAAGCTGGGCACCGACGTGACCCTGGCCCTGGACTGCGCGGCTTCCGAATTCTATGAAGACGGCAAGTACAACCTGTCCGGTGAAGGCAAGTCGTTCGACGCCGAAGGCTTCGCCGAGTACCTGAAGGGCCTGACCGAGCGTTTCCCGATCATCTCGATCGAAGACGGCCTGGACGAGTCCGACTGGGCCGGTTGGAAGATCCTGACCGACAAGATCGGTGCCAAGGTGCAACTGGTTGGCGACGACCTGTTCGTGACCAACACCAAGATCCTCAAGGAAGGCATCGAGAAGGGCATCGGCAACTCGATCCTGATCAAGTTCAACCAGATCGGCTCGCTGACCGAGACCCTGGAAGCCATCCAGATGGCCAAGGCCGCCGGCTACACCGCGGTGATCTCGCACCGTTCCGGTGAAACCGAGGATTCGACCATCGCCGACCTGGCCGTGGGTACCGCAGCCGGTCAGATCAAGACCGGTTCGCTGTGCCGTTCCGACCGCGTCAGCAAGTACAACCAACTGCTGCGCATCGAAGAGCAACTGGGCGCCAAGGCTGTATATCGCGGCCGTGCCGAGTTTCGCGGCTGAGCAAGAGATGGTAAAAAGGCAGCAGCCGGGGCCGGCTGAACGTTCGTACTGATCGTTCGGTCGTTTCCACGGGTTTCTGTCGACGAAGCCTGGCCTCGGCCAGGCTTCGTGCTATCGGAAGCTCGCTGCGGCGGCCTTTTTTACCCTGGATATCTTCATGCGCAGTCCCTATTGGTTGTTCCTCGTCCTGCTCCTGCTGCTCGGCGGCCTGCAATATCGCCTTTGGGTAGGCAATGGCAGCCTGGCGCAAGTGACCGAACTCAAGCAGCAGATCGCCGACCAGCATGCGGAAAACGAGCGCCTGCTGGAGCGCAATCGCGTGCTCGACGCTGAAGTCCTGGAATTGAAGAAAGGTATGGAGACCGTGGAAGAACGGGCTCGTCATGAACTGGGGATGGTCAAGGAGGGCGAAACCCTCTACCAGCTGCCGCAGAAATGACACATGAACTGCCGGCCTTCTGGGCCGTGATTCCCGCCGCGGGCGTTGGTGCCCGCATGGCTGCCGACCGTCCCAAGCAGTACCTGCAACTGGGCGGGCAGACGATTCTCGAGCACAGCCTCGACTGTTTCCTCGACCATCCCATGCTCAAGGGCGTGGTGGTCAGCATTGCCGAACAAGACCCTTACTGGCCCGGCCTGCGCTGCGCCAGCGATCCACGCATCCAGCGCGCCCCGGGCGGTCGCGAGCGCGCCGATTCGGTGCTCAATGCGCTGTTGCTGCTGCACGCACAGGGTGCATCGGATGACGACTGGGTGCTGGTGCACGACGCCGCGCGGCCGAACCTGGCGCGCAGCGATCTGGACAAATTGCTGTCAGCCCTGGCTGAAGATCCCGTCGGCGGATTGCTCGCCGTTCCCGCCCGGGACACGCTCAAGCGTGCCGACGGCGAGGGCAGGGTGGCGGCCACGGTCGATCGCAGCACCGTCTGGCAGGCGTACACCCCGCAGATGTTCCGCCTTGGCATGCTGCATCGGGCGCTGGCCGAGTGCCTGGTATCCGATGTGGCGGTCACCGACGAGTCGTCGGCCATCGAATGGGCCGGTAATGCGCCGCGCCTGGTCGAAGGGCGCAGCGACAACATCAAGGTGACCCGTCCGGAAGACCTGGAGTGGCTGCGCCAGCGCTGGGCCGGGCGCCGCTGAGCGCCTGCGGGGGAGTGGTGCGATACTCCGGCAACTGTGCCAACCCTTCCTTCAGGTAGTCGACCAACCTGCGCACCTTCGGCGACAGATGCCGTTGCTGTGGATACAACGCCCACACCGCCGTATTCGGCGGCTGATGGCCCTCCAGCAACGACACCAGCGCGCCGCTGTGCAAATGCTCGAGCACGTAGTAGTCCGGCAACTGGCACAGCCCCATGCCTTGCAGCGCCGCGTCCAGCACCGCCTGGCCGCTGTTGCAGCGCCAGTTGCCCTGCACCCGCTGGCTGATCTCGCGTCCCTCCTGCTGCAGCGCCCACAGGTCCGAACTGCCCACCAGGCAGTTGTGCCGCGCCAGCTCCGACAGACTGTGCGGTCGACCATAGCGCTCCAGGTAGGCCGGCGACGCGCACAGGTACATGCGCCGAGGCGCCAGGCGCGTGGCCACCAGCCGCGAATCCTGCAGCCGTCCCAGGCGGATCGCCAGGTCCATGCCTTCGTGCAGCAGGTCGAGGGTACGGTTGCTCAGTTCCACCTCGACCCGCAACTGTGGGTACTGCGCCATGAAGCGTGTCACCAAGGGCACGATGAAGCGTTCGCCATAGGCCACCGCGCAGGTCATGCGCAGCAGGCCCTTGGGCTCGCTGGCCAGGTCGCCCATGGCCCGCAGCGCCTCCTCGCGGCCGTCCTGCAGGCGCTGGCAGTGCTGGAGAAAGGTCTGCCCGGCTTCGCTCAGGGTCACCCGCCGGGTGCTGCGGTACAGCAAACGTGTCTGCAGGCGTTCCTCCAGGCGGGCGATCTGCCGGCTGATGTGCGAGGACGACACCCCAAGTCGTTCGGCGGCGGCGGTGAACTGACCTGATTCGGCCACCGCGACGAACTCGTCGATGCCTTCCCAGCGGCTGCTCATGGATTATCCCTGTGTAGCAATAATGTTTTGTGAGTGGCTGGATTATTCATCAAAAGGCGGTGAATTACACTGCAAGCCAGCAACCCATACCTGTTCTGGAGACCTTTGATGATCAAGTCCCGCGCCGCCGTCGCCTTCGAGGCCAAGAAACCCCTGGAAATCGTCGAAGTGGACGTGGCCATGCCCAAGGCCGGCGAAGTGCTGCTGCGCGTTGTCGCCTCCGGTGTCTGCCACACCGACGCCTATACCCTGTCCGGCGCCGACCCGGAGGGCATCTTCCCGTCGATCCTTGGCCATGAGGGTGGTGCGATTGTCGAAGCCGTAGGCGAAGGCGTCACCTCGGTGGCGGTTGGTGACCATGTGATCCCGCTGTACACCCCGGAATGCGGCAAGTGCAAGTTCTGCCTGTCGGGCAAGACCAACCTGTGCCAGGCCATCCGCGCCACCCAAGGCAAAGGCCTGATGCCCGACGGCACCACCCGCTTCAGCTACAAGGGTCAGCAGCTGTTCCACTACATGGGCACCTCGACCTTCTCCGAGTACACCGTGCTGCCGGAAATCTCCGTGGCCAAGATCCAGAAGGAAGCTCCGCTGGAAAAGGTCTGCCTGCTCGGTTGCGGCGTGACCACCGGCATCGGCGCGGTACTCAACACCGCCAAGGTCAAGCCGGGTGACACCGTGGCCATCTTCGGCCTCGGCGGCATCGGCCTGTCGGCGGTGATCGGCGCGGTCAAGGCCAAGGCTTCGCGCATCATCGCCATCGACATCAACCCGGCCAAGTTCGAGATCGCCCGCCAACTGGGCGCCACCGACTGCATCAACCCGAAAGACTACGATCGCCCGATCCAGGAAGTGATCGTCGACCTCACCGACGGCGGCGTCGATTTCTCCTTCGAGTGCATCGGCAACGTGCAACTGATGCGCGCGGCGCTGGAGTGCTGCCACAAGGGCTGGGGCGAGTCGGTGATCATCGGCGTCGCCGGTGCCGGCCAGGAAATCGCCACCCGTCCGTTCCAGCTGGTCACCGGCCGCGTCTGGCGTGGTTCGGCCTTCGGCGGCGTGCGGGGTCGCAGCGAGCTGCCGAGCTACGTCGAGATGTCCGAGAAGGGCGAGATTCCGCTGGACACCTTCATCACCCACACCATGGGCCTGGAGGACATCAACAAGGCCTTCGACCTGATGCACGAAGGCAAGAGCATCCGCAGCGTGATCCACTTCTGAGGGCCTCGCCATGACCCTGGAAAATCTCTCCTGCCAGAAAAGCTTCGGCGGCTGGCACAAGCGTTACCGGCACAGCTCCAAGGTGCTCGGCTGCGACATGGTGTTCGCCGTGTACCTGCCGCCCCAGGCCGAGCAGGGCGAGAAGCTGCCGGTATTGTACTGGCTCAGCGGCCTGACCTGCACCGACGAGAACTTCATGCAGAAGGCCGGTGCCCAGCGCCTGGCCGCGGAACTCGGGCTGATCATCGTTGCCCCGGATACCAGCCCGCGTGGCGAGCAGGTGCCGGGCGACCCGGACGGCGCCTGGGACTTCGGCCTGGGCGCAGGGTTCTACCTCAATGCCACCCAGCAGCCCTGGGCCCAGCATTACCGGATGCACGACTACGTGGTGGAGGAGTTGCCGGCCCTGATCGAGGCGCACTTCCCGGCGTCGGACCAGCGCAGCATCAGCGGCCATTCCATGGGTGGGCATGGCGCGCTGGTCTGCGCCCTGCGCAACCCAGGGCGCTACCGTTCGGTGTCGGCGTTTTCGCCCATCAGCAATCCGATGGATTGCCCGTGGGGCGAGAAGGCGTTTTCCCGCTACCTGGGGGAGGACCGTGCGCGTTGGCGGGAGTGGGACGCCAGCGTGTTGCTGGCCGAGGCAGGGGAGTGCCCGCCGTTGCTGGTGGACCAGGGCGATCGCGATGACTTCCTCGAGAAGCAGCTCAAGCCGCAGGCGCTGGAGCAGGCGGCGCGCAAGGGTGGTCATGCGCTGACCCTGCGCCTGCAGCCGGGCTATGACCACAGCTACTACTTCATCGCCAGCTTCATCGATGAGCACCTGCGTCATCATGCGGTGGCGTTGGGCAGGGTCTGACACCGCCTGCAATTTCTGGGAGAGCTGGCTTGCCGGCGATGGGCTGCGAAGCAGCCCCATTACCTCAAAAGCAGGTAGAATCACGCCCTGACTCAATCAGGGCGTTTTTCTATGCGTATTGGCCACGGCTACGATGTCCACCGTTTCTGCGACGGTGATTTCATTACCTTGGGCGGGGTGCGTATCCCCCACAAGTTCGGCCTGCTGGCCCACTCCGACGGTGACGTGCTGCTGCACGCCCTGAGCGATGCCCTGCTCGGCGCTGCGGCGTTGGGCGACATCGGCAAGCATTTCCCTGACACCGACCCGCAGTTCAAGGGTGCCGACAGTCGCGTGCTGCTGCGCCACGTGGTCGCCGTCGTGCGCGACAAGGGCTGGAAGGTCGGCAACGTCGACGCCACCATCGTCGCCCAGGCGCCGAAGATGGCACCGCATATCGAGACCATGCGCCAGCAGATCGCCGCAGACCTGCAGGTCGAACTCGACCAGGTCAACGTCAAGGCCACCACCGAAGAAAAGCTGGGCTTCACCGGCCGCGAGGAGGGCATCGCCGTTCACGCGGTCGCCCTGCTACTGCCAGCATGACCGAACTGGAACTGCTGGGGCCGCGGGCCTCGGGCGAAGCCTTGGGCACCGCCGTGCTCAAGGCGGTGGCCGAAGACTTCCAGGTCGATGAAGTCCTCGATATCCCGCTGTCCGGTCAGGGGGAGCATCTGTGGCTGTGGGTCGAGAAGCGCGATCTCAACACCGAGGAAGCGGCCCGCCGCCTGGCCCGCGCCGCCGGTGTGCCGGTGCGCGCCATCAGCTATGCCGGCCTGAAGGACCGCCAAGCCTTGACACGCCAGTGGTTCAGCCTGCACCTGCCGGGCAAGGCCGACCCCGACCTGTCCCGCGCCGAGGACGACACCCTGCGGGTGCTCAAGCAGGTGCGCCATCAGCGCAAGCTGCAGCGTGGGGCGCATTCGGCCAATGGTTTCACCTTGCGCCTGACCGCGCTGCAGGCCGACCGCCCGGCCCTCGATGCCCGCCTGGAGCAACTCAAGCAGCAGGGTGTGCCTAATTACTTCGGCAGCCAGCGTTTCGGTCATGCCGGCGGCAACGTGCATGATGCCCAGGACTGGGCTGCACGCCAGGCATTGCCCGAGCAGCGCAACGTGCGCTCGCGGCTGTTGTCGGCCGGGCGCAGCTACCTGTTCAACCAGGTGCTGGCCGCCCGGGTGGCCGATGGCACCTGGCAGCGTGCCCAGGTCGGCGACCTGCTCGCGTTCACCGACAGTCGCAGTTTCTTCCCGGCAGGAGAGGGCGAGTGCAGCGATCCGCGCCTGGCCATTCTTGACTTGCATCCCACCGGCCCGCTGTGGGGCGAAGGGCAATCGCCTTGTGCCGGCGCGACCCAGGTGCTCGAGAGCGAAGTCGCCGCGCGTCATCCTGCGTTGTGCCAATGGCTGGCGCGAGCGGGCATGGATCACGAACGGCGCATCCTGCGGCTCCCTATTGGGCGTCTGTCGTGGCATTATCCCGAGCCTGATATCCTGCAACTGGAATTCGTCCTTCCGGCCGGATGCTTCGCCACCGTGGTGGTGCGCGAACTCGTCGATCTGGTGCCGGCAGGGCAGACGGACAGCCCATGCGTATTCTGATTTCGAATGACGACGGTGTTACCGCACCCGGCATCGCCGCGCTGCATGAAGCGCTGGCGGATTACGCCGAGTGCGTGGTGATTGCCCCGGATCAAGACAAGAGCGGCGCCGGCAGTTCGCTGACGCTTGATCGGCCGCTGCACCCGCAGACCCTGGCCAACGGTTTCATCAGCCTCAACGGCACGCCCACTGACTGCGTGCACCTGGGGCTCAACGGCCTGCTGCCGGAAACCCCCGACATGGTGGTGTCCGGCATCAACCTGGGCGCCAACCTGGGTGACGACGTGCTGTATTCCGGCACGGTCGCCGCCGCCCTGGAAGGGCGTTTCCTCGGCGGTACCTCGCTGGCCTTTTCGCTCCTGTCGCGCCTGCCCGACAACCTGCCGACTGCCGCCTATATCGCCCGGCGCCTGGTCGAGGCGCAGTCGCGCCTGGAGCTGCCACCGCGCACCGTGCTCAACGTCAATATCCCCAACCTGCCGCTGGAGCACATCCGTGGCATCCAGCTCACCCGCCTGGGACATCGGGCGCGTGCCGCGGCGCCGACCAAGGTGGTCAACCCGCGGGGCAAGGAAGGCTACTGGATCGCCGTGGCCGGCGATGCCGAGGACGGCGGGCCGGGTACCGATTTCCATGCAGTGATGCAAGGCTACGTGTCGATCACGCCGTTGCAGCTGGATCGCACCTTCAACGATGCCTTCGAGCGCCTCGACGGCTGGCTGGAGGGCGTGCTCTGATGCGCGAACAGGACGATCTGCAGCGTCGCGGCATCGGCATGACTTCCCAGCGTACCCGGGAGCGGCTGATCCAGCGCCTCTACGAAGAAGGCGTGTCGAACGCCAAGGTGCTCGAGGCCATTCGCCGCACTCCGCGCCACCTGTTCGTCGATGAAGCCCTGGCCCATCGGGCCTACGAGGACACGGCGCTGCCGATCGGCCATAACCAGACGATCTCCCAGCCGTTCATGGTCGCGCACATGAGCGAGCTGTTGCTGGAAGCCGGGCCCCTGGACAAGGTGCTGGAGATTGGCACCGGTTCGGGCTACCAGACGGCGATCCTGGCCCAACTGGTGGAACGGGTGTTTTCGGTTGAGCGGATCAAGGTCCTGCAGGATCGGGCCAAGGAGCGTCTGGTCGAGCTCAACCTGCGCAACGTGGTGTTCCGCTGGGGCGACGGCTGCGAAGGTTGGCCGGCGCTGGCGCCGTACAACGGCATCATCGTCACCGCGGTTGCGCCCGAGGTGCCCCAGGCACTGCTCGACCAGCTGGCACCGGGCGGGCGCATGGTGATCCCGGTCGGTCCGGCGGGGGAAACCCAGCAACTGATGCTGATCGTGCGTGAAGAACATGGTTTCTCGCGCCGGGTGCTCGGGGCCGTGCGCTTCGTGCCCCTGCTCAACGGCCCGCTGGCCTGAGTGGCGCAACGGAATATTTGCGTCGGCGACGAATTCTTGCGTCGGGCCCCTGTCTATCTGGCGTGGCGATATTCGTACACCGATCAGGCCAATTGCGAGTCACCCCTGGCAGGGTGGCTCGGTTATAATTGAAACAATATTGCATTTTGTATCGTCATTATTTGACAGCATGAGGGGAGCGCGGGTGGGTCACACAGGCATGCGGCAGCGCAAGGAACGGTCGGTATTGAAGCTTCTGGTGATTGCGCTGGCCATGGGTACCCTGTTGGCTGGCTGTTCCAGCACCAGCTCCAACGGCGCCCGCGTGGTCGATCGCAACAACACCGCGCCCAAGCGCCCGACCGTCACCTCGGGGCAGTACATCGTCAAGCCTGGGGATACGCTGTTCTCCATCGCCTTCCGCTATGGCTGGGACTACAAGGAGCTGGCGGCGCGCAACAACATTCCCGCCCCCTACACCATTCGCCCGGGTCAGCCGATTCGTTTCAGTAGCGGCGTGGGGGGGAGCACCACGGTTGTCAGCAGCCCTTCTTCGTCGAGCAAGACCACCGTCATCCGCCGACCGGTCGCGACCACCGTACCGGCGACCGGTAATGGCAAAAGTGCCACTACTGCCTCTTCCACCACCTCGCAAACGGTTGCCCAGGTGCCCGCCGCAGAGCGCGCCGTGGGCGGTTGGACGTGGCCGGCGAACGGCGTGCTGATTGGTAAATTTGCTTCAAACGGTAGTTTGAATAAAGGCATTGATATCGCCGGTGATTTGGGACAGCCTGTTTTTGCTGCGTCTGATGGAGCGGTGGTCTACGCCGGCAGTGGCTTGAGGGGCTATGGCGAGCTCATCATCATCAAACACAGCGATACCTACGTCAGTGCCTACGGTCACAACCGCAGGCTTTTGGTTCGGGAGGGGCAGCAGGTCAAGGCAGGGCAGACGATCGCAGAAATGGGGTCCACGGGCACTGATCGGGTGAAGCTGCATTTCGAGATTCGCCGCCAGGGCAAACCCGTCGATCCTCTCCAGTTCCTGCCACGCCGTTGATCAATGTCCCAGCCTGTTCCTTGGATGTAGAGGGGACAGGCTCCAGCGCTGCCATGGAAGGGTGACGCTCGAGTCTGAGTTCGAACTCAGCAAAGGACTATAACAATGGCTCTCAGCAAAGAAGTGCCGGAGTTTGACATCGACGATGACCTGCTTCTGATGGAGACAGGCATCGTTTTGGAAACGGATGTGGTGTCAGACGAACCTGCTGTACCTTCGGTTCGGACCAAGTCGAAACAGGGCGCGTCGCTCAAGCAGCACAAGTACATCGACTACAGTCGCGCACTTGATGCCACTCAACTGTATCTCAATGAAATCGGCTTCTCGCCCCTGCTTTCGCCAGAGGAAGAAGTGCATTTCGCGCGCCTGTCGCAAAAAGGCGACCCGGCCGGTCGCAAGCGCATGATCGAAAGCAACCTGCGCCTGGTGGTCAAGATCGCCCGCCGTTACGTCAATCGCGGCCTGTCGTTGCTCGACCTGATCGAGGAAGGCAACCTTGGCCTGATCCGTGCGGTGGAGAAATTCGACCCCGAGCGGGGCTTCCGTTTCTCGACCTACGCGACCTGGTGGATCCGCCAGACCATCGAGCGGGCGATCATGAACCAGACCCGCACCATTCGCCTGCCCATCCACGTGGTCAAGGAGCTCAACGTCTACCTGCGCGCTGCCCGTGAGCTGACGCAAAAGCTCGACCACGAGCCGTCGCCGGAAGAAATCGCCAGTCTGCTGGAGAAGCCGGTGGCCGAGGTCAAGCGCATGCTTGGCCTGAACGAGCGGGTGTCCTCGGTGGATGTCTCGCTCGGGCCTGACTCCGACAAGACGCTGCTCGACACGCTTACCGATGATCGCCCCACCGATCCGTGCGAGCTGCTGCAGGACGACGACCTGTCGCAGAGCATCGACCAGTGGCTGGGCGAACTGACCGACAAGCAGCGCGAGGTGGTGGTGCGGCGTTTCGGCCTGCGTGGGCATGAAAGCAGCACCCTCGAGGATGTCGGCCTGGAGATCGGCCTGACCCGCGAGCGTGTGCGCCAGATCCAGGTTGAAGGCCTCAAGCGCCTGCGCGAGATCCTCGAGAAGAATGGCCTGTCCAGCGAGTCGCTGTTCCAGTAGTCACTGACGTGCGCCAGGCAAACGCCCCGACTTGTTCGGGGCGTTTGCGTTTTTTGCGCAGGCGCCAATCTGGTTGACTGACCTGACATCATTGAGGGGCCTTACTCACAACCCCATAGCCTGTCACCTGCGAAGTATTTATTTCTCCACCCTCGTAGCATCGCGTGTAAGCATTCGCTTACTCGTCATGTAAGCGATCGCTGTAGGGATCAGTAAATCAATGTCGTTTCCAGTGGCGTACTTTTTCTAACTATATGAAATATATAGGTTTTATAAATATCAAAAGATGTGTCGTCTGAATCATCCTGAGATATTCGTCGCTTGTTCCGTACCGGGGAATCGCTAGTATTCGAACTGTGTCAAGGGACAGACACAGGCCTTCAAGGATGACGGCCAGGGACATCGCGGGACGCGATTCATCAGTGGATGATGATTGGGACATACAGGGACTACGGAAAAAAATGTGGGCGGGTCAAACCGCCCCTTTTTTTTGCCTGTCGGAAATGAAAAAAGGCCCTTTCGGACCTTTTTCGCAACTGAACGCGATCAGCGCTCCAGATCGGCAATCTTGCCAGTCTTGCCGTCCCACGCTTCGGCGTCCGGCAGGGCGTCTTTCTTCTCGGTGATGTTCGGCCAGATCTCCGCCAGCTCGGCGTTCAGCTCGATGAAGTTCTCCATGCCGGACGGCACTTCGTCTTCCGAGAAAATCGCCTGAGCCGGGCACTCCGGCTCGCACAGCGCACAGTCAATGCACTCGTCCGGGTGAATCACCAGGAAGTTCGGGCCTTCGTAGAAGCAGTCCACCGGACAGACTTCCACGCAGTCGGTGTACTTGCATTTGATGCAGTTGTCGGTGACGACGAAGGTCATTTCTAATTCTCTCCTCAGGCGACGGCAGCTTGCCCTTCCTTACCAGGGCAGCGCGGTTCACGGTGCTGGCTGCAGGCCAGGCTAATAACCTGCAGTGCTCGCAAACCGCGCCGGATTCTACCAGCTTGCGCGGTGGGCCGTTATAACAGGTTTTTCAGTTGATATAGCATTTCGATAGCTTGGCGCGGCGTCATGTCGTCCAGGTCCAGCTTGCCCAGCTTCTCGATGGCCGGGTGTGGCAGGCTGGCGAACAGGTCGCTCTGGTGCGGCACGTGAGGCATGTTGTCGCGGGCCGGCATGACTGGCGCCTCGTGGGGCAGGCTGGCAGTCTCCAGCCGGCCCAGATGCTCGCGGGCGCGCTGGATCACCGCCGCCGGCACGCCCGCCAGTTGTGCCACGGCCAGGCCGTAGCTCTGGCTCGCCGGCCCCGGCAGGACGTGGTGCAGGAACACGATGCGTTCGTTGTGTTCGGTGGCGTTCAGGTGCACGTTGGCCACCAGTGGTTCGCTGTCCGGCAACACGGTGAGTTCGAAGTAGTGGGTGGCAAACAGCGTGTAGGCGCGCAGCTGGGCCAGGCGCTCGGCGGCGGCCCAGGCCAGCGACAGGCCATCGAAGGTGCTGGTGCCGCGGCCGACCTCGTCCATCAGCACCAGGCTGCGGTCGGTGGCATTGTGCAGGATGTTGGCAGTCTCGCTCATCTCGACCATGAAGGTCGAACGCCCGCCGGCAAGGTCGTCGCTGGAGCCGATACGGGTGAAAATGCGGTCGACCGGCGACAGTTCGCAGGCGGCGGCCGGGACGAAGCTGCCGATATGGGCCATCAGCACGATCAGGGCGGTCTGGCGCATGTAGGTGGACTTACCGCCCATGTTCGGGCCGGTGATGATCAGCATGCGCGTGCCGTTGTCCAGCCCGAGGTCGTTGGCCACGAACGGCGTGGTCAGCACCTGCTCGACCACCGGGTGACGACCCTGCTCGATGCGCAGGCACGGCTCGTCGACGAAGCTTGGGCAGTTCAGGTCCAGGTTCAGGGCGCGCTCGGCCAGGTTGCTCAGCACATCCAGTTCGGCCAGCGCGGCGGCGCTGTCCTGCAACGGCGCCAGGTGCTCGATCAGGGTTTCGAGCAGGGCGTCGTAGAGCATCTTCTCGCGGGCCAGGGCGCGGCTCTTGGCCGACAGCGCTTTGTCCTCGAACGCCTTGAGCTCGGGGGTGATGAAGCGTTCGGCCCCTTTGAGCGTCTGCCGGCGGATGTAGTCGACCGGCGCCTGCTCGGCCTGCTTGGTCGGCAGCTCGATGAAGTAGCCGTGCACGCGGTTGTAACCGACCTTGAGGTTGGCAAGGCCCGTGCGGGCCTTCTCGCGGGCTTCCAGGTCGATCAGGAACTGGCCGGCGTTCTCGCTGATCGCCAGCAGCTCGTCCAGCTCGCTGTCGTAGCCGGTCTTGAGCACGCCACCGTCGCGGATCACCGCCGGCGGGTTGTCGATGATCGCCCGCTCCAGCAGGCCGGCCAGCTCCGGGTAGGTGCCGGTGATCGCGGCCAGCCGCGCCAGGTGCGGGGCCTCCAGCTCGGCCATGGCGTTCTGCAGCTCCGGCAGGGCGCCGAGGGCATCGCGCAGGCGTGCCAGGTCACGGGGGCGGGCGTTGCGCAGGCCGATCCGCGCGAGGATCCGCTCGATGTCGCCGATTTCCTTGAGCTGCGGCTGCAGCTTCTCGAAACGGTAGCCGTCGAGCAGGCAGCGGATCGAATCCTGACGGGCCTTTAGCACCTTCAGGTCGCGCAGCGGACGGTTCAGCCAGCGGGTCAGCAGCCGGCTGGCCATGGCGGTCTGGCAACGGTCGATGACCGATTGCAGGGTGTTGTCGCGGCCACCGGCCAGGTTGATGTCCAGCTCCAGGTTGCGGCGGCTGGCGGCATCGAGGATGACCGTGTCGTCCATGCGCTCGTGGCGCAGGCTGCGCAGGTGGGGCAGGGCGGTGCGCTGGGTTTCCTTGGCGTAGGTCAGCAGGCAGCCGGCGGCGCCGATGGCCAGGGTCAGCTTGTCGCAGCCAAAGCCCTTGAGGTCCTGGGTGGCGAACTGCTGGCAGAGGCTCTTGCGCGCCGTGTCGCGGTCGAAGTCCCACGGTGCGCGGCGGCGGGCGCCGGGGCGCTTCTCGGCCGGCAAGCCCTGCGGCCAGTCGTCGGGGATCAGCAGTTCCACCGGGTTGATGCGCTCGAGTTCGGCCAGCAGGTTCTCCCAGCCCTTGATCTCCTGCACGGTGAAGTTGCCGCTGGTGATGTCCAGCACCGCCAGGCCGAACAGCCGCTCGTCACCCAGCAGGGCGGCGATCAAGTTGTCGCGGCGCTCATCGAGCAAGGCCTCGTCGCTGATCGTGCCCGGGGTGATGATGCGCACCACCTGGCGCTCCACCGGGCCCTTGCTGGTGGCCGGGTCGCCGATCTGTTCGCAGATCACCACCGATTCGCCGAGCTTGACCAGCTTGGCCAGGTAGCCTTCCAGCGAGTGGAACGGAATCCCGCACATGGGAATCGACTGGCCCGCGGACTGACCGCGGGCTGTCAGGGTGATATCCAGCAGTTTCGCGGCTTTCTTCGCATCTTCGTAGAAGATCTCGTAGAAATCGCCCATGCGGTAGAACATCAGCTGGTCCGGGTGCTGGTTTTTCAGCTTCCAGTACTGCTGCATCATCGGGGTGTGTGCGGAGAGATCAGACATTCAGGGCCTTACAGCGGGTGGTCTGGTGGCAAATTTCGAAACCGCTAATGGTACAGGCTTTTTCCGGTCGACGCAGGTCGGATGGGGTGGGGCAAATCTGCGCAGGTTGCCTGTTACAGGGCCCATTGCATTTTCGCTTCCACGGTTGCATTATGCGCATTATGCAAAAACGCAACGTAGCCTCCGTACTCAGAGAACTGCTCGCCCGCCACGGCCTGTCCCCTACAGAGCTGCATCGGCGCACGGGCGTGCCTCAATCCACCCTGTCGCGGATCCTCAGCGAGAAGATCGTCGATCCTTCGGACAAGCACGTCTCGAAGATCGCCGAGTACTTCGGCGTGAGCACCGACCAGTTGCGCGGCCGTGTCGAACTGGGCGAATCCCGTGACGCGGCCCCGCTCGCCCAGGGCCACGCGGCCCTGAGCGATATCAGCCTGTGGGACGATGAAACCCCCGTCGAGGACGACGAGGTCTCCGTTCCTTTTCTTCGTGAGGTCGAGTTGGCAGCAGGATCAGGAAGATTCGTCATCGAGGAAAGCGAGAACGCTCGCTTGCGCTTCGGCAAACGCAGCCTGCGCCACAATGGCGTGCAGTTCGACAACGCCAAGTGCGTGACGGTACGTGGCAACAGCATGCTGCCGGTGCTGCGCGATGGCGCCACGGTCGGGGTCAATACCGGTAAAAGCACCATCGGCGACATCATCGACGGTGACCTTTATGCCATCAACCACAATGGCCAGCTGCGGGTGAAACAAGTGTACCGCCTGCCCACCGGCATCCGCCTGCGCAGCTTCAACCGCGATGAGCACCCCGACGAGGACTACAGCTTCCAGCAGATGCAGGAAGAACAGATCAGCCTCCTCGGTCACGTTTTCTGGTGGGGCATGTACGCCCGTTGATCCCCGCGCCTCGATAGAAACCCGCCTCGGCGGGTTTTTTTTCGTCCTCAGAACCCCCCTACATCCACGTCGGATCAGGCCTCCATGCATAGGAGCAAAAGCTGATGCATAAAAATTTGAGTTTGTGCATTGACTGCATATGCATGAATGCATAATATGTATCCCAAGCCGGACGCAAACCGGTTGAGATACAGGCAGCGATGAACAGGCCTCGACTGTTCAGAGGGTTGGCAACTGGCCCGGGTGTGCAGCGTAAAGCACCACGATCAGTTATCCGGCGGGCAGGCGGCCGCGGTCGGAGTCACCAATTTGAAGCGCAACCGTACGGCGTCACCAGTCGTGGCCGACGGTTACACCGCGCATTACTGAAAAGCCTGCATAGCGGGCTTTTTGGAATGCCGAGTCAAGCCAATCACGATCCGCCGGCCTGTCGCCGGCGGGCAAACACACAGGAGACAGGAACGTGACGAACGAGCAACAGACGTTGCTGGAGATGCCGCTCTGGCTGGTGATCCTCCTGGCATTGCTGGGCGGACTTTCCGGCGAGATGTGGCGCGCCGACAAGGCCGGCGCCCGCGGCTGGGGGCTGCTCAGGCGGCTGGCGCTGCGCTCGGGGGCCTGCATGGTCTGCGGGGTGTCGACGGTCATGCTGCTGTACGCCAGCGGCATGTCGATCTGGAGTGCCAGCGCTTTTGGCTGCCTTACCGCCATGGCCGGCGCCGACGTGGCCATCGGCCTTTACGAGCGCTGGGCCGCTCGGCGGCTGGGGTTGGACGAACAGCCCGCGGCTGTACGCCAGGACGAAGAATGAACGTGGCAACAAGGAAGAAAAGCGAATGTTCAACGAGTTTCGCTGCGGTAAATGCAACCGCTTGCTGGCCCGCATCGGCGGGGCGGCGGTGGTCCAGATCAAGTGCTCGCGTTGCGCGACCTTGAACCACATGAAGGCCACGGGCCTCGACAACGTGCCGACGAGCGATCAGGACGGGCCGCAGAGTCCAGCTCCCCTTCAATCGATCCAGTAGGAGAAACACCATGGCAGGTCGTACCCGCATTCCTTTCAACGGCGTCGGCACTTCGGTGCTGCCCGCTTACCAGACCCTGTCGGCGGGCCAGTACCTGCTGTCGCCCAATCAGCGCTTCAAGCTGCTGCTGCAGGGCGATGGCAATTTGGTGATCCAGGACAACGGCGCCACCGTCTGGGTCGCCAATGAACAGCAACCTTTCAGCTCGACTATTCCCTTGCGCAACAAGAAGGCCCCGCTGGCCTTCTACGTTCAGTACGGCGCGTTCCTCGACGACTACTCGCGACGCCGGGTGTGGCTGACTGACAACAGCACCTTCACCAGCAACGACCAGTGGAACCGTACCCACCTGGTGCTGCAAGACGACGGCAATATCGTGCTGGTCGACTCGCTGGCGCTGTGGAACGGCACGCCGGCCATCCCGCTGGTGCCTGGCGCGATCGACTCGCTGCTGCTGGCACCTGGCTCCGAGCTGATACAGGGCGTGGTGTACGGCGCGGGCACCAGCAAGCTGGTGTTCCAGGGTGACGGTAATCTCGTGGCCTATGGCCCGAACGGCGCGGCCACCTGGAACGCCGGCACTCAAGGCAAGGGCGCCGTGCGCGCGGTGTTCCAGGGTGACGGCAACCTGGTGGTCTACGGTGCCGGCAATGCGGTGCTGTGGCACTCGCATACCGGCGGCCATGCCAGCGCTGTGCTGCGCCTGCAGGCCAACGGCAGCATCGCCATCCTCGACGAGAAACCGGTATGGGCGCGCTTCGGCTTCCAGCCGACCTATCGCCATATCCGCAAGATCAACCCTGACCAGAAGCCGATCGACATCTGGACCTGGCACTTCTGAGTCGGGCGTCGGGCCTTCACGGGCCCGGCCTTCGCCGAACCGAGCGTTCAAGGAGCACAAGCATGAGCGAACTGGCCCAGTTGTACGCGGCCGTCACCTCCACCCTGCGGGCGACGTTGCCGGCATTCGCCACGGTCGCCACGGAGGGCGACGTCACGCTCGAACCAGCATTGCCGGCCTTGGTCCATGGCGTGTTGCGCATGCGTGGCGACGAGGCGCTGCGTGACGGTCGCTCATTGCTGATGGCGACCTTCGAGGCCCGCGTCACCGCCCAGGGCACCCCCGCGCAGGCACGGACGCAGGCCGGCGTGCTGGCGGCGCAGCTGATCGATGTGCTGCGCCAGCAGTCCTGGGGGCTTGATTACGTCGAGGGCGCACGGGACATCCTCGCCGAAGCCGAGGGCACTTCCTGGCGGGTGCAATGGGAGCAACCGGTCCTGCTGGGCAGTGTCCAGTGGCCCTGGCCCGACCAGCCGGCGGGCAGCCTGATGCTGGGCTTCGCGCCGGACACCGGGCCCGGCAACCAGGACAAGTACCTGTCACCGGAGGACCTGGCATGAGCTACGCCAGCGCCATGCACGATCGCATGCTGGCCAGCCTGGTGATTCCCTGCCGGGTAGTGGCGGTGGACCTGGCCGCGGCCCGGGTACGGGTGTCCGACGGCGGCGGCTGGACCAGCGCCTGGGTGCGCTGGCATGCCCAGGCTGCCGGCATGGCCCGCCATTGGCGGGCACCGAGCCTGGACGAGCAGGGCGTGTTGATCAGCCCCAGCGGCGAACCGGCCTTGGGCACCTTCGTCCCGGGGTTGTACGGCAATGCCGGGACGGCGCCGGACAACCGCGACCATGTCGAGGTCTGGCGCTTCGACGATGGCGGCTCACTGGCCTACGACTGGCAGGCCAAACGCTATGACATCCAGCTGCCCAGCGGCCAGGCCACGGTCAAGGTCGGCGCCAGCACCCTGGTGGTCAGCGACAACGCTATCACCCTCGACGCCGCGTCGATCACCCTGACCGGCAAGGTTGCCATCAACGGCCCGCTGACGGTCAGCGGCGACATCAACGGCGGTGGCCGGATCATCGACACGGCCGGCAACACCGCCAACCACAAGCACTGAACCAAGGCCTGTACGAAATGTGTCTGCGCGAAGGCCAGACAAGGCGAAACGGGGGGAGGAACGGCCGGGGTCGCGCCCGACTGTACTGGAGTACATGAGCATTCCGAGCCCCGTTTCAACGCAGTATGGGCGAGTGCAGATACATTTCGTACAGAGCCCAAGGCCTTGAGCCCAGCAAGATCGCCATTGAGCGACATGAGCGCGGCATGTGCCGCGACCCATCATTTCGACTCAAAAGGTAAAGCAACATGGAAGCAGTAAAAGTCGGCAAGCATTTCTTCAACGCCCACCCAACCGCCGTCAGCCAGGTCTTCAGCGCCGCGGATAACAAGGATGGCGTGTACCTGCGCACTGCCACCCTGTGCACCGGCGGCGGCATCCTCAACCTGTACACCGGCCCGAAGGCGCCGGCCTACCTCGGTGACATGAGCGTCCACGCCATCATGGGCGGGATCAACGGCGGCATTGATTCGCAGTACACCCTGCCTTATCAGCTGTTCATCCCGGCGGGTTACGGCCTGTGGACCGTCGCCAACAACGCCACGGCGGCCATCGCCCTGACCTACGACTTCGTCTCCTGAAACGGCTGTCCGGCTTGTCCGGGCAACCCTTTCCTGCCTGCCAGGTGATAACCATGCGCTATCCGAACAGGCTACCTGGAGCCTCAATTCCAGGAGGTGCCCCATGATCGGCATGGACCGCCGCACCGGCCAGCCCCTGTCGGGCGTGGCCCACCTGCGTCAATCCATCGAGGACATTCTCACCACGCCGTTGGGCAGCCGGCGAATGCGTCCGGAGTACGGCAGCCAGCTGCGCCGTTACGTCGACCTGCCGGTCAACGAAGGCTGGAAGAGTGCGGTGCAGGCCGAGGTGGCCAGGGCCCTGGGGCGCTGGGAGCCGCGGCTGAAGCTGGAGCGGGTCAAGGTCGTCGCGGTGCTCGATGGCCAGGTCAGCCTGGCCTTGAGCGGTCGTTACCTGGGGGATGACGTCCTGGTGGAGGTGACGGTATGAGCCAGGTCGACCTGTCGAAACTGCCCGCTCCGCAACTGCTTGAAGACCTCGATTTCGAGGCGCTGTACCAGGAGGACTTGGCCAGCTTCCGTGCCCAGCTGGGCGACGGCTGGACCGCCAATCTTGAAAGCGACCCTGTGACCAAGCTGCTCGAGGTCGGCGCGTACCGCAAACTGCTCAACCGGGCACGGATCAATGACGCGGCCAAGGCGCTGCTACTGGCCTATGCCCAGGGCAGCGATCTGGATCAGCTGGCGGCCAACGTCAGCCTGCAACGCCTGGTGATCCAGGCGGCGGACCCGGGCACGATTCCACCGACCGAGGCCGTGCTCGAATCCGACGACGCCCTGCGCGAACGGGTGCAACTGGTCTACGAAGGCCTGACCACCGCCGGCCCGCGCAACAGCTACATCCTCCATGCCCGCAACGCTTCGGGGCGGGTTGCCGACGCGACCGCCGAAAGCCCGTCGCCGGCGGTGGTGGACGTTACTGTGCTTAGCCTGGACAACGACGGTGTGGCCAGCCCCGAGCTGCTGGCGCAGGTAAACGCCTACCTCAACGACGACGATATTCGCCCGGTCGCCGACCGGGTCAATGTGCGCAGCGCCGAGGTGCTGCCGTACCGCGTCGAGGCAGTGCTGCACATGGCCGACAACGGCCCGGAGTTCGAGGCGATCCTCAGCGAATGCCAGCGCCGTCTCCAGGCCTGGGTCAATCCGCGTCGACGCCTTGGCGTCGAGGTCGCCCGCTCCGGGATCGATGCGCAGTTGCACATTGATGGCGTAAGCCGTGTCGAGCTGGTCGGTTGGAGCGACATTCGCCCGAGCAAGGCCCAGGCCGCTTGGTGCACCGGCATCGTACTGCGGCGGGGAGGTTGATATGCAGAGCCTTCTGCCGCTCAACCGCACGCCGCTGGAGCGGGCCATCGAGGTGGCGGCCGACGAGGACCTCAAGGTCACGTTGCGCACCCTCTACAACCCCGACACCTGCCCGGCGCACCTGCTCTACCAGCTGGCCTGGGCCTGGTCGGTGGACCGCTGGGACGACAGCTGGAGCGAGGCGATCAAGCGCTCGGTGATCCGCTCGGCGTTCTTCGTCCATGCCCACAAGGGCACCCTCGGCGCCCTCAGGCGTGTGGTCGAGCCATTCGGCTACCTCATCGAGGTGCAGGAATGGTGGCAGACCCAGCCTGCCGGCGTACCGGGGACCTTTGCCCTGAAGGTCGGGGTGGCGGACAGCGGCATCGACGAACAGACCTACCAGGAGCTTACCCGCCTGATCGAGGACGCCAAGCCGGTAAGCCGGCATCTGGTCGGCCTCGACATCAGCCTGGAAAGCCTCATCCCCGCGTATCAGGCTGTTGCTCTCTATGAAGGTGAGCTGCTGGAGGTGCATCCCTGGCAGGCATCGGACATCGATGTGCATGTGGGCGCCTACAACCTGGTGAGCGACCAAACTCTGGACATACTGGACATCTACCTCAATGGCTAACTCAACCACGCAATTCGGTGGGTTCCTGACCAACGTGGGCATTGCCCAGCAGGCCAACACCGCCGTGCTGGGGCTGCCCTGGAACATCACCCACATGTTGATCGGTGATGCCGGTGGCGAGCCTTCGCAAACGCCGGACCCTACACCGAAACCTATCCAGACCGCGCTGGTGCGCCAGGTCTACCGGGCGCAACTGAACGCCCTCTATCAATCGCCTGCCGATCCCGGCGTGCTGGTCGCCGAGCTGGTCCTGCCGCCGGAAACCGGCGGCTGGTGGATCCGCGAGCTGGCGTTGGAAGATGCCAACGGCAACTTCATCGCCGTGGCCAAGCCGGCGCCCAGCTACAAGCCGTTGCTGGCGCAAGGTTCCGGACGTACCCAGACCATTCGCATGCACGTGGTTTTCGGCAATGTCGCCAACGTCACGCTGAAGGTCGACCCAAGCATCGTCTTGGCCACTCGCGATTACGTCGACAAGGCCCGCGAAGCCGCCGAGTTGTATGCGCGCAACCAACTCAAGACGCACCTGGAGGCAGCCGACCCGCACCCGCAGTACCTGCGCCGTGCCGACGCGGCCAAGGACGTCGGACCGCTGGCCTGGCTTGGTGCTGCCACCGGGACCGCCGATGCCTTGACCCTGAAGCTCAAGAGCGGCGAGTCGGCCTTGGCAGCCTATGCCCCTGGCCAGCGCTTCCAGTTCCAGGCCAGCGCCACCAACACCGGCGCCGTGACGGTGCGTATCAATGGCTTGGCTGCTGTGGCAGTGAAGAAGTCCGGCAATGCCGGCCTGGTCGACCTGGTAGGCGGTGACATCCGTAGCGGTATCCTGTACGACCTGAACTACGACGGAACCTGCTTCCAGCTCGGCGGTGGTGTCGGTGCCAGCAAGGCGTTCGAGCGTTTCTCGTTCGAGGCGTCGGTCGGCCAGACCGTCTTCAACCTGGCGCATACCGTCGGCAGCACCATCGTGCTGCGCAATGGCCGTGAGATCACCGACTACCTGTCCGATGGCCTGAAGATCACCTTCAAGGCACCGTGCAGCCTTGGCGAGGGGGTCGAGATCCTGGCATTCAGCTCGTTCTCAGCGGCCAACACCTACACCAAAGCCGAAATCCAGGCGCTGCTGACTACAGCTTCGGCGCTGCCAGTCGGCAGTATGTTGCCGTTCCCCAAGGGCACGGTGTCGCCGGGGTTTTTGGAGGTTGACGGTAGCGTGCAGAGCTCGACGGTTTTCCCAGACTTGGCCGCTTATCTGGCTGGCTCCTTCAACAAAGGGGATGAGCCGGCGGGTTACTTCCGACTGCCGGACTCGCGAGGAGAGTTCCTGCGTGGTTGGGATCATGGGCGAGGGGTTGATGTTGGGCGTGAGCTTGGTAGCAGCCAACTTGATGCCTTCAAGAGCCATGGCCACGGGGCCCCCATGTGGGCATCCAATGTTGTGGATAACACCGGCGGTCCGTTTTTTGTCGGCGCTGATGCTGGTGGAGTCGCTACAGGTACCAACTTCACAAACCTTACCTCCACGGGAGGTGAGGAGACTCGCCCACGCAACCTGGCAGTCATGTGGTGCATAAAGGCGTGGAGCACCCCGGTTAACCAGGGCCATGCCGACGTTGCCGCGCTTATTGCCGAAGCGAAGGCGCTGATGAAGGCATCGGCGACCGTGGGCGAGGCGCGCGGTGTGCGCATGGAGATCGCTTCGGCATCTGCCACGGCAACTGTTCAGGCAGATGAACTGGTGGTCAAGAACGCTCTGGGTGGCGCCGGCTGGTCGGTTGCGAACGTCTCTGTGCCGTTGAACCTGGGCACGGTCGGTGCCGGCGGCATGAATACCGGCACTGCGCCTGCCAACGGCTATGTGGCCATTTATGTGTTGCACAACTCCCAAGCCAAAACGACCGCAGCGGTAGCGGTGAATGCCAGCAGGGAGATAGCTGCCGAGGTTTTTGCCGGACCATGGCCTTCTGGAGGTTTCAGCGCCTCGGCACTGGTGGCAGTAGTGCCAACGGATGGCGCCGGGAGAATGCTCCCAGTGGTGGTGCGCGGACGCCTGGTTGCGCCAGCTCCCACTCAACCCTACCTGGGGACCGCTGCCGTCAGCATGGCACCGGTCTCCTTGGTAGGCTCCGTGCCTCCCAACGCAGTATCGGCCGAGGGGTTGTTCTCGGTCAGAAGTTCTCAGGCGGGCGCGATCTCCATCGAGTTGTACGCAACACCCAATGGCATAGGCATCAAACGCAACACCGCGACTCTTCCGGCGAACGGTGCCAGTTCCATCATGTTCGAAGGCTTGCCGCTCGTTACGCGCCAGCTCATGTACATGACCACTGTCAACCAGACACAGGGTACGCCGGAGTACAGCGTCTATATCACGGGGTATCGCATATGAAGTACTTGAGTATCTTGGATGGGGAAGTGACAAGTGTCTTTGCCTGCCCTCAATCACCTGAGTTCTGGTCGGGCATCGTGGAAGTGGAAGATGATGACCCACGTTACCTTGCGTTTCTAAACCAACGGCTCCCTGTAGGGCAGAGCGATGACCGCGTGTGGCGTGACACCGAGCTGGCCGAGATGGCCTGGCTGCGGGACCGACACCGCGATCAGGTGGAGCTGGGCATCGACATGACGCTCGATGCGCAGCAGTACAGCGCACTGATGGCTTATATCCAGGCGTTGCGTGATTGGCCTCAGGCCAGTGAATTTCCGCAGATCGAACATCGCCCCATGGCGCCTGAATTTCTTGTGCAGCCAGGGAGGTCGGCATGAGCCGCAGTGAAGTGCTTGCAGCCATCGAGAGCGGTATGCTCTCGGTACAAGGTCTCAACAATTCGGTCATCCGTGCCAACAAGGTGCTGGAGCCTCACGAAACCGGATTTCTGCTGGCAGACGCTTCGGCAGGCCAGACCATGATCACCCTGCCCAAGGCCAACCGCATCATGGATGTGCGGGTACAGCGCGTCGACAATAGCGCCAATGCCTTGCTGGTCTACGCCGCCAGCGGTGAGAAAATCAAGTTCCATATGCACCTGCGTCCAGAAGGTTACCCTTTCTGCATGGTGCTGGGTGGCGGTGATTTCTGGCATCTGCGCAGTGATGGCGCTGGTAGCTGGCTGCTGCTTGACCGGTTCGATAATACGCCGCTGGGACGTATCGCCTTTGAAACCACTACAGCCTCCAACCCAGGAGGCTGGGGGCGGCCTGACGCTCGGTTGCTGGGGCGTGGCGACTGGCCCTGGTTATGGGACCACGCTCAGCAATCGGGAATGCTTGTGGATGAAGCGCAGCGTGCTGGCATGGAGGGTGCCTGGACTCGTGGTGACGGCACTTCGACGTTCCGCATTCCGGATTTTCGCGGCGAATTTCTTCGCATGCTCGATGAGGGACGGGGGGTCGATCCTGGCCGTACTGCCGCCAGTTGGCGCATGGGGACAAAAATCACCGGTGACAATGCCAGTGCGCCTGCCGTTCAGGGTATCGGCAATCTGGCTGAGGTTGGGGTCGACAAAGGTGATGGTTTCACCAGCGCAATCTATTACGTCGGCGCCACTCAGACGGAAACGAATGCAATCTACTGGGGGACGGTAAGACCCCGCAGCACTGCCTACCCTGGACGTTTGAAGCTGATCTGAAGCGGGTTAGGCGGACTGTCTTCGCTTTCTTCACTTCGTTCTACTCCGGCCCTGAACGCTGTCAGGACCGGCTCCCATCCTGGCCCCGCACTCGCGGGGCTTTCTTTTTTCCTGGAGTAAACCTACATGAGTGGATTCTTCCACGGCGTCACCGTGACCAACGTCGACACCGGCGCCCGCAGCATCGCGCTGCCGTCGTCCTCGATCATCGGCCTGGTCGACACCTTCACCGAAGGCCCGGGCGTCACCGCCAAGGCCAATGACCTTATCCTGATCACCAGCGAGCGCGAAGCGGTCGCGGCGTTCGGCCAGGACGCGGCGATCACCAAGGCCTGCCGCGCCATCTACAGCCGCGCCAAGGCGGTCATCGTCGCCTGCGGCGTGGCCAAGCTCGAAGATGCCGCCGAGCAGACCTCGGCGATCATCGGCAACGTGCTGGCCGACGGCAAGCGCACCGGCCTGCAGGCGCTGCTCGACGGCAAGAGCCGCTTCAACGCCCAGCCGCGCCTGCTGGTCACCCCCAAGCACAGCGCCACCCAGGCCGTCGGCACCGCCCTGGTGGCCCTGGCCGACAAGCTGCGCGCCATCGCCATCATCGACGGCCCCAACACCACCGATGAAGCGGCCATCGCCTACGCCAAGAACTTCGGCGCCAAGCGCGCCTTCCTGGTCGATCCGGGCGTGCGCTACTGGGACAACGCCGAAGAGGTCACCGTCGACGCGCCGGGGTCGGCCTGGGTCGCCGGCCTGTTCGCCTTCACCGACCGCGAGTACGGCTTCTGGGCTTCGCCTTCGAACAAGGAGTTCGTCGGCATCACCGGCACCACCCGCGCCGTGGAGTTCCTCGACGGCGACGACACCTGCCGCGCCAACCTGCTGAACAACGCCAACATCGCCACCATCATCCGCGACGACGGCTTCCGCCTGTGGGGCAACCGCACCCTGTCGAGCGACCCGAAATGGGCTTTCGTCACCCGCGTACGGACCATGGACATTGTCATGGACGCGATCCTCTACGGCCACAAGTGGGCCGTCGACCGCTCCATCACCGCCACCTACGTCAAGGACGTCACCGAAGGCCTGCAGGCCTTCATGCGCGACCTGAAGAACCAGGGCGCGATCATCAACTTCGAGGTCTTCGCCGATCCGGAACTGAACACCGCCAGCCAACTGGAGCAGGGCAAGGTGTACTGGAACATCCGCTTCACCGATGTGCCGCCTGCCGAAAACCCCAATTTCCGCGTCGAAGTCACCAACCAGTGGCTGACCGAAGTCCTCGATTCCGCCGCTTAAGGAGCGCATCCGCATGGCAATGATTCCCGAAACACTGGCCAACCTGAACCTGTTCGTCGATGGCGTCAGCTTCCAGGGCGACGTGCCCAGCCTGACCCTGCCCAAGCTCACCCTGAAGATGGAAGAGCACCGCCCCGGCGGCATGGACATGCCGGTCGAGATGGACCAGGGCATGGAGAAGCAGGAAGCCGCCTTCACCACCACCGGCGTGCGCCGCGAGTCGCTGAAGTTCTTCGGCCTGGCCGACGGCACCGCCTTCAACGGCACCTTCCGCGGCGCCTTCAAGGGCCTGAAGGGCAAGATCAACCCGGTCATCGTCACCCTGCGCGGTTCGCTGAAAGAGATCGACATGGGTGACTGGAAGTCCGGCGACAAGGCCGAGATCAAGCACAGCGTCGCTGTCACCTACTACAAGCTCGAAGTCGATGGCCGCCTGGTCTACGAAATCGACGCCCTGGGCATGAAGCGGGTGATCGACGGCGTCGACCAACTGGCCGCCCAGCGCGCCGCCCTGGGTCTTTAAGGAGAACGCTCGATGGCTCAAGCGAAAAAATTGCCGCAATGGCTGACCGTCGACGCCGAGCGCGTGACCGTGCGCCTGTCGCGCCCCAGCGAGGCCAACGGTGTGCAGGTCGACAGCCTGTCGTTGCGCGCACCGACCGTGCGCGACATCCGCAATGCCCAGGCCGGTGGCGTGGGCGATGACGAGCAGCGCGAACTGAACCTGTTCGCCTCGCTCGCCGAGGTTGGCGTCAAGGACCTCGAGGGCCTGGCCCTGAAGGACTACAGCCGCCTGCAGACTGGCTATTTTCGCCTGGTGCAGGACGACGAGGTTTGACCCTGCCCGGCAGAAGGCCGCCGCCAGGCGGCTGGCCAAGGAGCTGAACTTTTCCGCCAGCGAAATCATGACCATGTCGTACAGCGACATGGTCTGGTGGCTGGCGGAGTGACAAGGAGCAAGCCATGGCGAACACACAGGTGTTCACCCTCGGCGTCACCAGCGACCAGGCATTGGGCAGGTCCGTCGACAGCTTGCGTGGCCAGGTCGAGCGCCTGCGCAGGCAAGCGGACGGTACCCGGCTCGGGCGGTTGATCGGCGAGGTCATCCGCCTGGGGCTCGAGCTGGACAAGGTGGGCCAGGCCGAAAGGCAGCTGGATAACGACCAGGCATGGACACATAAGGCGCAGATCGACCGATTACGCCGTGAGGGGAACGAGGTCGAGCGCTTGCGCAGGCTTTACCTGTCACTTGGGCGCAAGCCGCTGGAACTGCGTGCGATGGCGGTGGCCTCGAGCGCGCCCACCGCCAAGGAGTCACCAGCCCCGACGTTGGAGCTGCGCAAGGCGGCCTTGCTGGAGGGGACGAGTCCCGCGCCACGGCCGGCCCGGGGTGATCCGCCCGAGGCGCGCAGCGCGGAGCAGGGGCGTGTGCCTCTGGAGTCGGCGAATGCGGGTTTGGCGGTGCTCAAGGCTGGAGCGGTCGGTGCCGGTACTGTCGCTGTAGCCGCTGGCACTGCCTGGGGAGCACGTTCGTATTATCAAAGCCGAACGTCCGAAAGACAAAGCGAGATCACCAAGGGCTTGAAGGAGAACGGTGGCAAGGCTGCCGCCAAGGGCCTCACCAAGCTTGGCTTGGTCATGCTCAAGGACAAGGGCGAGGACAAGGCCGAGGCCGCAGGCGCAGCGCTTGGAGGCGTACTCGGCAACCTGGGAGCGGAGCTCCTGGGCGGCCTGACCAAGAACAAGCAGATCCAGAAGTACGGTGGTGAGATCGGCGAAATGATCGGCGAAGGTGTCGGCGGATTTTTTGGCAAAAAAGTCTTCGGCTGGTTCTCCGATACGCCCGCCGCCAACGATGCACCAGGCAAGGACAAGGCCGCGGCTGACGCTTCAGCTCAACGTTCTGTCGATGCACCCGAGGGGACCGCCACGCCGTCAGAGCAGACCCAAAGCGCCGCACCCGAGAGCGCTGCTGCAACGCAAGAACGCCCCCCCGAAGGGCCCGCCAATGGCGCTCGGGAGATCGTGAAGGGCGGATTGATCGCGGCAGGCGCACTGGGCGGTACCGCGTTTGCCGCCTGGGGCGCGCGGACCTACCAAGGGCAATCTCCCGACCGACGCAGCGAGATCACCAGCGGTCTCAGGGAGAACGGTGGCAAGGCCGCCGCCAAGGGCGTCACAAAGCTTGGCCTGGCCGTGCTCAAGGACAAGAGCGAGGACCAGGCCGAGGCGGTAGGCGCCGCTTTTGGCAGTGTACTGGGAAGCTTTGGGGCGGAACTGCTCGGAGGTGTGACCAAGAACAAGCGGATCCAGAAGTACGGCGGTGAGATTGGCGAAATGATCGGTGAAGGTCTCGGCGGCCTGGCTGGCAAGACGCTCCATGGATTGTTCTCCGACAAGCCCACCGCCAACGACGCTCCTGCCGACAAGGCAAAGACTCCTGCCGCTCGCATGCCGAAAGCGGGTGACGATGCCGAGGAGCCGGAGGAAGAGGAGGAGGAAGAAGAGGTCGACGAAGCCGAGGACGAGGCGGCCTTCTTCGAGGCCCAGGAAGCTGTCCAGGACAGACCGCCAGCCGCCGCATCGGCAGCCAGCGCAGCCGGACTCGCCAGTACTGCATTCACGGGCCAGGTGGGCAGGGCGGTGGCCGGCAATGCCGGCGCCTCGGTGGCAAGGCGAGTGTTCAGGCGCATTCCTGGTGCCAACTTGCTCGACACCGGCCTGCAACTTGCCGAGACCTACAACAGCGACGCCCCCCCCGAGCAGAAACTCGAGGGATATGGCACCGCCGTCGGTGGCCTCGGAGGCGGTTTGGCCGGTGCTGCGGCAGGTGCCGCCATCGGTTCGGTGGTGCCGGTGATCGGCACCGCGATCGGCGGCCTGATCGGTGGCGTGCTGGGCAGCATGGGTGGTGAAAGCATCGGTGGCTGGCTGGGCAAGGCGCTAGGTTCGGGCAAGGAAGAGCTCGCCGCCAAGCCGGGCCTGGGTGAGGCAGCACGGGTAATGGATAGCCCTGCGCCACAGCCGCCGCTACCCGCGCCACCGGTAGCGACGGCCACGCCAGCGGTCCCGCCCGCGCCGATCAACCAGCAATTCACCTTCACCGCCAACATGCCGGTCACGTTCAGCAACAGCCTCGATGACCCTTCGGTGTTGCAACAGCTGGAGGCCATCGCCCGTCGCCAGCTCGAGGAACTCATGCGCCAGGCCCGTTCCGCGCAGTTGGCCGACACCCCACATATCGCACTTTAAGGAGGATCCATGACCTATCTGGAGCAGCTGCAAGCCACGCTGCACGCCCTGGTCAAGGCGGGAGAGGCAGGGCGTCGGCGTGCCGACGCCATGCTCGATCCGATGAACGACGCGATCGTCCATATACAGGGCGCGGTGGGTGAGCTGGAAGGCTTGCCGGTGGTCGGCCCGATCATCGGGGCCAAGCTGCAGCGCACCATGCGCGCAATCACCAACGCCCAGGCCCGGGTTGCCAAGGTGGTGGCCAAGTACGACCAGGCGGTGGCGGTGGTGCGCCAGGTGCGTGATCGCATCGACGGCTTCGCCGCCCATGCCGCCAAGGCCGGTGCGGCGATTCGCCGTGTGGTGGGGGAGGTGCGCTCGACCGTCAATGGCGTGCTGTCGACGCTGGGTTTCGCGCCCGAGGCGACGCCGGCCGCCGAAGCGGTCAAGCCGTTCCCGCACTTGCTGGTGCTGCAACCGCTCAAGGCGGGCGCGGCGCCGTACTACTTCAACCTGGACACCGCCGCCTTCGACCAGCTGCGCCGACAGACGCGCTTTCGCTGGGCCGGGCAGGAGCGCCTGAGCCGCGCGAACGCCCAGCAGGCGGTCAGCCTGGGCGAGGAGAGCATCAACATCCGTGGCGCGATCTTCCCCGGGTTCAAGGGCGGCCTGGGCCAGTTGCAGACGCTGCGCAGCATCGGCCGCCAGCTGCTGCCGCTGTCATTGACCACCGGTTACGGCGAGGTGCTCGGCACCTGGTGCCTGACCAGCATCGAGGAGGAGCAGAGCGTCCTGCTGGCCGGCGGCATTCCGCGCAAACAAGGGTTTTCACTGGAGTTCGTGAGCTATGGCCAAGACCTGCACAACGTCTGAGGGCGACCTGCTCGATACGCTCTGCCAGCACTACTACGGCCACTTGGCCGGTACGGTCGAGGCCGTGCTGGATGCCAACCAGGGGCTGGCGGACGAGGCGCAGCCGTTTCGCGCCGGGGTGAGGATCCTGTTGCCGGAACTGCCGATGACGACGAGCGATACCGTGCAACTGTGGGACTGATCTGGAGCCTCAATCGTGCAACCCCAATTTCGTATCACCGCCGATGGCAACGATATTACCACCCTGATCAACGACCGTTTGCTGCTGCTGCGCACCACCGACAAGCCGGGCCTGGAGTCCGATGAGTTCGAACTGCGCCTCGATGCGCGGGACGGCGTCCTGGCCTTGCCAGCCAGGGGCGCAATGCTCGAAGTGCACCTGGGTTACGCCGGGCAGCCATTGAACCGCCTGGGCCGCTACACCGTGGACGAGGTCGAGCTGTCCGGACCGCCGGACACCCTGGTGATCCGCGGCAAGGCCAGCGACCTGCGTGGCAGCGGCAAGACCATCCGCAGCGGCAGCTGGGAGAACGCGACGCTGCAGCGCATCGTCGCCGAGATCGGTGCCCGCAATGGCTGGCAGGCGGTGTGCCCGGTGGCCGTGCAGGTGCCGCGGGTCGACCAGTACAGCGAGTCGGACTTCAACTTCATCACCCGCCTGGCGCGCCTGCACGACTGCACCGCCAAGCTCGCCAACGGTCAGCTGCTGGTGCTGCCGCGCCAGGGCGGTCAGAGTGCCAGCGGCAAGCCCCTAGGGGTGATCGGCATTGCCCGCAACGAGGTCAGCCAGTGGCAGTTTCGCCTGGCTGACAAGAGTACCCACAAGGCCGTCAGGACCCGCCACCAGGACAGCGCCAGCGGGCGCCTGCAGGCGGTGGAACTGGTCAATGACGATGCGCCGGACGGCCTGCAGCCGGTCTACACCGACCGCCACCTGTACCCCAACCGCGCGGCGGCGGAGCAGGCAGCCCGCGCCCGGCTGGCCAGCTTCAACCGCGACACCGCCAGCGTGCGCCTGGACATGCCCGGGCGCACCGACCTGTTCGCCGAGCGCGCCATCGATGTCCAGGGCTTCCTGGCTGGGCTCGATGGGCACTACCTGATCGAGTCGGTCGAGCAGGTGTTCACCAGCAGCGGCTGGCGCACCACCGTGCAGTGCAACGGCGGCCGCCAGGGCAAGGCCAAGGCCAAGGGTTCCGCGCCTCGGCGGGCGGGTTCGCTCAAGGCCTGAGACAGGGCGGTGAGGGTTTCCCGATGCCTGCCGGCGGTGGCGCTCCCTATAGTCGCTGTCAGCCGGCCGCATCACCCTGTTTCCGAGCTCCAGATCAGGTGCGGCGCTCGCCATACCTTGAATCCTGTGAAAGCCACGCGCTTCGAGCCATCGCCCATGAGCGAGCCACAGGCGGCACCGGCCGCCTTTCGATCAGACCGCAATGGAGAATGCACCGATGCCGCTCACTGAACAGCAACTCAAGCAGATCTACCCGCTCGCCGGCCAACGCGTCGCCGCCTTCCTGCCGGCGCTGAACACGGCCATGGCCAACTGGGAGATCGACCACCCCAAACGCATTGCCGCGTTCCTGGCCCAGGTCGGCCATGAGTCCGGTCAGCTGCGCTACGTCAAGGAACTGGGCGGCGACCGCTATCTGGCCCGCTACGACACCGGCAGCCTGGCCTTGCGCCTGGGCAATACGCCCGAAGCCGACGGCGATGGCCAGCGCTATTGCGGCCGTGGCCTGATCCAGGTGACCGGACGCAACAACTACCAGGCCTGCAGCCGTGCGCTGTTCGGCGACGAACGCCTGCTGGCGCAACCGCAGATGCTCGAGCAGCCGCGCTGGGCCTGCGAATCGGCGGCCTGGTTCTGGCACTCGCGCGGGCTCAACGCCCTGGCCGACCAGGGCGAGTTCAACCGCATCACCCGGCATATCAACGGCGGCCTGAACGGCTTGTCGGAGCGCCTCGAACTGTGGACGCGGGCGCGGGAGGTGCTGTGCTGAGCCGCCTGCAACTGGCGCTGTGCCTCGGGCTGATGGCGTTGTCCGCGGCACTGGCCTGGCAGCTGCAGGGCTGGCGCCTCGGACGTCAGCTGGCCGAGCAGGAACAGGCGCTGGTGCAGCAGCGCCTTGACCAGGCCGAGGCGCTGCACGGCCTGCTGCTCGCCGAACGCGATCAGCGCCAGGACCTCGAACAACGCCTGCATGACAGTGAAACGAAGCATTTCCAGGAGCTGACCAATGCCCAACAGACTCAGGCTCGCCTGCGTGACCGCCTTGCTACTGCCGATCTGCGCCTGTCGGTCCTGGTCGAGCGCGACACCGCCTGTGCCCCAGTGCCTGCCGCCGCCGGCGCCAGCGGCGTGGATCATGGCCCCGTACGCGCCAGACTTGACCCGGCGCATGCTCGACGAATTGTCGCCATCACCGACGACGGCGACCGTGGACTGATCGCCCTGCGGGCGTGTCAGGCCTATATCCGTGCGCTGTCGCCCTGAGTGCTTGCCAGCAGGGGCGGGAGTGGTAGGGTAGGGCGCAGTCTTGCCAGGAGCTAGCCATGGACCCGATCACCGTACTCTCCGCCCGCCTGGGCGAACACCTGCGGCGCTTCAACGCCCAGGTGAGCACCGCTGAATCCTGCACCGGCGGCGGCATCGCCGAGGCGATCACCCGCATCCCCGGCAGTTCGGCCTGGTTCGAGGCCGGCTATGTCACCTATTCCAATGCCCAGAAAACCCGCCAGTTGGGCGTCCCCGAGGCGTTGTTCGCCCAGGTGGGGGCGGTCAGCCAGGAAGTGGTCGAGGCCATGGTGCGGGGCGCCCAGGCCGCCAGCGGAGCGCGCTTCGCGGTGGCGGTCAGTGGCGTGGCCGGGCCAGACGGCGGTTCGCCGGCCAAGCCGGTGGGCACGGTGTGGCTGGCCTGGGCTGACGGAACCCACGTGAGCAGCGAGCGCCGGCACTTCGACGGCGACCGCGAAGCGGTGCGCCGACAGACGGTGATCGCCGCGTTAGACGGCTTGTTACAGCTTGGTGCGGAGTAAATCGCCCGACGGGGGTTTGCGGAAACGAATCGCTGTGGAATAATACTGGCTACTTATACAGTTATTCCGGCCGTCAGGGCCACGTCGAACACGTGAGGATTTCAATGGACGACAACAAGAAGCGCGCCTTGGCTGCGGCCCTGGGTCAAATCGAACGCCAATTCGGCAAGGGTGCGGTCATGCGCATGGGCGACCACGAGCGCCAGGCCATTCCTGCCATCTCCACCGGTTCCCTCGGCCTGGACATCGCCCTGGGCATCGGCGGCCTGCCGAAAGGCCGTATCGTCGAGATCTACGGCCCGGAATCCTCGGGTAAAACCACGCTGACCCTGTCGGTCATCGCCGAAGCCCAGAAGAACGGCGCCACCTGCGCCTTCGTCGACGCCGAGCACGCCCTCGACCCTGAGTACGCCGGCAAGCTGGGCGTCAACGTCGACGACCTGCTGGTCTCGCAGCCGGACACCGGCGAACAGGCCCTGGAAATCACCGACATGCTGGTGCGCTCCAACGCCGTCGACGTGATCATCGTCGACTCCGTGGCCGCCCTGGTGCCGAAGGCCGAGATCGAAGGCGAGATGGGCGACATGCACGTCGGCCTGCAGGCCCGCCTGATGTCCCAGGCCCTGCGCAAGATCACCGGTAACATCAAGAACGCCAACTGCCTGGTCATCTTCATCAACCAGATCCGTATGAAGATCGGCGTGATGTTTGGCAGCCCGGAAACCACCACCGGTGGTAACGCCCTGAAGTTCTACGCCTCGGTGCGCCTGGACATCCGCCGTACCGGCGCGGTCAAGGAAGGCGACGAAGTGGTCGGTAGCGAAACCCGCGTCAAGATCGTCAAGAACAAGGTTTCGCCACCGTTCCGTCAGGCCGAGTTCCAGATCCTCTACGGCAAGGGCATCTACCGCAACGGCGAGATCATCGACCTGGGTGTGTCCCAAGGCCTGGTGGAAAAATCCGGTGCCTGGTACAGCTACCAGGGCAACAAAATCGGTCAAGGCAAGGCCAACGCCGCCAAGTACCTGCAAGAGAACCCGGCCATTGGCAGCGAGATCGAGAAGCAAATTCGCGACAAGCTGCTGACCGCGGGTGCCGCCGCCGCTGCAGCAGCTGCCGCCAAGGCCGGTGCAGCCGAAGCCGATGCCGACGACCTGGCTGACGCCGACGCCGGTTATTGATTGGCCCCATGTCCGTCGTACTCGACACCCCCGTCGCCGTTCGGCGGACAGCCATGGACCTGCTCGCTCGCCGCGAGCATGGTCGCGTCGAGCTGACGCGCAAGCTGCGTCAGCGTGGCGCACCGGACGAGCTGATCGAGCCTGCGCTCGATCGGCTGGCCGAAGAAGGGCTGCTCAGTGAGGCCCGCTATCTGGAAAGCTTCATCCGCTACCGGTCCAGTGCCGGCTACGGCCCCGCGCGAATTCGCGAGGAGCTTGGCCAACGCGGCTTGAACCGTGGCGATATCGACCAGGCCCTGCGCGACAGCGAAGTGGACTGGGCGACGCAACTGCGTGATGTCTGGCAGCGCAAGTTCGCCGGGCAACGCCCGCAAGATCCACGCAGCCGGGCGCAGCAGACACGTTTTCTCGCCTACCGTGGTTTCCCCATGGACATGATCGGCCGGCTGCTCAGCGGTCGTGATCTCGACGATTATTGATGCCCTGTACGGCTGACACCCATGCGTGTCAGCCGTACAGGGCATTTTGCGTTCAGCTGACCCGCAAGGCTTCCCGGGCGCGCTGGGTGGTGTGCATCGGCTGGGGTTTGGCCCAGTTCTCCGGCAGATTGATGAAGTCGACCAGTTCGCGCAGGCGGCCCTGGTCGCGGCCGTTGAAGGCAAAGGTCAGGCGCGTCAGGTGGCTGAAGTTGCCTTCCTCGTGTTCGGCGCCGCTGTCCGGTTGCTGGTGGTACCTGCCGCTCAGGCGCAGGTCGGCGAAGCCTTCTTCCACATCATGCAGGGCCGCCTCGCTCAAGGGGTGGTGCATGCGGATCACGAACTGGCTCTTCAGCCAGCGGCTGGAGTGGTAGTTGCTGTAGAACTGGTTGATCTCCTCGACCGCCTCGTCGGCGCTGTGCACCAGGCGCACCAGCTTGAGGTCGCTGGGCAGGATATAGCGGTTCTCTTCGAGCTGGCGGCTGATGAAGGCCAGGGCGTCCTGCCAGAAACTGCCGCCGGGCGAGTCGAGCAGCACCACCGGCACCAACGGGCTCTTGCCGGTCTGGATCAGCGTCAGCACCTCCAGCGCCTCGTCGAGGGTGCCGAAGCCGCCGGGGCAGAGCACCAGCGCGTCGGCTTCCTTGACGAAGAACAGCTTGCGGATGAAGAAGAAATGGAACGGCAGCAGCTTGTCGGTGCCATTGACCGTGGCATTGGCGTGCTGTTCGAACGGCAGGGTGATGTTGAAGCCCAGGCTGTGGTCGGTGCCGGCGCCTTCATGGGCGGCGGCCATGATGCCGCCACCGGCGCCGGTGATGACCATCAGGTCCGAACGCGCCAGCGTCGCGCCCAGCTCCCGGGCCAGGGCGTACATGGGGTGTTCCATTGGTGTGCGCGCCGAACCGAATACGGTGACTTTGCGCCGCCCCTTGTAGTGCTCGAGGGTGCGGAAGGAGTGGTCGAGCTCGCGCAGGGCCTGCAGGGTGATCTTGGCGTTCCAGCGGTTGCGGTCGTCGTGGGCCATGCGCAGTACGGTCAGCAGCATGTCGCGGTACAGCGGCAGGTTGGGACTGTTCGGCGCGACCAGTTGCAGTTGTTCGTCGATCTTGCTCAGGTCGATGCCGTTGTCCCTGAAATGGTTGAACAGCAGCTCGTTCGATTGGTAAGGCATTCAACGTCTCCTTCTGCAGCAAAACCTCTGACCGGGTCGATGGCGTGTCCCGGCCGCGACACTGCGTGTGTCGCTGGCTGCTGTGGCTCGAGTGTGCCCCCCGAGCGTTGCAGTAGGCCTTCAAGGCCATGTTGCAGTGGCAATTCCATCGCGTTGTCGTTGTTATGGGTACTCGATATCAATCTAGACGCTGGCGCGGCTTTGTGCCGCCACAGGCGCGCACTACCGCCGGTCAGGCGAAAGCCAGTGACGACAGGGCTTTGATTAACTGGGGGCAGTGAAGCGATACAGCGAGGTGACGGTATGCACCGGCTGGTGATCGAGGTGGATAGGCAACTGTTGCAGTTGCTCGAGTACGAGGCCAAGGCTCATCACCTGAGTCTTGAGGGGGAGTGCCTGCGCCGGCTGCAAGGGGCCGAGGCGCATTCGCGCTACTTGCAGGCCCTGCTGGCCGAGTTGCGCGCCGATGATGAGCAGCGGCGCGCCAGTAACAGCGATCAGTTGGCTTGAATCACTTCTTCTTGTTGCCGGCCGCGCAGCTGGCGGCGTCGAAGGCCTGGTCCATGACCGGCTGGTTGGTCTTGTAGACAGTGAAGCGGTAGACCATTACGGCACCCTTGGACATCAGCTGGCGGTAGCCGTTGTTACGGCACACGCTGTCACCCAGCTGGCTGCGAACCTGCGCGGGATTGGCCTGCATGCGCTGGGCGTGCTCCTGGCGTACGCTCAGGTGATTGACCAGTGCCTTGCCTTCGACGGTGTAGCCCTGGTCGAGGATGTCCTCGTTGATGGCACGCGGGGTGCCGACGCTGCTTTCCTTGGCGACCTTCTGCAGCATCTGGTTCAGCTCGTATTCCTGCTTGGACGCAGCCTGGGCGGCCAGGGGCAGGGCGAGCAGCAGGCTCAGGGTCGGGACGATAAGACGCAGCATGGATCTCTCCTGGTTCGATGACTGGCGCTTTGACCAGCGCCGACGGGCGGCGTTCCATGAAACCGCAGGGTTTCCAGGCCGCCAGGACCTGCGATTATAAAGGAGCGGCGCCGCTGGCTGCACGGCAAATGACGTGGGCTCTGGTAGACTGGGCGCCTTGTTTTCATCGAGTCGTCGCCGTGCCCCTCCCACTTCCCTGCCAAGGCCTGCTGCCATGAGCCACGCGGTAGCGCGCCTACGCGCCGAACGCCTGGCGCGCAGCATCAAACCCTTTGTCGCCCGAGGCTCGCGCGCCGAGCGTTGCCCGGATTGCCGGGTGATCGCCACGCACTGCCTGTGCGCCTGGAAACCCCGGGTGCCGGCCGAGTCCGGCATGTGCCTGCTGATGCACGATACCGAGCCGCTGAAGCCGACCAACACCGGTTGGTTGATCGCCGATGTGATCGAGGACACCTCGGCCTTCGGCTGGCTGCGCACCTCGGTGGACGAGGGGCTGCTGGCGCTGCTGGACGATCCCCGCTGGCAGCCCTACATCGTCTTTCCGGGCGAGTTAGTCAAGGAAGATCGGGTGGTCAGCGAAGTCGTGCGCGAGCCGGGCAAGCGCCCGTTGTTCATCTTGCTCGACGCCACCTGGACCGAGGCGCGCAAGATGTTCCGCAAGAGCCCTTACCTCGATCGCTTCCCGGTGCTGAGCCTGCAGCCCGAGCAGATGTCGCGCTACCGCCTGCGCCGTTCCAAGCGTGATGACCACTTCTGCACCGCCGAAGTGGCCGCCATGTGCCTGGAACTGGCCGGCGACGGCCAGGCTTCGCAGGCCCTGGACGCCTACCTGGACGTCTTCAGCCTGCACTACCTCAGTGGCAAGCGGCGCCTGCCGCTGGACGAGCAGGACGAGGTCCACCAGCGTTTGCATACCTTCCTATAGTCCAAGGGGCAGGCGCGACGGATTGGTTCATACTGTCGGGGCTGGCAGCCAGGGTAGGCGGGTTCGACCGGGCAAGTGGCTTGACCACCCGGGGCGTGCTCGGCATCCTTGGCGCCGCTTCGGGCACGACGAAGCTGCTGTTATCCCGGACTTTGCCGTGCCATCCCGGCCCGCGGCCCTGCCGTTCGCGCCATGAGTTGCCCGCCAGGCGTCTCCCGTATCCCCTGCGCCTGGCACAGAACAGGATCCATAGATCGATGGCCACATACGAAATCCTGATAGCCGATGACCACCCGCTGTTTCGCAGCGCACTGCGCCAGGCCGTTACCCTCGGTCTGGGCCCGGACGTGCGCCTGGTCGAGGTGGCGAGCATCGCCGAACTGGAAACCAGCCTCACCGAGAAAGCCGACTGGGACCTGGTCCTGCTGGACCTGAACATGCCCGGCGCCTATGGCTTCTCCGGCCTGGTCCTGCTGCGCGGCCAGTACCCGCAGATCCCGGTGGTGATGGTCTCGGCCCAGGAAGAGGCGGCCGTCGTGGTCAAGTCCCGCGAATTCGGCGCCAGCGGCTTCATCCCCAAGTCCAGCGAGCTCAGCAAGATCCAGGAAGCTGTGCGCAACGTGCTCGATGGCGATGTCTGGTGGCCGCCGCAGGCATTCGACAAGGTCGATGTGTCGGCCGAGGCCAAGGCCGCCAGCGAAGGCCTGGCCAGCCTCACCCCGCAGCAGTTCCGCGTGCTGACCATGGTCTGCGAAGGGCTGCTGAACAAGCAGATCGCCTATGAACTGAACGTTTCCGAGGCGACCATCAAGGCCCACGTGACGGCGATCTTCCGCAAGCTGGGGGTGCGCACGCGGACCCAGGCGGCGCTGCTGTTGCAACAACTTGAATCGGTTTCGGCCAGCTAAGTACCCGTGCATTCACGCTTTTTTGACTCAGGCTGGACTAGCCTTCGGGCCTTTCTCCGGTGAAGTGACGGACACACATGTCGCCATTCAAAGGCCAGACCGGCCTCAAACGTATCGTCAACGCCGCCAGCTATTCGCTGGACGGCCTGCGCACCGCCTTCAAGGGCGAGGCCGCCTTCCGGCAGCTGGTGCTGCTCAACGTGGTGCTGGTGCCGCTGGCCTTCTGGCTGCCGGTCAGCCGCGGTGAGCGGGCGATCCTCATTGCCGTGTGCCTGCTGGGGCTGATCGTCGAATTGCTCAATTCGGCGGTGGAGGCGGCCATCGACCGCATTTCCCTCGACCGCCACCCACTGTCGAAGAACGCCAAGGACATGGGCAGCGCCGCGCAGCTGGTGGCCATGAGCATGGTTGCGGTGGTCTGGGGTGTGATCCTGCTTGGTTGAACCTTCAAGCGATCGGCGGCAGCACGATTTCGTCGCTGCGCCGCACGCCTGCAGTAAAGCTGCGGCACAGTTCGAGGAACTCGCGCATGGCCGAGGTCTGGTACTTCTGTTTGTGCCAGATGAAGTAGAACTGCCGCGCCAGGTCCAGGGTCGGGGTCTCCACCGGTACCAGGCTGCCGCGGCGGAAAGCATCCCGCAGGGCCAGGCGTGAGATGCAGCCGATGCCCAGGCCCGACTCCACGGCGCGCTTGATCGCCTCGGTATGTTCCAGTTCCAGGCGGATGTTCAGGTTGGCACGGTGATGGCGCATGGCCTGGTCGAAGGTCAGGCGCGTGCCCGAGCCCTGCTCGCGCAGGATCCAGGCTTCATGGGATAACTGCTCGATACCGGCATGGCCGACCTTGGCCAGGGGATGCTGGGGCGCACAGAACACCACCAGCTCGTCCTCCACCCAGGGCTGAACCTCAAGATCGGGATGGTTGCAGTCACCTTCGATTAGACCCAGGTCAATTTCATAGTGGGCGACCTGTTGCACGATATGCGCGGTGTTCTGCACGTGCAGCTTGACCTGGCTTTCCGGGTGTACCTGCATGAAGCTGCCGATCAGCAGGGTGGCCAGGTAGTTGCCGATCGTCAGCGTGGCGCCGACGGCCAGCGAGCCGAACCCCGACTTGCCGTTGAGCAGGTCCTCGATCTCCTTGGCCTGGTCGAGCAGGGCCACGGCCTGGGGCAGCAGTTGATGGCCCAGAGCATTGAGACTCAGGCGCTTGCCGGCGCGGTCGAACAGCTGGCAGCTGGACTGGCGCTCCAGTTCGGTGATCGAGGTGCTGGCGGCCGATTGCGACAAGGCCAGCACGCCGGCGGCCCGGGACACGCTCTGGTGCTGGGCGACGGCGACGAATACCTGGAGCTGACGGAGTGTGAATCGCATATCTATATAACCGATAACACATATCTTGATAATTCAGTTAACAGATATTGTCGCTGCCCCTAAACTATCGCGCAACTGCGCGTCTTGCGCGCGCCGCGTTTTCCTTCAGGAGCCCCATCGATGAGCAACATGAACCACGAACGTGTCCTCAGTGTGCACCACTGGAACGACACCCTGTTCAGCTTCAAGTGCACCCGTGATCCGGGCCTGCGCTTCGAGAACGGTCAGTTCGTGATGATCGGCCTGCAGCAGGACAGCGGCCGTCCGCTCATGCGCGCCTACTCCATCGCCTCGCCGAACTGGGAAGAGCATCTGGAGTTCTTCAGCATCAAGGTGCCGGACGGCCCGCTGACCTCGCAGTTGCAGCACCTGAAGGAAGGCGACGAGATCATCATCAGCAAGAAGCCTACCGGTACCTTGGTGCTGGATGACCTGAACCCGGGCAAGCACCTGTATCTGCTGAGCACCGGCACCGGCCTGGCGCCGTTCATGAGTGTCATCCAGGACCCGGAGACCTACGAGCGCTTCGAGAAAGTGATCCTGGTTCACGGCGTGCGTTACGTCAACGAAGTGGCCTACCGCGAGTTCATTACCGAGCACCTGCCGCAGAACGAGTTCTTCGGTGACGCGGTGCGTGACAAGTTGATCTACTACCCGACCGTGACTCGCGAGCCTTTCGAAAACCAGGGGCGCCTGACCGACCTGATGCGCAGTGGCAAGCTGTTCAGCGACATCGGTCTGCCACCGATCAACCCGCAGGACGACCGCGCGATGATCTGCGGCAGCCCGAGCATGCTCGACGAGACCAGCGAAGTGCTCGACAGCTTCGGCCTGAAGATCTCCCCGCGCATGCGTGAGCCAGGTGACTACCTGATCGAGCGTGCGTTCGTCGAGAAGTAAGGCGAGCGGCAGGCATTAAAAACGCAGGCTTGGCCTGCGTTTTTTTATGCCTGGAATGTGGGTCTTATCGACACCCCATTACTCCGGCGTCACCTCCAGCACCCGAATCACATCCGGCTGCGGATAATGCCAGCGCACCTGCACATCCCAGAACTTCACCCCATACACTCGTTCGGGCGGTGGCACCTGGTAGGCCGGGCGTGGATCCTGGGCCAGGCACTGCTCGATCAGCTCGACCAAGGGTTCGCCCAGGCGCAGTGCGTGGGTGTGTGCCTGTGGCAGTGCGCTCTCGCTCCATTGCACCCTGATCGGCTCCGGCGCATCACTGGCCATCAGGTTCGATGCCTCGGCGACGCTGTCCGCATACGGCACGTAAGGCTTGATATCCAGCACCGGCGTACCGTCCAGCAGGTCGATCCCCGACAGCAGCAGACGCCCCGGTTCGACGCCTTCCAGGCGCACCACCGACTGGCCGATGCCATTGGGCCGGTGGGTGGCCCGGGTGGCGAACACCCCCATGCTCTTGTTGCCGCCCAGGCGCGGTGGCCGCACCTTCAGGCGTGGCTTGTCTTCCAGTGCCTGGTGGAACAGGAACAGCAGCCACACATGGCTGACCTGTTCCAGCCCTTCGACGGCATCGCCCTGGTCAAAGGGCGGCAGCAGCTCCAGCACGCCACGGGCGGCCGGCGCCAGCTGGGGCTGGCGCGGGATGGCGAACTTTTCCTTGAAGCAGGAACGGACGATGCCGACCGGCGAGACGCTATGCTGCATCACGGCTCAGCCGCGCACGCGCAGGGTCAGGCCCTTGAGGAAATTGCGCAGCAACTGGTCGCCGCAGGGCCGGTAGTTGTCGTGGCCGACCTTGCGGAACAATGCGCTCAGCTCGGGCTTGGACACCGGGAAATTGACTGACTTGAGCACTGCGTGCAGGTCGTCTTCCTTCAGCTCGAAGGCCACCCGCAGCTTCTTGAGTACGGTGTTGTTGGTCACCGGTACTTCGATCGGCTGCGGTGGGCGGCTGTCGTCACGACCGCGACGGTGGATCACCAGGGCGTCGAGGAAGTGCGCCATGACCTTCTCCGGGCAGCGCACGAAGCCAGGTTCCTCTTCTTTCTTGACGTAGCCGGCGATGGCCTCGGCGGAAACTTCCAGGCCCGAGAGCTTGATAATCTCGACCAGCTTCTGGTCGTTGGCCTTGAGCATGTAGCGCAGGCTGCGCAGTACATCGTTGTGGTTCATTGCAGCGAATCCTGTTCTGTTGCCGTGTCAGTCTTTGCGCGGCGGTAATGCTGGGCTCTGTACGAAATGTATCTGCACTCGCCCATACTGCGTTGAAACGGGGCTCGGAATGCTCATGTACTCCAGTACACTCCGCTTCCCCCCGTTTCTCCTTGTCTGGCCTTCGCGCAGACACATTTCGTACAGACCCTAGAAGCGTTCTGTAGCGGCCACATAGCGCCACTGGCCCACTGGCAGCTTGCCCATCGACACGCCGCCCAGGCGAATGCGGCGCATCGCCAGGACCTTGAGGCCGGCGGTTTCGCACAGTTGTTCGATCAACCCGGGCTGCGGGTTCTTCAGGACCATGCGCAGGTGCTGTTCGTTCTGCCAGCTGGCCTTGGCCTTCGGCAGTTCGACGCCCTTGCGCTCGACACCGCGGGCCAGGCGCTCGAGAGCGCCTGGCTTGGCTTCACCGCTGACCTGGACGATGTATTCCTGCTCCATTCGGCGCAGGTCGGCGTCGAGCTTGCGGGTCACCCGCCAGTCCTGGGTGAACAGTTGCAGGCCGCTGGCGCCTGGCAGCAGCGGGGCGACACAGGCCTGGCGGGTGAAATGCCCGTGCAGCGGGCGCACGCCATCGCGGTGCGCTTCGCTGAGACTGGCCATGCTCATGCCCGCCTGGGCGCTGGCGACGTCCTGTCCGGCCTGCTGATTGAGCAGCAGGGTCACCGGTTCAAGTGTTTCGGCACGGGCGCCCGGGAGCAGTTCGATGCGTTGTCCGGCGACCTTGAACTGCGGCTGTTCGACCACCTCGCCGTCAACCGTGACCCAGCCTCCCTCGATGTACAGTTCGGCCTCTCGGCGGGAGCAGCCAAGCTGTTCGATGAGGCGTTTGGAGAGACGAATGGGTTCGGACATGGACACGGGCATCACGCGGTAGGGAAAGCTCTCATTGTACCTGCCCGCGCAGGGTAGCGGCTGCAAATCGATGTCATTTGCGCCATTTCGGAGCGGGGTGGTGGTTTCCTTGGCTTTTGTCCTAGGACGTTGTACGAATCAGCCTCATGTGCAGCAGGGGATAGGGCTGCCCCAGGCCGTCGGTTTCCGAGCGCCCGTACACCTCGAAGCCTTCGTGCAGATAAAAGCCCAGGGCCTGCGGGTTCTGCTCGTTGACGTCCAGGCGTTCGGCATTGAGCTCTCTTACAGCATGCCGCAGCAGGCGTTGGCCAATACCCTGGCCACGGTACTGCGGCGCGACGAAGAGCATGTCGACACGGCCATTGGCCACGCCGGCGAAGCCAAGGATGCGTCGCCTGGCGTCCTTGCAGCAGACCAGCATCACCGCGTCGAGGTATTTGCGCAGCACATGCTCGCGCAGCAGCACGATGTAGCCGTCGGGCAGGAAGTCGTGGGTGGCGCGCACCGACGCCTCCCACACCCGCACCAGTTCGGGGTAGTCGCTCAAGTGGGGCGTTTGCAGCGTGACGGTGGGCGACATCCTGTGATCCTCGGGGCCATTGAGGAAAACATAGATGCAAAAAAATACCCCGCCAGTGGGCGGGGTATCTTCAGGCGAGCATCGCTCAGACGGGCTCGGCCCACATGTCATACTCGTCGGCATCGACGATGCGGCAACGGACCTTGTCGCCCGGCTTGAAGCCGTGGTCGCCGTCGATGAACACGTTGCCGTCGATTTCCGGTGCGTCGAAGAAGCTGCGACCGACCGAGCCCTGCTCCTCGACCTCGTCGATCAGCACTTCGATCTCCTTGCCGATGCGCTGTTGCAGGCGCGCGGCGCTGATCGCCTGCTGGTGGGCCATGAAGCGGTCCCAACGTTCCTGCTTGACGTCGTCCGGTACTTCATCCAGGCCCAGGTCATTGGCCGGGGCGCCTTCGACCGGCGAGTACTGGAAGCAGCCGACGCGGTCGAGCTGGGCTTCGGTCAGCCAGTCGAGCAGGTACTGGAAGTCTTCCTCGGTCTCGCCGGGGAAGCCGACGATGAAGGTCGAACGGATCACCAGCTCCGGGCACTGCTCGCGCCAGCTCTTGATGCGCGCCAGGGTGCGGTCTTCGAAGGCCGGGCGCTTCATCGACTTGAGCACCTTGGGGCTGGCGTGCTGGAACGGAATGTCCAGGTACGGCAGGATCTTGCCGGCTGCCATCAGCGGGATCACGTCGTCGACGTTCGGGTACGGGTAGACATAGTGCAGGCGCACCCAGGCGCCCAGGCTGCTCAAGGCCTCGCACAGCTCGAGCATGCGGGTCTTGACCGGGCGGCCGTTCCAGAAGTCGGTCTTGTACTTGACGTCGACGCCGTAGGCGCTGGTGTCCTGGGAAATCACCAGGATCTCCTTGACGCCGGCCTTGACCAGGCGCTCGGCCTCGCTCAGCACTTCACCGACCGGACGGCTGACCAGCTTGCCGCGCATCGACGGGATGATGCAGAAGCTGCAGCTGTGGTTGCAGCCTTCGGAAATCTTCAGGTAGGCATAATGGCGCGGGGTCAGCTTGATGCCTTGCGGCGGCACCAGGTCGATCAGCGGGTTATGGTCCTGGCGTGGCGGCACCACCTCGTGCACGGCGTTGACCACCTGCTCGTACTGCTGGGGGCCACTGACCGACAGCACGCTGGGGTGCACGTCGCGGATATTGCCTTCCTCGACACCCATGCAGCCGGTGACGATGACCTTGCCGTTCTCCTTGATCGCCTCGCCGATCACTTCCAGCGACTCGGCCTTGGCACTGTCGATGAAGCCGCAGGTGTTGACCACCACCACGTCGGCGCCATCGTAGGTAGGCACGACTTCATAGCCTTCCATGCGCAGCTGGGTCAGGATGCGCTCGGAATCGACCAGGGCCTTGGGGCAACCCAGGGAAACGAAGCCGACCTTTGGGGTGGCGGGAGTGGTGGACATGGCTAACCTCGGTATTGAATACAGGTCGCCCGACCGGTAACGGGGGCGATCCTGGCGGACGCTTTTGGCGCCTCTGATCAAAAAGTGCGCAATTCTAGCGAGCGCAAGGTCGCTTTACCAGCAGAAATACGACGAACGCTGCGCTATGCTTCGCGCCGTTGCGCCGGGGCATCCGGGATGGCCCGGCGCGGGTAGGAATTCAACCGGTCTAGATGGCCGTCTGCGGGAGTGGTCGATGGTTCAGGCAAGCAGTCACGCCGAAGGCGGACAGGGCGCGGCACGGCCGCTGGGCCTGCTGGTGGCAGCTGTTGGGGTGGTCTATGGCGATATCGGCACCAGTCCGCTTTACACCCTCAAAGAGGTCTTTACCGGTGGTTATGGCGTACAGGTCAACCATGACGGGGTGCTGGGCATCCTGTCGTTGATCCTCTGGTCGCTGCTGTGGGTGGTGTCGTTCAAGTACGTGATGTTCATCCTGCGCGCCGACAACCAGGGCGAGGGCGGCACCATGGCCCTGACCGCGTTGGCGCGGCGGGCCACGGCGCAGTACCCGCGGTTGCGCATGCTGATGGTCGGTTGCGGCCTGGTCGGCGCCTCGCTGTTCTACGGCGACAGCATGATCACCCCGGCGGTGTCGGTGCTCTCGGCGGTGGAGGGCATGGGCCTGGCGTTCGAGGGTATCGATCACTGGGTGGTGCCGATTTCGCTGGTGGTACTGGTGGCACTGTTCCTGGTGCAGAAACACGGTACGGAGAAGATCGGCAAGGCCTTCGGCCCGATCATGGTCGCCTGGTTCCTGGCCCTGGCGGCGCTCGGGGTGCACGGCATCTCGCAGAGCCCGGAAGTGCTCAAGGCCTTCAACCCGGGCTGGGCGCTGAATTTCTTCATCGTTCATCCGGGCATGGGGGTGGCGATTCTCGGTGCTGTGGTGCTGGCGCTGACCGGCGCCGAGGCCCTGTACGCCGACATGGGTCACTTTGGCCGCAAGCCCATCGCCCGCGCCTGGTTCGCCCTGGTGCTGCCGGCGCTGGTGCTCAACTACTTCGGCCAGGGTGCGATGCTGCTGCAGAACCCGGAGGCGGCGCGCAACCCGTTCTACCTGCTGGCGCCGAGTTGGGCGTTGCTGCCGCTGGTCGGGTTGGCCACCATGGCCACGGTGATCGCTTCGCAAGCCGTGATTTCCGGTGCCTTCTCCCTGACCCGACAGGCCATCCAGCTGGGCTACGTGCCGCGCATGCAGATCCAGCACACTTCCAGCGACGAGCAGGGGCAGATCTACATCGGCGCGGTGAATTGGACGCTGATGGTTGGCGTGGTGCTGCTGGTGATCGGTTTCGAGTCCTCCGGCGCCTTGGCCGCCGCCTACGGCGTGGCGGTGACCGGCACCATGTTGATGACCACGATCCTGGTGTCGGCGGTCATGCTGCTGCTGTGGAAGTGGCCACCGGTGCTGGCGGTGCCGCTGCTGGTGGGCTTCCTGCTGGTCGACGGGCTGTTCTTCGCCGCCAACGTGCCGAAGATTGTCCAGGGTGGTGCCTTCCCGGTCTTGGCGGGGATCGTGCTGTTCGTGCTGATGAGTACCTGGAAGCGCGGCAAGCAGATCCTGGTCGATCGCATCGATGAAGGCGCGCTGCCGTTGCCGGTGTTCATCAGCAGCATTCGCGTGCAGCCGCCGCACCGGGTGGAGGGCACCGCGGTGTTCCTCACTGCCCGGCCCGATGCCGTGCCCCATGCGCTGCTGCACAACATGCTGCACAACCAGGTGTTGCACAGCCAGGTGGTGCTGCTGACGGTGGTCAGCGAAGACCGGCCCAGGGTGCCGGAGCACGAACGGTTCGAGGTGGAAGCCTATGGCGACGGGTTCTTCCGGGTGCTGCTGCACTTCGGCTTCATGGACGAGCCAGACGTGCCGGCGGCGCTGAAGCTGTGCCACCTGGACGCGCTGGACTTCAGCCCGATGCGCACCACTTACTTCCTCAGCCGGGAAACGGTGATCGCCTCGCGCCTTGAAGGCATGTCGCGCTGGCGCGGGAACCTGTTCGCGTTCCTGCTGAAGAACGCCAACGGCAACTTGCGGTTCTTCAACCTGCCGCTCAATCGGGTGATCGAGTTGGGGACACAGGTCGAGATCTAAGCTGGGTCAGGGCCGCGAAGCGGCCCTTTTCCCTGTCATTTTTCAGCGACGTTGGCCTTTCCCTGGCGGGTCTCGATCTCGCCGATCAGACGCTTGGCCAGCGCCGGGTAGTTCTCGTCGAAGTGATGGCCGCCCGGCAGCTTCATGCGCTCGCCCACGGCTGTCTTGTCAGTGCAGCCGCTCTCGTCGGTCTCTTCGACGCCATAGATGCACACCACCTTCGCTGCTGGCAACCTGGCCATCTCAGGTCCGGTCGGCGCCTCCTGGCCTTCCTTGCCCAGCCAGCCCTCCACCTCGATCTCGAAGCTGCCGCTGCGGGCGAAGGCCAGCAGGATCACCGCGTCGATACGCTTCTGGTCTTCCTCGGAGAGGCGGTTGTAGATGGCCGGCAGCACATCGGCGCCGAACGAGTAGCCGGTCAGCACGAAGCGCTTGGTGCCCCATTTCTGGCGGTAGTGCTGCATCAGTTCGGACAGGTCGGCGGCGCTCTGTTCCGGGGTCTTGTGCTGCCAGTAATAACGCAGGGTGTCGATGCCGACCACCGGGTAGCCGAGCTTGGCCATCTCGCCGGCCACGTCGCGGTCCAGGTCGCGCCAGCCGCCGTCGCCGGAAAGGAACAGGGTCACGGTGTCGGTGGTCTGCCCGGCCGGAACTTCCACCACCGGGATCGCCAGGGCGTTGCCGTCATGGCCGACCAAGGCCTGGGTCAGTTGGGCCTTGAGCACCTGGGGCAGGTGGATGTCGTAGTCGGCGATGCTGGTCTCGGCGTTGGCCTGGTCGCGCACGAAGGCGGCGCTGGCGTCATCCGGGTTGTCGTTCCAGGCCACGTTCCAGTGGCCGTGGGCGGCGGACTTGGGCAGGGCGACCTGGCAGCCGGGCTGCTCGACGGTAAAGTCCACCGAGATGGCCCGGGCCTCGTCGTCGCCTTGTGCGGCCAGCCAGCGCCAAGCCTGGGCCGCGCCCGGGCCGATGCCGGCGACCAGGGTCGGTTTGTCGGCCAGGCGGGTGAGGGCCTGGTCCATCGCCGCCTGCTGCTTGGCGCAGTCGGCGGGCGGCAGGATCACCTGCACCAGCTGAGCCTCGCCGGCCTGGCTGAGGTCGAGCAGTTGCTTGTCGGTCAGGGCTTGGGCCTGGGGCACGCCGATGGCCACCCGGGCCTTGGCGTGCACGCCGGGGGTGGCGCGGGTCAGGGCACTGCCGTCGTCGAGGGTGAGGTGCTCCAGGCGCGCCTCGGGCGCCGGCCGGGTCCACAGCCAGAAGGCCGCGCCGCCGGCCAGCACGGCCAGCAGCAGGGGAATCAGTACGTACAGCCAATAGCGTCGGATCATCAACGTTTCACCAATCCAGTCAGGCCGCCAGCGATCAGGGCGGCAGTATCAGCCAGTGCCACGAGCGGGTCGAGCCCGGCCGGCACGGCCATGTAGCGGGGTTCCCAGTCCGGCTGGAACTTGTCCTTGAAGCGCCGCAGGCCCTGGAAGTTGTAGAGCTGCTCGCCGCGCTGGAACACCATCGAGCCCAGACGCTGGGTCAAGGGGGCGCCACGGCGTGGCTGCAAGCCGGAGAGAGGGACCATCCCCAGGCTGAATCGGCCATAGTCATGGCTCTTGTAGTGCAGGATCAGGCCGACCATCATGAATTCCATGGTCAGTTTCGGTGCCTCAGGGTGCGCACGCATCAGGTCGAGGCTGGCCAGTTCGTTGCTGCGGGTTTCCAGCAGGTTGGCGAAGGCCACCGGACGGCCCTGGAAGCGGATCAGCGCGATGCGGAAATGCTGCAGGTACTCGGGGCTGAAGCGACCGAGGGAGAAGCCTTTCTCGCGCACATTCTTGCCGTCGAGCCAGGCGTCGGAGATTTCCTTGAGCTCGGCCAGCGGCGCTTGACCAGGCTCGTGGATCTCCAGGCTCAGCCCGTCCCGCCCGCCTCGGTTCCAGGTGTAGCGCAGGTCCTTCATCTCCTTGCCCTTGGCTTCGATGTCGAAGCGCCGCAGGTCGACCCGGGCCTCTTCGCCGAGCTTGATCGCGGTCAGGCCGATGTCCATGTAGAACGGCAGGTTCTCCGCGCGTACCTGGTAGAACACCGGGCGTGCATGATGCAGGTCGCACAGGTCGCGGAACTGCCAGATCATCTCGGCGCGCTCCTGGGCCGGGCCGATCGGATCGTACAGGGCCACCAGGCTGCGGCCACGGCGGGCATACATGAGGAAGGCGTTGTCGTTGGGGTGGAACAGCAGCGCCTTGTCGCCGGTCAGGGCCAGGCCGCCGTCGGGCTGGTCGGAAGCCAGCAGGATGCGGTTGGCGCGTTGCAACTCGTCGTCGGTTGGCAGATGGATGACCGGGCGGGCGGTGCGTAGCAGCCAGGTCAGGGCGACGATCACCAGCAGCACGGCGCTGCCGAGGGCGGCGCGCAGGCCGCGCGGCGCGTCGGCGTCGAGGGTGAATTGCCACCACAGCTTGTGGGTGTAGGGCACGTCCTGATAGGCAAACAGCAGCAACCACACCGAGGCACCGACCACGCAGGCGCTGGCTACCAGGTACACCGGCGAGAACGGGAGCTCCAGCAGACGGCTGGGGCGGTAGAACGAGCGGCGGAACAGGGCGAGCAGGGCGGCGGTGAAGCACATCAGGCTGGCTTCTTCCCAGTCGAAGCCCTTGAGCAGCGACAGCACCGCGCCCACCAGCAGCAGCACCGTGGTCAGCAGCCAGGCGGCCGAAAGGCGCCGGCGCAGGCCCTGGGCGAGCAGCAGGCAGAGCACGCCGATCAGGCTGGCACCGAAGTGCGAGGCATCGATCAGGCGGTGCGGAATCAGAAAACCCATGTGTTCCAGACGGCTGTCGATCTCCGGGGTGGCGCCGGAGAACAGCAGCACCACACCGGAGAGAAACACCAGGATTGCCAGCACCGGCGCGGCCAGGCCGGAGGCGGCGCGGATCGCCTGCTGGGCGACCATCAGGCGCCGGGCCTCGTTGGCCAGCAACAGCACACAGGCCAGCAACAGTGGCAGGACCACGTAGATCAGCCGGTACAGCAGCAGCGCGGCAGCCAGTGGCGCGGCCCCCAGCTGGTTGGCAAAGGCCGCCAGCAGGATCGCCTCGAACACGCCGACGCCGCCCGGCACATGGCTGAGCACGCCGGCGGCGAGGGCCAGCAGGTAGACCAGCACGAAGGCGCCGAACGGCGGCGCTTCCGGTAGCAGCAGATAAAGCACGGTGGCGGCGGCGGCGACATCCAGGGCAGTGATCAGCAGTTGCAGCGCGGTCAGGCGCGCACCCGGAAGGCGCAGAGTACGACGGCCGAACTGCACCATCAGGCTGTCGGCCAATGGTTGTTCGGGTAGGCGCCGGCGATACAGGCCCATCACCACGGCTGCGGCGGCCACCAGCACGGCAATTGCAATCCCGCCCAGCAGTGGCGCGGGCAGACGTAGCGCGGTTGCCGCCGCCGGCAAGTCGCTCAGGGTGGCCAGGGCAGCCAGGGGGGGGAGGGCGCATCCCAGCGAGAGGCTGGCAAACACCGTCATGCGCGCGACTTCCGCGGCGCCCAGGCCTTGGCGCGCATAGAGGCGATATCGGACCGATCCGCCGGACAGCATCGACAGGCCAATGGCGTTGCCGATGGCGAAGGCACTGAAGCCGCCGAGCACCAGGATGCGGGGTGGCAGTTGCACGGCCGCATAACGGCTGGCGGACCATTCGTAGCCCAGCAGGATCACGAAACCGATCACGGTGGCCAGTATTGCGCCGATCAGCGAACGTGCCGGTACTTCGAGCATGGCGTCATGCAGCGCGTAGATATCCAGCTCGCTCAGCAGGTGACGGCAGGCAATCAGGCCCATGGCGAACAACACCAAGGTCACTGCCAGCCCAATGGGCTGGCGGTACTTACTCAGCCGCTCCAGCCAGGGCAGGCGCTGAGCCGCCGTGGGCAGGGCCGCTGTCAATGGCGCCTGGGTTTCGGGAGTGGGGGCGGTCATGGGGTGCCTCGTGCAGTCTGCGCGAGGTGGAGGCGAGGTACGGCCAAGTGAAAGTCCCTTTGGAAAACGTATCCGAATATTACTCCGGGCCGGCGTCTTAATCTGTTTCAGGATAGTTAAAGATAGTTCATTCAGCCGCAGGGTCGGCATGGGAGCGAGGAGGGCGGGGAGGATTGTCTTTTACAGGGCGCTGAATGCAACAAACCCCGCGCTATCTTGCGATAGGCGGGGTTCGTTCTGACGAATATGGTTGCGGGAGCCGGATTTGAACCGACGACCTTCGGGTTATGAGCCCGACGAGCTACCAGGCTGCTCCATCCCGCGTCAGAGGGGCGCATTATACGGATTGGCCGTGAGTTGTCAAGTGCGTACGTTAAGTACAACGTCGCTTGGCTGATCAACAGACAATAAAAAGGCCACTGTCGAAACAGTGGCCTTTTTTTGAATCTGGTTGCGGGAGCCGGATTTGAACCGACGACCTTCGGGTTATGAGCCCGACGAGCTACCAGGCTGCTCCATCCCGCGCCTGTGAGATCGAATTCTACGGATTTCCTTTCCGGTGTCAAGCATTAATTCAAAAAAATCCTTTTTTGTTCAACCCCTTAGCGTCTCAAATCGGCACGCGGCTCAGTCGCGACGGGGCTTGCAGGCCGATCGTCCCGCGCAGGCTGTTTCGTGGCAGGGGCATGGGATACTATCTGTATGAATTTACAGTAGTGGCTGTCGTCCATGTCCCTGCGCAAGATCATCCACATTGATTGTGACTGTTTCTACGCCGCCATCGAGATGCGTGACGACCCGCGCCTGGTCGGTCGACCCATGGCGGTGGGCGGGCAGCCTGGGCAGCGTGGAGTGATCGCCACCTGCAACTATGAGGCGCGCGCCTACGGGGTTCGTTCGGCGATGGCGTCCGGGCATGCCCTGAAGCTGTGTCCGGACCTGGAGATCGTCAAGCCGCGCTTCGAGGCCTACCGCGAGGCGTCGCGGGAGATTCACGCGATCTTTCGCGACTACACCGAGTTGATCGAGCCGCTGTCCCTGGACGAGGCCTACCTGGATGTCAGTGACAGCCAATGGTTCGCCGGCAGCGCCACACGGATTGCCGAGGACATTCGCCGTCGGGTGGCCCGGCAGTTGCACATCACGGTTTCTGCCGGTGTGGCGCCGAACAAGTTCCTGGCCAAGATTGCCAGTGACTGGCGCAAGCCCAACGGCCTGTTTGTCATTACCCCGGACCAGGTGGAGGCGTTCGTTGCCCATCTGCCGGTGGCGCGCTTGCATGGGGTTGGCAAGGTGACAGCGGACAAGCTTTCGCGGCTGGGGATCGATACCTGCCTGTCGCTGCGCGACTGGTCGCGGCTGGCGTTGGTTCGCGAGTTCGGCAGTTTCGGCGAGCGCTTGTGGGGGCTGGCGCGGGGGATCGACGAGCGTGCGGTGCAGAACGACAGCCGGCGGCAGTCAGTCAGCGTCGAGAACACCTATGACCATGACCTGCCCGACTTGAACAGTTGCCTGGATAGACTGCCGGAGTTGCTGGCCAGCCTGAACGAGCGGATTGCGCGGATGGACAGCAGCTATCGGCCCGACAAGCCCTTCGTCAAGGTCAAGTTCCATGACTTCAGCCAGACCACCCTGGAGCAGGCGGGGGCGGGGAGGGACCTGGAAAGTTACCGGCAGTTGCTGAGCCAGGCGTTTGCCCGGGGTGGCAAGCCGGTACGTTTGCTGGGCGTTGGCGTGAGGCTGCGCGATCTGCGCGGGGCGCATGAGCAGTTGGAGTTGTTCGCAGATATATAGAAGAAGGGCTGCAAAGCAGCCCTTTTTCGTATTACTGCGCGCCCGGATCGGCCACCAGGCGCCCGGTGGCCTTGGTCAGTGTCTGCAGGAACTCCTGTTGCAGCTCCGGATCGTTGCGGGTCAGCTCGATCAGGCTCTGCTCCAGTTCACTGGCTTCTTCTTCCAGACCCAGTTCCGACAGGCGCTTCACCCGGTGGACCCACTGGCCGACATCATCGTCCTCGAGATCGTCGAAGATCAGCTCATGGGCCTCGAGCAGCTTGCCGCGCAGGTTGCCGCTGACCAGCAGGCTGGCATCGCCGCGCACCTGGTTGTCCTCGTCGACCACCTGCAGGTGCAGGGTGCCGATATGGTTGAGGTTCTGCTCGGAGAACGGGCTATCGAGCAGGTTCAGGCGTAGCACACCGTTCTTGTCGGTGGTCAGCTCGTGAGTCATCTTGCCGGCTTTGACCTCGACCAGACGTTCGTTCCACGGCAGGCTGATGGACTCCTCGCGCTTGCCCTTCTCGATCTCGTCGATGCCGGCCAGGTTCTGCTGGGCGCGACCGTTGGACTGCACGTTCATGAACGGGTTGACCCCCGCCAGGCCATAGCTGAGCCAGTCGTGGGTGACGCTGTCCGGCAGGTTGCCCAGGGCGAACACGTTGACCACGTTGGCACCAACGCCGGCCACCACCGCCACCGCGCCCAGCGGGATCTCGTAGATCTCCCGCCAGGGTTGGTAGGGTGTGTAGCGGTCGTAGCGGCGGGTCACCTCGAACTCGGTGACCTCGAAGCGCTTGAGCTCATGGATGCGTACACGTCGTTGCGGAAGCTCCATCACCTTCGGCTCGCCGACATCGATCTGCAGACTGTGCTCGAGCAGTTTGCGCTCGACGCGCTCCTCATGATCGCTGCGCTGGGACATCTGGTTGGCGCAGCCGCCGAGGAGCAGGGCGCCGCACAGTGCGGCGCCCCCCAGGGTGTAGGTACTTCGCTTGGACATGATCACTCGCGTAACGGGTTATCAGCGGCGGATGCGGGCCTGCAGGAAGGTCAGCACGTCATCGAGCGGCAGTGCCTGGGCCTCCGATTCGGTGCGGTGCTTGTACTCCAGGTTGCCTTCGGCAAGGCCCCGGTCGCTGACGACGATGCGGTGCGGAATGCCGATCAGCTCCATGTCGGCGAACTTGATGCCGGGGCTGGTCTTCTTGTCGCGGTCGTCCAGCAGTACGTCGTAGCCGGCGGCGGTCAGTTCGGCATACAGCTTGTCGGTGGCTTCGCGGACTACGTCGGTTTCGTAGCGCAGCGGTACCAGGGCGATCTGGAACGGGGCCAGGGCGTCGTTCCAGATGATGCCTTTTTCGTCATAGCTCTGCTCGATGGCGGCGGCAACCACGCGGGACACGCCGATGCCGTAGCAGCCCATGGACAGCACCACAGGCTTGCCGTTCTCACCCAGTACCTGGCACTTGAGCGCCTCGCTGTACTTGGTGCCGAGCTGGAAGATGTGGCCGACTTCGATGCCGCGCTTGATCACCAGGGTGCCCTGGCCGTCCGGGCTCGGGTCGCCCTCGACCACGTTGCGCAGGTCGGCGACCTGTGGAACCGGCAGGTCGCGCTCCCAGTTGACGCCGAAGTAGTGCTTGTCGTCGATGTTGGCGCCGATGCCGAAGTCGCTCATCAGGGCGACCGAGCGGTCGATGATGCACTCCAGCGGCAGGTTCAGCGGGCCGAGGGAGCCTGCGCCGGCACCGATGGCGGCGCGCAACTCGGCGTCGGACGCCATCACCAGCGGATCGGCGACCTGTTCCAGCTTGGCGGCCTTGATCTCGTTTAGTTCGTGGTCGCCACGGACGATCAGGGCGACCAGCTTGCCTTCCTCGGCGCCATGCACGATCAGGGTCTTGACGGTCTTCTCGATCGCCAGGCCAAAGTTTTCCACCAGTTCGGCGATGGTCTTGGCGTTCGGGGTGTCGACCAGGCGCAGCTCTTCGGTCGGCGCCGGACGCACGGTTTCACGCGGGATGGCCTCGGCCTTCTCGATGTTGGCGGCGTAGTCGGAGGTGTCGCTGAAGATCACGTCGTCCTCGCCGGAGGAGGCGAGCACGTGGAACTCGTGGGAGTAGCTGCCACCGATGGAACCGGTGTCGGCCTGCACCGGACGGAAGTCCAGGCCCAGGCGGGTGAAGATGTTGGAGTACGCCAGGTGCATGCGGTCGTAGGTTTCCTGCAGGGAAGCCTGGTCGGCATGGAAGGAGTAGGCGTCCTTCATGATGAACTCGCGGCCGCGCATCAGGCCGAAGCGCGGACGGATCTCGTCACGGAACTTGGTCTGGATCTGGTACATGTTCAGCGGCAGCTGCTTGTAGCTGGACAGCTCGTTGCGCGCCAGGTCGGTGATGACCTCTTCATGGGTCGGGCCGACGCAGAATTCGCGCTGGTGGCGGTCCTTCAGGCGCAGCAGCTCGGGGCCGTATTGCTCCCAGCGGCCGGATTCCTGCCACAGTTCAGCCGGCTGGATGCTCGGCATCAGCACTTCGAGGGCACCGGCGGCGTTCATTTCCTCGCGGACCACGGCTTCGACCTTGCGCATCACCCGCAGGCCCATCGGCAGCCAGGTGTACAGGCCAGAGGCCAGTTTGCGGATCATGCCGGCACGCAGCATGAGCTGGTGGCTGATGACCACTGCATCGGCAGGGGTTTCTTTCTGGGTGGCGAGCAAATATTGACTGGTGCGCATGGTGGGCCGTGTCGATTGCCTGAATGTGAAATGACCCCGCATTGTACGGGGGCGAAACGAAAGCGTACAGAATGCAGCAGTCAGGCTTTTCTGTCAGCCAGGAAAAAGCCCGGCGATTGCCGGGCTTCTTCATTTACAGAGCGATGCAAGCGCGGGCTTACAGGATGCTCAGCGGGTACTCGACGATCAGGCGCAGTTCGTCCAGCGACGGGGAACCATAGTAGACACCGTCGGCGGAGCGGTAGGTGGCTTGGCGCACGCGGAAGCTCAGGTCTTTGGCCGGGCCTTCCTGGAGTACGTACTTGATGTCGATGTCGCGTTCCCATTCCTTGCCGTTGGTGGTGCCGGCGACGTTGGCGTCGCTGCCGCGGGCGTAACGGGTCATGAAGGTCAGGCCTGGAATGCCGTACTCGGCAAAGTTCAGGTCGTAACGTGCCTGCCAGGACTTCTCGTCTTCGGCGTTGAAGTCGGAGCGGGCGATGGAGTTGGCCAGGAACACGGTGCCGCCGCCGTCGATGCCGTAAGCGTAGTCGCCATCACCGGTGACCTTCTGGTAGGCGAGGGTGAAGGTGTGCGCGCCTACGTTATAGGCGGCCGAGAGGCTGAAGGCTCGGTTGTCGAGCTTGTCGCCATCGAACGCCTTGACGTTGGCGGCGCCGCTGCTCTTGGTGTCGTAGATGTTGAAGTCGAATACCAGGCCTTGTTTATCGGACAGCGGTACTGCCCAGTTCACGTTGGCGTAGTATTTGCGCCAGTAGTCTTCGACTTTGGAGTAGTAGAGGCTGGTGCTCAGGCCGTCGGTGATGGCATAGGTGCCGCCGAAAATGTTCGCTTCGGTCAGGCCGCCGTTCTTGATGCCGGCATCGTTGCGTCCGCGGATACTGTCCTTGTAGCTCTGGGCTTGTGCGTCGAGGCGAGTGAAGTGACCCGCGTTGAGCTCAAGGCCTTCGATCTCCTTGCTGGTCAGCAGGAAACCCTCGGCGGCTTCAGGCAGCAGACGGCTATCGTCAGTGGCGAAGACTGGCAGTGCAGTAAACTGACCGCCGAATTTCAGCACGGTGTTGGAGATGCGAGCTTTTACCGCGCCGTAGCCCTTGGAGTAGCTATCTTCCGGGCGGCCTTCGGAGTCGACCGGGAACAAGCCGGTGTTGGTGGTTCCGCGGCCGCCATCCAATTTGATGCCCAGCAGGCCGATGGCGTCGACGCCGACGCCAACGGTGCCTTGGGTGAAGCCGGATTCGAAGGTGCCAATGAAGCCTTGGCCCCATTCGGCTTGACGGCTCTGGCGGTCACCTGTCTCCGGGTCACGGTCATCGTTGCGACGGTCGCGGCTGAAATACAGGTTGCGCATTTTCACGTTCAGCGTGCTGTCATCGACGAAACCCTTGGACTCGTCCTGCGAAGAGGCGACAGCCAGTTGCGAAGTCCCTGCCGCTACGGCCAGGGCGATCATGCTCCACTTCATCACGCGCATCGTGATTTGCTCCTTTGGTTTTTAGGAAGAGTACCGCCGCACCCGGGTATTTTAGTTATGGGGCCGGCTCTTTCTTGTTATGTCGGCGAAAATGTATATCACGCGGACTATTCTTGGCGATATGGGCAGAAACAACCTTTCGGTAACTTTATGGCCATGTCGCTGTTGGTTGTCTCCATGTCGCAAATCACGCCTGTCATATAAGGGCGTACAACTCCAGCGCTGTCTCGAAACCGTCATTTTTGTATAAATACAAAGTACGGCTTGTGAAACTCCCTGGTTTATCCGATGCCGCTGTTGTTATTTGTCGCGTCCACCCTGCAATGCAGGGGTCGTGCCGACTTGGCGTGAAACGAATGCAACAAGCGTGCTCAAAATCACGAACGCTTGATGAAATTTTCACATTTGCCTTGAGCGGGGCTGGGAAACCTCCGCAAACACGGGGCGCGACCGGTTCGTCGGTGGGTCGCGATCCCTCCTTGTGTTTGCTTGTGAAGCTGCCTTCCAAGTCAAGGTGTTACCGCCGATTGTTTATCCTGGCTGTTTTATGTGAAGGATGTGTGGCGAAGGTCTGGCGAGCGGCATCATTTTGGTGCGAAAAGTAGCGCAGTGTTACCGAAGCAGGGCGTTGATGTTGTCATTCGCGTGCCACAAATGCCCAGGATCGACGTCGACGGGTGTGGCAGCGGTCGAAGCGGAGTATCCTTGCGCGCCTGTGCCCGACCGCTCGGAAGGGCAGAATCGCTTTAAGGAGGTTTGCCGTGTTCACCCTCGATTCGCGTCTGCAGGAGGATTCCCTAGTACTGGGCGACCTGCCGCTGTGCCGCCTGCTGCTGAGCAAGGATGCCAACTACCCCTGGTTCATCCTGGTGCCGCGTCGCGCCGATATCACCGAAGTGTTCGAGCTCGAGGAGGCCGACCAGCAGCAACTGTGGGTCGAGACCACCGCCCTGGCCGAAGCGCTGAAGGATGCCTTTGCCGCCGACAAGATGAATGTCGCGGCGTTGGGTAACGTGGTCAGCCAGTTGCACATGCATGTGATCGTGCGCCGCCAGGGTGATGCTGCCTGGCCTGCCCCGGTTTGGGGCAAGGTGCCGGCCATCGGCTACACCCAGGAACAGATCGACGGCATTCGCCAGCAAGTGCGTGCGCTGCTGGGCGAAAGCTTCAAGGGGGCTTGAGGATGTCGCAGGAGCTGGAAATGCGCATGGTCGAACTGGAGACCCGTCAGGCGTTCCAGGACGACAGCTTGCAGGCGCTCAATGATGTGATTGTCGAGCAAAGTCGAGTAATCGAACGCTTGCAATTGCAGGTGGCGGAGCTGATCAAGCGCTACGAGGAAATGGCCGGCCAGCAGGGCGGCGGGGAAGAAGAAGCGCCGCCGCCTCATTATTGAGCGCGGCGGCGGCAAAGGGTCAGCGGCGGGCGACGGCGACCACGTCTTCGGCCTGCAGGCCCTTGTCGCGGTGCATCACCGAGAACTCCACGCGCTGGCCTTCGACCAGCACCCGGTGGCCTTCGCCACGGATGGCGCGAAAGTGCACGAAGATATCGTCACCGGAGTCGCGGGAGATGAAGCCGAAGCCCTTGGAGGTGTTGAACCACTTCACGGTGCCGGTATCGCGATTGCCGGCGTCATGCGAAGTGCCTTGGGTGGAGCGGGCCTTTCGCGTGCCGCGAACGAAGCCGGCAATCAGGTGCAGGGCGCAGGCCAGGACAGCACAGGCCAGGGCTGGCAGGTTGCCCAGCTCCGGACGGGCCAGCAGGGTGACGGTCTGCAGCACCACAGCCAGCACCAGCAGCAGGCTGGCGGCGTGTTGCAATTGCTGGCGCATGCCTTTGTAGTACTGCGGCAGTACCGGGGCAATGACCAGGTTGAGCAGCCCGAGCAGCGCCAGGTAGACGGCCTCGGGTTGTTGCAGGAAGGGTGTTGCGTCAGCTTTCAGGCTGGGTATGAGCGATAGCAGCAACGCCGCCAGGCCCGTCACCAGATGGACGATCTTGAACATTGGTTTGGCTCACATTGATAAGGCCGATCACAGGATGAGCTGGTCGCACGGTGCGCGTGAACGGTAGGCGCGAAAACGTGGCGGGCCAGCCTATGCACCCGGCACTGACAATCCGCACGGGTGGCACACTGCCTATTTAACAGCAAAGGCGCAGGCTTCTCAAACCGGTTGGCACGGGCGGCCCTGTGCCGCATGCGCCGGGCGGCAACTCTTGTTAGAGTGTTTGCTGCCCGCTTGATGATCAAGCCTTATGGAAAGGGGAGCTTCATGGCAATCGATATCGGTATCAATGAAGAAGATCGCAAGTCCATCGTCGATGGGTTGTCCCGCCTGTTGTCGGATACCTATGTGCTGTATCTGAAAACCCATAACTTCCATTGGAACGTCACCGGTCCGTCGTTCCGTACTCTGCACCTGATGTTCGAGGAGCAATACAACGAGCTGGCCCTGGCGGTCGATTCGATTGCCGAGCGTATTCGTGCCCTGGGCTTCCCGGCACCGGGTTCCTACGCCTTCTATGCCCGCCACTCCTCCATCAAGGAAGAGGAGGGGGTGCCGCCTGCCGAGGAAATGATCCGCCAACTGGTGCAGGGGCAGGAGGCGGTGGTGCGCACCGCGCGCAGCATCTTCCCGGTGGTGGACAAGGTCAGTGATGAGCCGACCGCCGACCTGCTGACCCAGCGCATGCAGGTCCACGAGAAAACGGCGTGGATGTTGCGGGTCCTGCTCGACGGGAACTGATTGCCGGTTGCTTGTCGTTCTGCCGAATGCACCCGGGCCCGATACCGTTCGGCGGTATCGGGCCCGGGTGTTTGTGGGGAAGGCTTTGCCGCTGCTATCGGCCTGGTGGGTGGCGCTTCATGACAGTTATGGACCCGTTTGCTGACGAACGGGGTGTGTTTCGTGACGATGGGGCGGTGCGATGGGCGATCCGATGCGTGGTATCGATGGCAATGCAAGGCAGGGGGGAGGCAGTCCCCGGATTGATCCGTTCAGGCGGGATTTCGACATGGCCCAGGCCGGCCCCGTGTCACGCTCGGTGCGGCTCAACGGCTTTGCCACCTGCCTGCGCCTGGAGGTGGTGTACTGGCGCATCCTGGAGCGCATCGCCCAGGCCAACCGCTGTTCGGTGAGCGCCGTGCTGTCCTATGTGGATCGTGAGGTGCACCTGCGTCATGGTGGGGTGCGCAATTTCAGCGGCTTGGTCAGGGTGATCTGTGTCGCCTGGCTGCAGGAAGCGCGGGACGCGCACTGATCGCCGGGCTGCGCTGCTCTTCTTTACCATATATAATCCCGCTCTTTGCTGCCCTGGGCAGCGTGCGATGTGGTTGACGAGAGACACCCATGCCCCTGTATGACTATCAATGTGCATCCTGCGAACACCGAATGGAGGTGTTGCAGAAGATCAGTGCCGCGCCGCTGACCGATTGCCCGGCGTGTCAGGCGCCGGCATTGAAGAAGCTGCTGTCGGTCCCCGGCTTTCGCCTGAGTGGCAATGGCTGGTACGAGACCGACTTCAAGACCGGGGCAAAAAAGAATCTGGCAGGCGGCGACAAGGCCGACTGAGTTGAATTGCACCCGCCGGGTCTTGCAGTATTAGCCCCTTGGGCGGCCAAGACCTCCACCGAACACACGAATCACGAGAAGCGAAACCACGATCATGATGCGCAGCCATTATTGCGGCCAACTGAACGAGTCCCTGGACGGCCAGGAAGTCACCCTTTGCGGCTGGGTCCATCGTCGCCGCGACCACGGCGGGGTGATTTTCCTCGATATCCGTGACCGCGAAGGCATGGCCCAGGTCGTGTTCGACCCGGATCGCGCCGAAACCTTCGCCGCCGCCGACCGCGTGCGCAGCGAATATGTCGTGCAGATCACCGGCAAGGTGCGCAAGCGCCCAGAAGGCGCGGTGAACGCCAACATGGCCTCGGGCGCCATCGAGATCCTCGGCTACCAGCTGAACGTGCTCAACGAAGCGGAAACCCCGCCGTTCCCGCTGAACGAATACTCCGACGTCGGCGAGGAAACCCGCCTGCGCTACCGCTTCATCGACCTGCGCCGTCCGGAAATGGCCGACAAGCTGCGCCTGCGTTCGCGCATCACCAGCAGCATCCGTCGCTTCCTCGACGAGAACGGCTTCCTTGATGTCGAAACACCGATCCTGACCCGCGCCACCCCTGAGGGCGCGCGCGACTACCTGGTGCCGAGCCGCACCCACGCTGGCAGCTTCTTCGCCCTGCCGCAGTCGCCGCAACTGTTCAAGCAGCTGCTGATGGTCGCCGGCTTCGACCGCTACTACCAGATCGCCAAGTGCTTCCGCGACGAAGACCTGCGCGCCGACCGCCAGCCGGAATTCACCCAGATCGACATCGAGACCAGCTTCCTCGACGAGTCCGAGATCATGGGCCTGACCGAAAGCATGATCCGCAAGCTGTTCAAGGAAGTGCTGGACCTGGAGTTCGGTGAATTCCCGCACATGACCTTCGAAGAAGCCATGCGCCGCTACGGTTCCGACAAGCCGGACCTGCGTATTCCGCTGGAGCTGGTCGACGTCGCTGACCAGCTGAAAGACGTCGACTTCAAGGTCTTCGCCGGCCCTGCCAACGATCCGAAGTGCCGCGTCACCGCCCTGCGCCTGCCAGGCGGCGCCAGCATGCCGCGCAGCAAGATCGATGAGTACACCAAGTTCGTCGGCATCTACGGTGCCAAGGGCCTGGCCTACATCAAGGTCAACGAGCGCGCCAAGGGCGTCGAGGGTCTGCAGTCGCCGATCGTCAAGAACATCCCCGAGGCCAACCTCAACAACATCCTCGACCGCGTGGGTGCCGTGGATGGCGACATCGTGTTCTTCGGTGCCGACAAGTTCAAGATCGTCAGCGAGGCCCTGGGCGCGCTGCGTATCCGTCTGGGCCACGACTTCGAGCTGCTGACCTGCGAGTGGGCGCCGATGTGGGTCGTCGACTTCCCGATGTTCGAAGAGAACGAAGACGGCAGCTTCACCGCGCTGCACCACCCGTTCACCGCGCCGAAGTGCACCCCTGAAGAGCTGGAGGCCAACCCGGCCACCGCGCTGTCGCGTGCCTACGACATGGTCCTGAACGGCACCGAGCTGGGTGGCGGTTCGATTCGTATCCACCGTAAAGAGATGCAGCAAGCGGTCTTCCGCCTGCTGGGTATCGAAGCGGCAGAACAGGAAGAGAAGTTCGGCTTCCTGCTCGACGCCCTGAAGTTTGGCGCGCCGCCTCACGGCGGCCTGGCCTTCGGCCTGGATCGCCTGGTCATGCTGATGACCGGCGCCCAGTCGATCCGTGAAGTGATCGCCTTCCCGAAAACCCAGAGCGCCGCCTGCGTCATGACCCAGGCCCCGGGCATGGTCGACGCCAAGGCCCTGCGTGAACTGCACATCCGTCTGCGCGAGCAGACCAAGGTCGAGTGATCGACCGGGGCGCCCCGGCAACGGGGTGCCCCCGCGCTTGAGGCGCAGGATTCTTCACGTTCCGCCCTTCGGGGCGGAACCTGTTTCTGTTTCAAGGATTCGGAGTCGTTATGGCTGGTCATTCCAAGTGGGCGAACATCAAGCACCGCAAAGAGCGCCAGGATGCCAAGAGAGGCAAGGTCTTCACCAAGTGGATCCGCGAACTGACCGTCGCGGCCAAGCAGGGCGGTCCTGACCCGGCCTCCAACCCGCGGCTGCGCCTGGCGCTGGACAAGGCCCTGGGGGCCAACATGAGCCGCGATATCATCGATCGTGCCGTGGCCCGTGGTGCCGGCACCAACGAAAGCGACAACGTCGAAGAGCTGAGCTACGAGGGCTACGGCCCGGGCGGCGTGGCGATCATGGTCGAGGCCATGACCGACAACCGCAACCGTACCGCCGCCGCCGTGCGTCATGCCTTCACCAAGTGCGGTGGCAACCTGGGCACCGACGGCTCGGTGGCCTACCTGTTCGAGCGCAAGGGGCAGATCAGCTTCGCCGCCGAGCTTGCGGTCGACGAGGACGCGCTGATGGAAGCCGCGATGGAGGCCGACGCCGATGACGTGGTGGCCAACGACGATGGCTCCTTCGAGGTGTTCACTTCGTTCAACAGTTTCTATGCCGTGCGCAATGCGCTCGAAGAGGCTGGCTTCAAGGCCTCGGACGCCGAGATCGTGATGCAGCCGACCACCAGTGCCGAGCTGGACAAGGACGGCGCGGAGAAGGTGCTCAAGCTGATCGACATGCTCGAGGACCTGGACGACGTGCAGAACGTCTACTCCAATGCACAGATCTCCGATGAGATCATGGAAACGCTGGGCTGATCGTTTCGGCTATCGGCTTGATCGCGGGGCAAGCCCGCTCCCACAAGACGTGCGCCAGATGGCGGTGTAGGTTTTGTGGGGGCGGGCTTGTCCTGCGATATGGCCGGCAAATTCGCACATCTTTGTAGGCGTTATGACTCTCATTCTTGGTATCGACCCTGGCTCGCGCATCACCGGCTTCGGCGTGGTCCGCCAGACCGCCCGTGGCTGCGAGTACGTGGCGTCGGGTTGTATCCGCACCGGCGGCGGCGAGCTGCACGAGCGCCTGCAGATCGTCTTTCGCGGGGTGAGCGAGATCATCCGCGAGCATGGCCCGGTGACCATGGGCATCGAGCGCGTGTTCATGGCGCGCAACGCCGATTCGGCGCTCAAACTGGGCCAGGCCCGGGGCGCGGCCATCGTCGCTGCGGCCGAGGCCGGCCTGGAGATCGCCGAGTACACCGCAAGCCAGGTCAAGCAGGCCGTTGCCGGCACCGGCGGGGCCAATAAAGAGCAGGTGATGATGATGGTCATGCACCTGCTCAAGCTGACCCAGAAGCCGCAGATCGACGCCTCCGACGCCCTGGCCATCGCCCTGTGCCACGCCCATACCCGTTCCAGCCTGATTCCCCATGGGTTGGCGACAGCGCGGCGGCGTGGCGGGCGCTTGCGTCTGTAACCGCTTCATGCGCTGATACACATTTTGTCCGGGGGGCGCGCGCTCCCGGCGCATTTGCTGATAGGGTGGACCGGTTTTCGACCGGCGCCCGAGAGGAAGGAACGGAACGTGATTGGACGTTTGCGTGGCACCCTGGCGGAAAAACAGCCGCCGCACCTGATTATCGACGTCAACGGCGTGGGCTACGAGCTGGAAGTGCCGATGACTACCCTGTACCGCCTGCCCAAGGTCGGCGAGCCAGTGACCGTGCACACCCACCTGGTGGTGCGCGAAGATGCCCACCTGCTCTATGGTTTTGCCGAAAAGCGCGAGCGCGAGCTGTTCCGCGAGCTGATCCGTCTCAACGGCGTGGGGCCGAAGCTGGCGCTGGCGCTGATGTCCGGTCTGGAAGTGGACGAGCTGGTGCGCTGTGTGCAGGCCCAGGACGCCTCGGTCCTGGTGCGCGTGCCCGGCGTCGGCAAGAAAACCGCCGAGCGCCTGCTGGTCGAGCTCAAGGATCGCTTCAAGGCGTGGGAAACCTCCCCGGCGATGTTCACCTTGGTCTCCGACGGCCCGCTGCCGGTGGCCAGCGAGTCCTCGGCCGAGGCCGACGCGGTCAGCGCTCTGGTCTCCCTGGGCTACAAGCCACAGGAAGCGAGCAAGGCGATTGCCGCGATCAAGGACAAGGCTGGCCTTGGCAGCGAGGAACTGATCCGTCGCAGCCTTAAAGGGATGATTGCCAAGTGATCGAGACCGACCGCCTGATCGCCGCCAGTGGCCGCGACCGTGAAGAAGTCCAGGACCGCGCGATCCGCCCGCTGCGCCTGGACGAATACATCGGCCAGCCGGTGGTGCGCGAGCAGATGGCGCTGTTCATCCAGGCCGCGCGCGGGCGCAACGAATCCCTCGACCATACCCTGATCTTCGGCCCGCCAGGCCTGGGCAAGACCACCCTGGCCAACATCATCGCCCAGGAGATGGGCGTGTCGGTCAAGAGCACCTCGGGGCCGATTCTCGAACGCCCGGGTGACCTGGCGGCGATGCTGACCAACCTCGAACCCCATGACGTGCTGTTCATCGACGAGATCCACCGGTTGTCGCCGGTGGTCGAGGAAGTGCTCTACCCGGCAATGGAAGACTTCCAGCTGGACATCATGATCGGCGAAGGCCCCGCCGCGCGCTCGATCAAGCTCGACCTGCCGCCGTTCACCCTGGTCGGCGCCACCACCCGTGCCGGCATGCTGACCAACCCGCTGCGCGACCGTTTCGGCATCGTCCAGCGCCTGGAGTTCTACAGCAACAAGGACCTGGCCACCATCGTCAGCCGATCGGCCGGCATTCTCGGGCTGCCGATGGACGACAAGGGCGCCTTCGAGATCGCCCGCCGGGCGCGGGGGACGCCACGCATCGCCAATCGCCTGCTGCGGCGGGTGCGCGACTTTGCCGAAGTGCGTGGCAAGGGCGAAATCACCAAGGCGGTCGCGGACATGGCGCTGAACCTGCTGGATGTCGACGAACGTGGCTTTGATCATTCCGACCGCCGTCTGCTGCTGACCATGATCGAGAAGTTCGACGGCGGCCCGGTGGGGCTCGACAACATTGCCGCGGCGATCGGCGAGGAGCGTCACACCATCGAGGACGTGCTCGAGCCCTATCTCATCCAGCAGGGCTACATCATGCGTACTCCGCGAGGCCGCGTGGTGACCCGGCACGCCTACCTGCATTTCGGCCTGAACATCCCCGGGCGCTTCTGCGAAGGTGGTGAATATGCCGCCGAGGACGACATATGACAGATCAAATCGGGTTTTTCGTGGTCCTACCGCTGGCACGGCGCAGGCTCGCTGGCAATACGACATTATCGATGCAAAAACAGTTGCCGGGGCGGATTGGCAAGTTCAGGAGTAACCACTAGAGTATGCGCGCGCAAAATGGGCTGGAACCGTTCGCACACCGTTGTCGCGTCTATTACGAGGATACCGACGCCGGTGGCGTGGTGTATTACGTCAACTACCTCAAGTTCATGGAGCGCGCCCGCACCGAGCGGCTGCGGCACCTTGGGTTCTCCCAGGCCCAGCTGGCGCAGGACAACCTGTTGTTCGTGGTCCATTCCAGCGAGGCGCGCTATCACGCGCCGGCCCGCCTGGACGATGAGCTGCGGGTGACCGCGCAAGTGCTTGAATTGAATCGTGCCAGCCTGCGCTTCGTGCAGCAGGTGTGGCGAACACAGGATGAAGTGCTGCTCTGCGAGGGGCAGTTCCTGGTGGCCGCCGTGCGCGCCGACACTTTCAAACCCCGGGCCATTCCGCCAGAACTGCGCGACGCCTTCCTGGCGGACGGCACGGGTACTCAATCGAACGCAGGAGAATAAGCGTGGAAGCAAACGTCGTCGACCATACCTCCATGTGGAGCCTGGTCGCCAATGCCAGTATCGTGGTTCAGCTGGTGATGCTGACCCTCGTGGCAGCCTCGGTGACCTCTTGGATCATGATCTTCCAGCGCAGCACCATGCTGCGCGCCGGTCGTCGTGCACTGGACGCTTTCGAAGAGCGTTTCTGGTCAGGCATCGACCTGTCCAAGCTCTACCGTCAGGCGGGCAGCAACCCTGATCCGGACTCGGGTGTCGAGCAGGTGTTCCGCGCCGGCTTCAAGGAGTTCTCGCGCCTGCGCCAGCAGCCGGGTGTCGACCCGGACGCGGTCATGGAAGGTGTCGGTCGTGCCATGCGCGTAGCCATCTCCCGCGAGGAAGAGAAGCTTGAGCAGAGCCTGCCGTTCCTGGCCACCGTCGGTTCCACCAGCCCGTACATCGGCCTGTTCGGTACCGTATGGGGCATCATGAACTCGTTCCGCGGCCTGGCCAGCGCCCAGCAGGCTACTTTGGCCACCGTGGCACCCGGCATCGCCGAGGCGCTGGTTGCCACCGCGATCGGCCTGTTCGCCGCGATCCCCGCCGTTATCGCCTACAACCGTTTTGCCGCGCGCAGTGAAGTGCTGATTGGCCGCTACTACACCTTCGCCGATGAGTTCCAGGCGATCCTGCACCGCAAAGTACACACCAGCGAAGAGTGATCAGGTAGAAACCCATGGCCCGAGTTCGCCACAAACGCAAGCCGGTCGCCGAGATGAACGTGGTGCCCTACATCGACGTGATGCTGGTGCTGCTGGTCATCTTCATGGTGACCGCCCCCATGCTCAATCAGGGCGTGAAGGTGGACCTGCCCAAGGTTTCCAGCGAAGCCCTGCCGCAGGACAACAACGTCCAGGTCCTGACCATTTCGATCAAGGCCGACAAGACCTACTACTGGAACCTTGGCAGCGAAGTCGACACCGACAAGCAGATGGACAAGGCCATGACCTTGCCGGAAATGACTGGGGCGGTGACCAAGATCATCGCCGCCGGCCGTGATCAGGGCAAGCAGACCCAGGTCTTCATCCGTGGCGACAAGGCCGTCGACTACGGCGCGGTCATGGGCGCCATGGGCGGGTTGCAGAAGGCCGGTGTCGGTAACGTTGGCCTGATTACCGAGGCGCCCTGATGCAACAGCGAGAGCCATCCGCCTCGGAAAGCTACTTCTGGCCCAGTGTCTGGGCCATTGCGCTGCATGTGCTGGTGTTCGGCATGCTGTTCGTCAGCTTCGCCATGACGCCAGAGCTGCCGCCTGCCAAACCTATCGTCCAGGCCACGCTCTACCAGCTCAAGTCCAAGAGTCAGGCGACTACCCAGACCAATCAGAAGATTGCCGGGGAGGCGAAGAAGACCGCTTCGCGCCAGACCGAGGTCGAGCAGATGGAGCAGAAGAAGGTCGAGCAGGAGGCCGTGAAGGCCGCGGAACAAAAGAAAGCCGACGCCGCTCAAAAGGCCGAGGAGGCTCGCGAAGCCGCCGAGGCGAAGAAGGCTGAGGAGGCCGCCAAGGCCGCCGAGCAGAAGAAAGCCGCCGAGGCCAAGAAAGCCGAGGAAGCGAAGAAGGCCGCTGAAAAGCAACAGGCCGACATCGCCAAGAAGAAGGCTGAGGAAGAGGCCAAGAAGCAGGCCGAGGAAGAAGCCAAGAAACAAGCCGCGGAAGAGGCGAAGAAGAAAGCCGCCGAAGACGCGAAGAAAAAAGCAGCCGAGGACGCCAAGAAGAAAGCGGCGGCCGAGGAGGCGAAGAAGAAGGCAGCTGAAGAGGCCAAGAAAAAGGCCGCGGCAGACGCCCAGAAGAAAAAGGCACAGGAAGCGGCTCGCAAGGCGGCTGAAGACAAGAAGGCCCAGGCGCTCGCCGAGCTGTTGTCCGACACCACCGAGCGGCAGCAGGCGCTGGCCGACGAGCAGGGTGACCAGGTGGCCGGCGACTTCGACGACCTGATTCGCATGCGCGCGGCCGAAGGTTGGGCGCGTCCGCCATCTGCGCGCAAGGGCATGACGGTAGTTCTGCAGATCAACATGCTGCCGGACGGCACCATCACCAACGTGAGTGTGGCCAAGTCCAGCGGCGACGGCCCGTTCGACAGCTCGGCCGTGGCCGCGGTGAAGAACATTGGTCGGTTGACCGAGATGCAGGGCTTGAAGCCGAGCGATTTCAATCCGTATCGTTCATTCAAGATGACATTTACACCTGAGGATCTAGCGTTGTGATTAAACGTCTGAGAGGACTCCTGGTCTTGCTCTGCTGCGTGGCAGGCATGGCCATGGCAGAAGAAAAGAACATCCTGGTCACCAGTGGTAGCGACCGGGCAACTCCCATTGCGGTAGTGCCGTTCGGCGTGCAGGGCGGCAGCGTGCTGCCCGAGGACATGGCTGACATCATCAGCAACGACCTGCGCAACTCCGGTTACTACGGGCCGATTCCGCGGCAGAACATGATCAGCCTGCCTACCCAGGCCAGCGAAGTGATCTTCCGTGACTGGAAAGCCCTGGGCGCCCAGTACGTCATGGTCGGCAACATCGTGCCGGCAGGTGGTCGCCTGCAGGTGAGCTACGCGCTGTTCAACGTCGCCACCGAGCAGCAAGTGCTGACCGGCAGTGTTGCTGGCGGCGTCGACCAGCTGCGCGACATGGCTCACTACATCGCCGATCAGTCGTTCGAAAAGCTCACCGGGATCAAGGGTGCGTTCTCCACCCGCATGCTGTACGTGACCGCCGAGCGTTTCTCGACCAACAACACCCGTTACACCCTGCAGCGTTCGGACTACGACGGTGCCCGTGCAGTGACCCTGTTGCAGTCGCGTGAGCCGATCCTGTCGCCGCGTTTCGCGCCGGATGGCAAGCGTATCGCCTATGTCTCGTTCGAGCAGAAGCGCCCGCGCATCTTCATCCAGCACATCGACACCGGCCGCCGCGAGCAGATTACCAACTTCGAAGGCCTGAACGGCGCTCCAGCCTGGTCGCCTGACGGTACCCGCCTGGCGTTCGTGCTGTCGAAGGATGGCAACCCGGACATCTACGTGATGAACGTGGCCTCGCGCCAGATCACCCGCGTGACCGCAGGCCCGGGCATCAATACCGAGCCGTTCTGGGGCAAGGATGGCAACACCCTGTACTTCACCTCCGACCGTGGCGGCAAGCCGCAGATCTATAAACAGTCGATTGGTGGCGGTGGTGCCGAGCGCGTGACCTTCGTTGGCAACTACAACGCCAACCCGAAACTGTCGGCGGACGAGAAGACCCTGGTGATGATCCATCGCCAGCAGGGCTTCACCAACTTCAAGGTGGCCGCTCAGGACCTGCAACGCGGAAGTGTAAAGATTCTCTCCGAGACCAGTCTTGATGAGTCTCCCACTGTTGCGCCAAACGGCACCATGCTAATCTACGCCACCCGCCAGCAGGGCCGGGGAGTCTTGATGCTCGTGTCGCTTAACGGCCGTGTGAGGCTCCCACTTCCTACCGCTCAAGGCGAAGTCAGAGAACCGTCCTGGTCCCCTTACCTGAACTGATTGCGGCGTAACATTTTTTGCTTAACACACTGGGGTTTCATTAGGAGTTTCACGATGGAAATGCTGAAGTTTGGTAAATTCGCTGCGCTGGCTCTGGCCATGGCCGTAGCTGTAGGTTGCTCCTCGAAGGGCGGTGACAACGCTGGTGAAGGCGCTGTTGACCCGAACGCTGGCTACGGTGCCAACACTGGCGCTGTCGACGGCTCCCTGAGCGAAGAAGCCGCCCTGCGCGCAATCACCACCTTCTACTTCGAATACGACAGCTCGGATCTGAAGCCAGAAGCCATGCGCTCCCTGGACGTTCACGCCAAGGACCTGAAAGCCAACGGCAACCGCGTTGTTCTGGAAGGCAACACCGACGAGCGCGGCACCCGCGAGTACAACATGGCTCTGGGTGAGCGTCGTGCCAAGGCCGTTCAGCGCTACCTGGTTCTGCAGGGCGTTTCCCCTGCTCAACTGGAACTGGTTTCCTACGGCGAAGAGCGTCCAGTTGCCACCGGCAACGACGAGCAGTCCTGGGCTCAGAACCGTCGCGTAGAACTGCGTAAGTAAGTTCTTATGCGTATGTGCCGTCGTGCTGTAACCGTCCTCGCACTCAGCCTGCCCCTTTCGGCGTGGGCTGCGGTTCCCGTAGTAGATGACAACGCGGGTGGCTATCCACCTGCGGGTTATGGCACGAGCGGCGCCTATGCCGGAGCAGGGGCTTCGGCCCCTGCTTCTGCAAATGGCCAGCTGTTCATGCAGCTGCAGCAGATGCAGGACCAGATTTCCCGCCAGCAAGGCATCATCGAAGAGTTGCAGAACGATGTGTCGCGCATGAAGCAGGAAAACCTCGAGCGCTACCAGGATCTCGACCGCCGCATCAGCAGCGGTGCCGCGCCTGCCGCGACTCCAGACAATTCCTCCACCGGTGGCGCGAACAACGCAGCCACGGGTGCCGCCGCCGGCGCCAGCGCCGCGCAGCCACCGGCCGCCAGCAGCGAGCCGGGTGATCCGGCGAAAGAGAAGCTGTATTACGACGCCGCTTTCGACCTGATCAAGCAGAAGGACTTCGACAAGGCCAGCCAGGCCTTCAACGCCTTCTTGCGCAAGTACCCCAACAGCCAGTACGCCGGCAATGCCCAGTACTGGCTTGGCGAGGTCAACCTGGCCAAGGGCGACCTGCAAGGCGCCAGCCAGGCCTTCGCCGAAGTCGGCCAGAAGTATCCGAAACACAGCAAGGTGCCGGACTCGCTGTACAAGTTGGCCGATGTCGAGCGCCGCATGGGCCACACCGACAAGGTCAAGGGCATCCTGCAGCAGGTCATCACCCAGTACCCCGGCACTTCCGCCGCACAACTGGCCCAGCGCGACCTGCAGAAGCTCTGAGCGATCCGTTGATGAAGAAACCCGCGCCTGCCGCGGGTTTTTTCGTTAGAATCACGGCCCTTTTTTCGTAAACACGCTGCCGCGGATAACGCCATGTCGAGTCCGCGACAGTGCCTGACGGAGGCGGACAGCCTGTTCAGCTGTCACGCCCGTGGCGAACATGCAAGACACATTACGCATCACCGAAGTGTTTTACTCGTTGCAGGGTGAAACGCGAACGGCCGGGCTGCCCACGGTTTTCGTGCGCCTGACCGGTTGCCCCCTGCGCTGCCAGTACTGTGACAGTGCCTACGCCTTCAGTGGCGGCACTATTCGCACCCTCGATTCGATCCTCGAGCAGGTCGCCGGCTTCAGGCCGCGCTACGTCTGCGTGACCGGCGGCGAGCCGCTGGCCCAGCCCAACGCGTTGCCGTTGCTGCAGCGCCTGTGCGATGCCGGTTATGACGTGTCGTTGGAAACCAGCGGCGCCCTCGACATCAGTGGCGTCGACACCCGGGTCAGCCGTGTGGTTGACCTCAAGACCCCAGGCTCGGAAGAGTCCCATCGCAACCGCTACGAGAACATCGAGCTGCTGACCGGCAACGACCAGGTCAAGTTCGTCATCTGTTCCCGCGAGGATTACGATTGGGCGGTTTCCAAGCTGATTCAGTACAACCTGGCCGAGCGTGCCGGGGAGGTGCTGTTCTCGCCCAGCCATCATCAGGTGAGCGCTACCGACCTGGCCGACTGGATCGTCGCCGACAACTTGCCCGTGCGTTTCCAGCTGCAGCTGCATAAGTTGCTGTGGAACGACGAACCCGGACGTTGAGGAGAAAAACATGACTGACAAACGCGCGGTAATCCTGCTGTCCGGTGGCCTGGACTCGGCCACCGTGGTGGCCATGGCCAAGGCCGACGGCTACCAGTGCTACACCATGAGCTTCGACTACGGCCAGCGCCATCGCGCCGAGCTCAACGCCGCGGCGCGGGTTGCCCGCGACCTGGGCGTGGTCGAACACAAGGTGATCGGCCTGAACCTCGACGGCATCGGTGGCTCGGCCCTGACCGACAGCAGCATCGATGTGCCCGAGGCGCCGAGCGAGGGAATTCCGGTCACCTACGTGCCGGCTCGCAACACCGTGTTCCTGTCCCTGGCCCTGGGCTGGGCGGAGGTGCTCGAAGCCCGTGACATCTTCATTGGTGTCAACGCCGTGGACTATTCCGGTTATCCGGACTGCCGCCCGGAATTTGTCGAAGCCTTCGAGCGCATGGCCAACCTGGCCACCAAGGCCGGCGTGCAAGGGCAGGGCTTTTGCATCCAGGCACCGTTGCAGAACCTGAGCAAGGCGCAGATCGTCCAGGCGGGCATTGCCCGTGGCGTTGACTACAGCCTCACCGTTTCCTGCTACCAGGCCGACGACGACGGGCGTGCCTGTGGCAAGTGCGACAGCTGCCGCCTGCGGGCCGACGGCTTCAAGGCGGCCGGTGTAGAGGATCCCACCCGGTATTTTTGAAAAAAGTTGCGATGGGGTGTTGATTTCCTCTGAGAAATCAGTAATATACGCGCCATCCAACGGGTCGTTAGCTCAGTTGGTAGAGCAGTTGGCTTTTAACCAATTGGTCGTAGGTTCGAATCCTACACGACCCACCATATTCTCA
>NZ_NIBE01000061.1:122519-133643 GCF_002205115.1 Pseudomonas sp. DrBHI1
TTGCCGCGGAACCCGTTCCTCACTCACTTTCCCTCTGCCCCAAGCCAGGAGCCATGGCGCGGTGGCTCATTGCAATTATCTTTTCAAACTCTACAACTATTTGCAGCGCTAAATGTCATTCTTTGCAGGTCGGCTGTTCATGGGGATGCCGGCCTAACCGCATAGGAGCGAACACACATGGCAGCACTGCACGGCAGCACATTGGAAGCCATCAAGCACAACCAGGCGCAGTTGTTGGAGCAATGGACGGCAGCGCTTGAGGCCAATGGCGCTACCCGCAATATCAAGGAACAGACCCTGTTGCAGGAAACCCGCGATTTCCTGCAACTGCTGGTCGATGTCTTGCAGACAGGCAGTGGCAATGACATCGCCATCAGCGACTGGGATGAAACCCGCCGGTTCCTGGAAAAACTCTCGGCCAGCCGCGCCCAACTGGGGCACGACTCGCACCAGGCGGTGTATTTCATCTTCGCCCTCAAGGGGCCGCTGTTCAGCCTGCTGCAAACGCATTTCAGCGACGACCCGGCTCGCTTGGCCGAGCAATTGTGGTTGATCTCCGAGCTGGTCGACACTTTAGGGATGCACACCATCCGCACCTATCAAAAGACCCGCGAAGCGGTTATCAAGCGCCAGCAGGAAGAGCTGCTGGAGTTGTCCACTCCGGTGGTCAAGCTGTGGGATGGCGTGCTGGCCCTGCCGCTGATCGGCACGCTCGATTCGCAGCGTAGCCAGACGGTGATGGAGTCGTTGTTGCAACGTATCGTCGACACCGGCTCGGAAATCGCCATCATCGACATCACCGGTGTGCCGACTGTCGATACCCTGGTCGCCCAGCATCTGCTCAAGACCGTCACCGCCATCCGGCTGATGGGCGCCGACTGCATCATCAGCGGGGTGCGCCCGCAGATCGCGCAGACCATCGTGCACCTGGGGTTGGACCTGGGCACCCTGACTACCAAGGCTAACCTCGCTGATGCGCTGAAGCTCGCGCTCAAGCGCCTGGGTGTGAACCTGGGCGAGCAGGCCTGAGCCCATGGACCGTATCCCGATTCTGCGGATGGGCGAGTTTCTGCTCGTGACCATCCAGGTCGACATGCATGACAAGCTGGCCATGTGCTTGCAAGACGACCTTACCGACCGCATCAGCGCCACCTCCGCCAGAGGCGTGTTGCTCGACATCTCGGCGCTGGACATGGTCGACTCGTTCATTGGCCGGATGATCGCTGACATCGCCAGCCTGTCGCGGCTGATGGATGCCCAGGTGATGGTGGTGGGCATGCAGCCGGCCGTGGCCATTACCCTGGTGGAACTGGGCTTGACCCTGCCTGGGGTGAGCACGGCACTGGATGTGGAGCGAGGCATGCAGCGGCTCAGCCAGCACGTGAGGCACCCATGAGCGGCGAGCACAGTGGCAGCCTGCCGGTACGCATCGAGCAGGACGTGGTACTGGCCCGGCAGTTGGCGCGCAAACTGGCCAGCGATTGCGGCATGCGCCTCGTGGACCTGACCAAGCTGGTCACCGCTGTCAGCGAGCTGGCGCGCAACACCGTGATCTATGGCGGCGGGGGCGACATGGATTGGCAGGTGCTCGAGGAAGCGGGCCGCACCGGAGTGCGCTTGTTGTTCCGTGACGAAGGGCCGGGTATCGCCGACCTGAAGCTGGCCCTGACCGATGGCTGGACCTCCGGCAATGGCCTGGGCCTGGGCCTGACCGGCGCTCGCCGTCTGGTGGACGAGTTCGAGCTCGACAGCGTGCCAGGCGAGGGCACGCGGGTGACGATCACGCGATGGATATGAATATTTTTGCCAGCAGGACGCAGGTCTTGCCCTTGGAAGAGGGCACCCAGATCGGCCACGCCCGGCGCACCGCACAGCGCCTGGCCGAGCAACAAGGCTTCGACAGCGAGGACGCCGGCCGTGTGGCGTTGCTGGCTACCGAGCTGGCCAGCAACGTACTCAAGCACGCCGGAGCGGGTGCATTGCACTTGCGCAGCGTGCCCGGTGCCAACGGCCTGGGCATCGAGTTGCTGGCAGTGGACCGGGCCCAAGGGTTCGATGCCCAGACATGCCTCGTCGATGGCTACTCCACCGGTGGTACACAGGGCATCGGCCTGGGCGCGGTGGCACGTATGGCCAAGGTGTTCGACATGCACACCGACGCCCGCGGCTCGGTAATCATGGCCCGCGTGTACCAACGCGCTGCCGAGAGTCGTGACCTGCGCATCGGCGTCAGCCATCACGCGCTGCATGACGACCCGGCTTGCGGCGACACCTGGCACGTCGCGCTCACCCACGGGCGTCTCAGCGCCTTGCTGGTCGACGGCCTGGGGCATGGCCCGGATGCCGAGGAGGCGGCCCAGAGCGCGGCAGCGGCATTCGCCGAGGATGCCTTTCTCGACCCACTTTTGCTGATCGAGCGGCTGCACTTGGCGATGTGCAGCACCCGGGGCGGCGCGGTTGCCATCGCACAGCACGATCAGCACAGCGGCCATATGGCCTTCTCTGGCATCGGCAACATCGGCGCTAGTCTGGTGGCGCCGACCCGCATGCGCGGCATGCCCTCGCTTCCAGGTATCGTCGGCGGGCAATACCGCAAAGCCCAGGTCTTCGACTACGCTGACGTGACGGGCAACCTGCTGATCCTCTACAGCGACGGCCTGCAGTCGCGCTGGAATCTACAAGACTACCCTGGGTTGGTGCATCGCCACCCGGCGGTGATTGCTGCCGTGCTGCATCGGGATTTCTGCCGGGGGCGGGACGATGTGACGGTGCTGGTGATCGACCTGGAGCCAGACCATGGCTGAGCCTACCATGCGAGACGCCGAGCAGTTCGCGCGGCTGCAGGCCGAAAACGAGGCCCTGCGCGCCGAGCTCGAAGAAACCAATCAAGGCGTGCTGGCCTTGTATGCCGAGCTGGACATCCAGGCTGAGCACTTGCGCCAGGCGTCCGACCTTAAAAGTCGCTTTCTGTCGTACATGAGTCATGAGTTCCGCACCCCGCTGGGCTCGATACTGAGCATCACCAGCCTGCTGGCCGACGAGCTGGACGGGCCGCTGTCGGAAGAGCAGCACCGCCAGGTTGCATTTGTCAGTAATGCGACCCGTGAGTTGTCGGACATGGTCGACGACCTCCTCGACCTCGCCAAGATCGAGGCCGGGCGCATCACCATCTCGCCGGCCTGGTTCGATATGTTCGACCTGTTCGCGGCGCTGCGCGGGATGTTTCGGCCGATCGTCGACGCCACGGCGGTCGACCTGATTTTCGAAGAGCCGGTGGGCCTGCCGCGCCTTTATACCGACGACAAGAAGCTTGCGCAGATCCTGCGCAACTTCATCTCCAATGCCTTGAAGTTCACTACCCGCGGTGAAGTGCGAGTGTCGGCGCAACTCGTCGATGCGCAGCACATCCGCTTCGCCGTCAGCGATACAGGCATTGGCATTGCCTCGGAGCTGCTGGGCACGTTGTTCGAGGATTTCGCACAGCTCGATTCACCCTTGCAGAAACGCCTGCGTGGCACCGGCCTGGGGCTGTCGTTATGCAAGCGTTTCGTCACGCTGCTGGGCGGGGAGGTAGGCGTGCACAGCGAGCCAGGGGTCGGTTCCACTTTCTTCGTGATCATTCCGCTGGCGTTGGCCCAGGAGAGTGTGGATGAAACCTGACCTGCGCCTGCTCATCGTCGATGACAACGTCGCCACCCGTTACGCCCTGCGCCGCCGCCTCGGCGCGCACGGCTACGAAGTGCTCGAAGCGGGCACCGGCGGGGAGGGGCTGGCGCTGATTCGTGACGAGCAAGTGGATGCGCTGATTCTCGACGTCAACCTCCCGGACATGAGCGGTTTCGACATTGTCCGGTTGCTGCGCGAGGACAGTCGCACGGCGCTGTTGCCGGTGATCCACGTGTCGGCGGCATCGATCCAGAGCGGCGATATCATTACTGGCCTGAACGCCGGTGCCGATGCTTATCTGATCCACCCGGTGGACCCGGACGTGCTGCTCGCCACCCTGCGCACCCTGCTGCGAGTGCGCGACACCGAGCGGGCCTTGCGCCAGAGCGAAGCGCGGTTCCAGGAAATCTTCCGGGGTGTGTCCGCCCCCATCGCCGTGCTCGATGGCGACTTGAAGGTGCACGAATGCAACCACGCCTTCGCCCACCTGGTGCAGGACAACCGCGACCCGCTGTGTCTGCACGAGTGCTTCGCCGAAGGCCAGGTCAAGGCGCTCGAGGAGTTGCGCCAGCACCTCGCGGCGGGGGAGCGCTGGAAAGGCACGCTGGGCATGCGCCTGCAGGGGCAACCGCGCGACACCGAGTGGCAACTGTCGCCGTACCAGGCGCCTGGCCTGTGTCTGGTGTTCGTCGAGGACATCACCGAACACCGTCACCGCGAGCGCTCGCACCTGGCACGCCTGGAAGATGCCAACAGCCAGTTGGCCAGGGAAGTGGCCGAGCGCGTGCGCACCGAGGCGCAACTGTTGCAGTTGCAGAAAATGGATGCCTTGGGCAGCCTCACCGGTGGCATCGCCCACGATTTCAACAACCTGCTGACCGGCATCATCACCAGCCTTGAGCTGATCCGCAAACGAGTGGCGGAAAACCGTGTGGAAAAGGTGCCGAAGTATGCCGAGGTGGCGCTGAGCTCGGCCAACAGCGCCGCCGTGCTCACCCAGCGGCTGCTGGCCTTTGCCCGCCAGCAACCGCTCGACACCCGTCCGGTGGACGTCAACCAGCACATACGCTCGCTGGAGGAACTGGTGACCCGCACGATCGGTGAGCGAGTCACCCTCACCCTGGAGCTGTCCACCCTGCCGGCCATCGCCCTGGTCGATCCGGTGCAACTGGAAAGCGCGGTGCTAAACCTGGTCATCAACGCCCGCGATGCGCTGCCCAAGGGCGGGCAAATCTGGGTCAACACTTCGGCGGCCTGGTGCCACGGCGACGCCAACCTCGCCGATGGCGCCTACGTGGCCGTGACCGTGCGCGACAACGGCAGTGGAATCGAGGCCGAGTTGCTCGACAAGGTCTTCGATCCGTTCTTTACCACCAAGCCTCTCGGCCAGGGCACTGGCCTGGGCTTGTCGACCATCTACGGTTTCGCCCGCCAGTCGGGTGGCCATGTGGAGCTGCGCAGTGTGGTTGGCAAGGGCACCGAGGTGACGCTGTTGCTGCCGGCCAGCGACGAGGCGGCGGTCAGCCTGGACCGCGAGGTCGAGAATGACCAGCAGGGCAATGGCGAGCACGTGTTGATCGTCGAGGACATGGCCTCGGTCCGACTGTCGGTGGCCGAGGCGCTGGGCGAGGCCGGGTACCGATGCACCTTGGCGTCGACCATCGATGAGGCGTTGCAATACCTGCAGCAGGAGGAGAGCATCGACCTGCTGTTGACCGATGTCGGACTACCGACCATGAGTGGGCGAGAGCTGGCTGACATCGCACGGTTGCATCGACCAGGGTTGCCGGTGCTGTTCATGACCGGGTACGCCGATGCGGCGCTGGACCGCCAGGCGTTCCTGGGGACAGGGATGGAAATGCTGGTGAAGCCATTCAAAATGTCGGAGTTGCTCGACAAGGTCAAGCACGCGGTAGTGCGCTTGGGCTGATGGGCGCCGTGACCTTCTCGCCGCTGTACGCGCTTGGGTTACCCCGATGCGCATGATCGGCATGCCATCAATGGAATACCGGCGTCAACGGTTCAGCCGCCGAGCATCGAAGGCATCGCGTGCCTGGTAGGCGGTGTAGGTGGCCTGAGCTGCCACCAGGCCGGCCAGGCCAAAGGTGCGTTCGAGGCCGAACCGGCTGAAACCACTCGGGATTGGCAGGCGACGGGCGATGGCGTCCGCCAGGACTTCGCCGGCGACCGTGGTCGGTGCCATGCCGTGGCCGCCGAAGCCGACGGCGTGCCAGATGCCGTTGGCGTCCTGGCCGATCTGCGCCATCTGGTGGCGTCCGTAGCTCATCAGGCCGCCCCAGGCGTATTCCAGCGCCACGTCCTCGAGTTGCGGATAGACGCTCACCAGGTCGGCCTTGAGCAGCTTGGCGATGGCCTGTGGCCCGCGATCGAGGATGGATATGCGTCCGCCCCAGAGGATTCGGGTGTCTTTCAGTGGGCGGTAGTAATCGAAGGCGAAGCGTGTGTCGTAGATGGCCGACTGGCAGTCGATGACGTCCGGCAAGCGCGCGCCCAATGGCGGGGTGGTTACCACGTAGGTGGCGATCGGCAGCACGGCGCGTTCGATCGGGGCGTAGATGCCACGGGCATAGCCTCCTGCGCTGAACACCACTTCCTCGGCATGGACTTCGCCCTGGCCGGTGCGCACGATGTAGCCGCCTGCCTTCTTCTCGATGCCGGTCACCGGCGACTGCTCGTAGATCGTCACCCCGGCCTGGGCGGTAGCCTGGGCGATGCCGCAGACGTACTTGAGCGGGTGGAAGTGGAATGCGTTGCGCTCCAGCAATCCGCCGTAATAGCGCTCGGTCCTGAGCTGTTCCTTCAGTTCGCCGGGGGCGATGTATTGCCAGTCGACGCCATAGGCCTGCTTCATCAGCTGGCGTGGTTTCTCAAGGCGCAACGGGTCGTTGAACCAGTTGGCGAGGATCACGCCCTGGTCGACCAGGTCGCAGTCGATGGTGTAGCGGCGGGTGCGTTCGCGGATCAGGTCGACGGCGTCGAGTGTCAGTCGATACAGCTTGCGTGCCTCGTTGGCGCCCAGCGCCGATAGCAGGTCGGCGTTGCCAAGGCTGTAGCCGCCGAAGACGAAGCCGCCGTTGCGTCCCGATGCACCATGGCCAATGCGTTGCGACTCGAGGATCGTCACATCGCTCACCCCGCGCTCGGCAAGCCCTATCGCGGTCGACAGGCCGGCCAGGCCGCCACCGAGTATGCACACGCGGGTATCGGTGCGCCCACTCTGGTCAGGGTAGAGGGTTCTGCTGGCGGTGGCTTCGTAGTAAGAGTCGAAGGTGCTGTTCATCAGGGTCCCGGAGCAGTGATGGGCGGACCGGGGCGGGTCCGCCAATGGAGTTTTCAGGCGGGCTGCTGACTGGCCGCGACCGCGTTGCCGGAAGGCTCTGCTTTGCTACGTTCGGCCTTGCGCATCTCGATGCTGGAGAAGTCCATTTCCCTGTAGCGCACCACCCTGGAGCCTGTGACCAGCTTGTGGCCGAACCAGACCACCACGAACAGCACCAGGCCGACATAGGTGGCGAAGGCACCGATCCAGTCGATCTGCCCGCCGATGAACGCCTGGTAGTTCTGCCCGAGCATCACCACCATGCACAGGCCGAAGGCGAACAGCGGGCCGAACGGGAAGTACTTCGAGACATACGGCAGTTTCGCCAGGTCGTGGCCATGGAACAGGTAGCCGCGGCGGAAACGGTAGTGGCTGATCGCGATGCCCAGCCAGGCGATGAAGCCGAGCATGCCGGAGGTGTTGAGCAGCCACAGGTAGAGCTTGCCAGGGCTGAACAGGAAGCTCAGCAGGCACAGGCCGGCGACTGCGGCGGTGGCCAGCAGCGCCCAGACCGGCGTGCCGCTGCGGGTTACCCGGGCGAAGATGGCCGGCGCCTTGCGCTCCAGCGCCAGGCTGTAGAGCATGCGTGAGGAGGCATACATGCCCGAGTTGCCGGCGGACAGCACCGAGGTCAGGATCACTGCGTTCATCACGGCGGCGGCGGCGAGCATGTCGGCCTTGGCGAAGATCAGGGTGAACGGGCTGATGGTGACGTCCGACAGGCCGTCCTTGAGCAGCCGTGGGTCGGTGTAGGGGATCAGCAGGCCGATCACGACGATGGTGAGCACGTAGAACAGCAGGATGCGCCAGAAGATCTGACGCACGGCCTTGGGAATATTGCGCCCCGGGTTTTCCGTTTCGCCGGCGGCGATGCCTACGAATTCGGTGCCCTGGAACGAGAAGCCGACGATCATCGCCACGCCGATCAGCGCCGGCAGGCCGCCGGCAACGGGCGCGTCGCCGATCTGCCAGAGGTGGGCGCCGCCGTCCTGGCCGCCTTCGAGGATGCCCAGCAGCATCAGCACGCCCACGGCGATGAAGATGATGATGGTGATGACCTTGATCAGGGCGAACCAGAACTCCGCCTCGCCGAAAAAGCGCACCGAGGCGACGTTGAGGGCGAACAGCAGCACCAGGAAGGCCGCGCTCCAGATCACCCCGGGGGTGTCCGGGAACCAGTAGAGCATGATGATCTGCACGGCCACCAGGTCCACGGCGATGGTCACGGCCCAGGAGTACCAGTAGTTCCAGCCCAGGGCGAAACCGAAGCTTTCTTCCACGTAGCGCGAGGCATAGGTGGAGAACGAGCCGCTGACCGGCATGCACGCGGCCATTTCACCGAGGCTGGTCATCAGGAAGTAGACCATCAGGCCGATTACCGCGAAGGCCAGCAGCGCGCCGCCGGGGCCTGACTGGGCGATGGTGGCACCGGAGGAGACGAACAGGCCGGTGCCGATGGAGCCGCCGATGGCGATCATGTTCAGGTGGCGGCTGGTGAGGGTGCGTTTGAGGTGTCCGGAAGGCGGGGTTGCGGCAGTCAAGTTTGCATTGTTGTTCGAATGGGTCATGGGCAACCTATTGGATCTGCATTCGGGTGAGTTGTTGTTTTTGTTGTGATCTGACCACTTCCAGTTGCAGGTGACGGGCGCGGGCTGGGCGCCGGTCGGCTGACGGCTTCTCCAATGCCGTGGCAGTTGCGATTGCTTTGATTGAAATCAGTATTGGCGTTGAAAGGCGTTCTCAACAAACGACAATTAGTTGCTACATCATTCCCTTTTGGAATGTTTAATTTCGTCGTTTTGATCCTATGCGAAAGGTGATGTTTGTCCGTATTCATCTGAGTTTCCCATGATTACTGAGGCACGAGTCCGTCATTCTGGAGCGCGATATTGTCATTTTGTAATTCTCAGGAAATGTACGAAACAATATGGCGGAAAATTATTCATCATCGATGCAACAAAAAACCGATACCTGGGGGACCAGATATCGGTTTTCGAAAGGTATCCCTTCAAGTGAAGGGGTGGGGATGAATGGTAGGCCGTGCCCGAGTCGTCAGCCTTCGTCAGGGCGAACCGTGTCGCTGCTGGCGGTCCGCTGCTCCTGTTTCGTTCGGGCGCCGGGCAGTTTGTCGAATTCATGCAGCCCGTTTTTCGCATACGGGTCGCCGATCCAGCGTGGGCTGGCGGTGAACGCTTCGTTGACCAGGCTCATGGCCGGCTCGTAGCGGTCGTAGCTCAGGCCCGCCAGGTCGGACAGGGTGTGGATCAAGTGTGCGCTGCTGTAAGGGCGGTTGGCCATCGACTGCAGGTCGCGCGGGTGCGCCGCCTGCCAGCTGGGTGAGGTCCAGAGCAGGAAGGGGATGGTGTACATCGGCCGGGTTGGGTCGGCTTCGTTGCGGCCAAGGCGATCATGATTGCCTGAGCTGTAGACATCCTCGCCATGGTCGGAGAGGTACAGCAGGAAGCCGTTCGGTGTGCTGGCCGAATAGCGCTTGATCAGGTCGGACACGACGAAGTCGTTGTAGCGTACGGCGTTGTCATAGAAGTTGTAGGTCTGTAGCTGGTCGGGGGACAGCGCCGCCGGCGCGCCGGTGTGGTCCTTGAAGTGGTCGAAGCCGGCCGGATAGCGGTAGCGGTAATCCATGTGCGTGCCGAGCAGGTGGACGATGATCAGCTTCTTGCCGGCCGGGTCCTGCAGGGCCTTTTCGAAAGGCGCCAGGACCACGCTGTCGTATTGGCTGGCGTTCTGGTTGCGCTGGTTGTTCAGGTAGACCGGCATGTCCGTCTGCTGGGAGAAGGTGGTGAGCATGGTGTTGCGCTTGGTCATCGTCTGCTGGTTGGTGATCCAGAAGGTCTTGTAGCCGGCCTGTTTCATCAAATTGATCAGCGACGGGTCGGTGAGGAAGCGATCAGGATGCTGTTCGTCGCCGAACGTCAGGATTTGCTGCATCACTTCGATGGTGTACGGGCGTGGCGAAACGACGTTGCGGAACACGGTGAGGCCCTTGTCGCTGGCGGCCAGGGTGTCGAGATTCGGTGTGGTGTCGCGGTTGTAGCCGTACAGGTGCATGTGCTCGCGAGTGGTGGACTCACCCAGTACCAGCACCAGGGTGCGTGGCGCGTCGCCGCTGGCATCCTTGAGGTTCTGCAGTGGCGGCAGGGCGGCGTTCTGCTCCAGCAGGGCCTGCATGTTGTCCAGTTGCTGGCGGTATTGCCGGTAGCCGACCACCAGTTGCCAAGGTACCGCGGCCGCCATGCGCTGTTCGACCTTTTCCCGGGCGTCGGCGAAGCTGCGTTGTTGGGAGACCATCTGCTTGTAGAACGGGTAACCCAGGGTTGCTGTCAGTAACACGGCGACCACCGGCAGGCGGCTGTAAAGCGGCAGGGTGACCGGGCGGATGCGCCGCCACAGCAGCACGGCGATCGCGCTGTAGAGCAGCAGCCCCAGGCATAGCCAGACGCTGAAGTATTGGCTGAAGTATTCCCCGGCCTCGGCGGTGTTGGACTCGAACATCACGAAGATGACGCTTTGCGAGAACTCCTGGCGGTAGATGCCGAAATAGCTCAGGCCGACCAGCGAGCTGGCCCACAATACCAGCCCGATCAGGGCGGCAAGGGGGCGGGTCAGGCGGGGTAGCAGCAGAACCGGTGCCAGCCACAGGCTGCTGAGGAACAGGGCGTCACGGAAGCCGGCGAAGCCGGTGGTGCCGCTGAACAACAGCAGGGCCTGGGTGATGCCGGAGAAGTACCAAAAGAACAGCAGGAGCCAGCCGAGGCCGGGCCAGTCGATGGATTTTCTAGCGGGGGGAGTTGTACGGGACACGTGTGCCTCAGAGCGCGGTTGCCTGCCGGATCGGTTGGCAGGCGACGCTAAAGGGGACCGTGTGAAAAGATCGTCAACAATTCATGAAAGTCCTGGAGAGACCGACGAGTGAGATACGAGTAACTTGCTCTTGTTGTTCGCTCTTGTTGTTCGCTCTTGTTGTTCGCTCTTGTTGTTGCTGTTTGCTGTTTGCTGTTTGCTTTTAAGCGCGCGGTAGATCAGGCAACACCAATTGCGACTTCAGGAGGCCGAGTGGAGTTCTTGCGTAGGGAGGTGACGGGCATGGATGCCCGTCA
>NZ_NIBE01000061.1:133685-146215 GCF_002205115.1 Pseudomonas sp. DrBHI1
ACGGTCGGTGTCGGTATTTATTGTTGTAAGCGCATTCATTTGCGATGGTGACGCAGAGTCACCTTTTCGCCCTTACGGCGAGTCACTTTTTGTCAAACGCGACAAAAAGTAACCAAAAAACGCTGCGCTCCGTTCATCCGGCCCCTACGCTTCGCTCCGGGGTTCCCTCACTCCGGCCTTGCTCCCGGGAGGACCGCGCTGCAGGGCCCATCCTGGGCCCCAGCGCTTGACGGGCATCCATGCCCGTCACCTCCCTGCGCAAGGCCTGCGTTCGGCCTCCTGAAGTCGCGAAGGTACGGGCGGCGCCTGGGCTGACGCAGCTGTCGCTAGTGGGGAAGGGGTTAACCTTGCGATCAAGATCAAGATCAAGATCAAGATCAAGACCAACCAACGGCTATACCCGGAACTGCGCCATCAACACCTGCTGCTGGTTGGCCAGACGGTTCAGCGCCTGGCTGATCCGCGCCGACTCGTCGGCCTGTCCGGCCAGCGACTCTGTCACATCACGTATCCCCGCCACGTTGCGGTTGACCTCCTCGGCCACGGCGCTCTGTTCCTCGGCCGCCGAGGCGATCTGCAGGTTCATGTCGGTGATCACCGCCACCGCCTCGCCGATCCGCTGCAGCGCCGGCAGCGTCTGTTCCATCTGCGCGGCGCTGTCCTGGGCCTGACGCTGGCCGGCGTGCATCGCGCCCACCACGTCCTGGGTGCCTTGCTGCAGCCCCTCGATCACCTGGCGGATCTCCTCCACCGAGACCTGCGTACGCTGGGCCAGGTTGCGCACTTCGTCGGCGACCACCGCGAAACCACGCCCAGCCTCGCCGGCGCGGGCGGCCTCGATGGCGGCGTTGAGCGCCAGCAGGTTGGTTTGCTCGGCGATGGCGCGAATCACCTCCAGTACCGAGCCGATCTGCTCGCCGCGGCTTTCCAGGGCGCGCGCCTCTTCCATGGCCGCGTCCATGCCGCCGGCCAGTGCGCCAATCGCTTCACGGGTGGCGGACACCCGCGCCAGGCCGTCGCGGGTCGCCTGATCGGCGCCGCGCGCCGCTTGCGCTGCCTGGGCGGCATTGTGGGCGACGTCGTGGGCAGTGGCGCTCATCTCATTGGCGGCGGTGGCCACCTGCTCGATCTCGCGGTGCTGTTGCTGCATGCCGTCGCTGGTCTGGCTGGCGATCAGCGCCGACTGGTCGGCCGTACCACGGGCCTCTTGCAGGGAGCCCTTGAGCTGGGCGATCACCGGCTGGAGCTTGTCGAGGAAACGGTTGAACCAGCCGGTCAGTTGGCCCAGTTCGTCGTCGCGGGCGTAGTCCAGGCGACGGGTCAGGTCGCCTTCGCCACTGGCGATATCCTTCAGGCGGGCAGCCACGGCCAGGATCGGCCGGGTCACGCCGCGGGCGGTCAGCCACACCAGCAGCAGCCCCAGCACGGCGGCGCCCAGGCCGATCAGCAGGCTGACCAGGTTGGCGCTCTGGTTCTGGCTGTCCAGGCGCAGATTGAGGGCGACGGCGGGGGCCTGCAGCACTTGTTCAGGCAGCTCGAGCAGGACCTGCCATGGCGCCGCGCCGGGGATCGGGGTGAAAGGCCGGGAAATGCGCATGGTGCCGCCGTCCAGGCGCTCGACCGCCTGGCCGGCGCGCAGCGGGCCGAGCAGCGCGGTGGCGCTGGCGCCGAAGGCCTGCTGCAAGGTCTTGCTCAGTTGGCTGGCGTCCTGGCTGTGGCCGGCGAGCAGGCCCGAAGGGCTGACAATACTGACCTGGCCCTGTCCATCGAACAGCTCCTGGCGGCCGGCCAGGCTCAGTTGCTGCAGGTTGTCCAGGCCGATGTCCAGGCCGACCACGCCCACCACCTTGCCGTTTTCCAACAGCGGCAGGGCGATGCTGGTCATCAGCACCTGGTGGCCGTTGACCTCGTCGAAGTACGGGTCGAGCACGCAGGCCTTGGCGGTCTCCAGCGGGCAGGTCAGCCAGCGGTTGTAGGGCGAGCCGTTGGCGCCGATGCTGGTGTCGGCGAGCATCGACTCGGGCATTGCCTCCACCTCGAGGGTACCGGTGCCGGGCTGCGACCAGTACAGGGAGAAGCGGCCGCTGTCGTTGCTGCCGTTGTCGGCCTGGCCGACGAAGCGAGCATCCTGATGATCCAGGGCGTTGGGCTGGAACACGAGATAAAGGCCGATCAGGTCGGCGTTGCCAGCCAGGGCGGCGCGCGCCTCGCGGCTGAGGTCGGCGCGCAGGTCACTGCCGCCACGGGCCTTGAGCGCCTGCACCAGGCGGGCGAAGCCGTTGCCGTACTGGTAGGCGTCCATGAAGTAGCGCTGGATACGCAGGGCCTGGGTCTCGCCGTGGGCCTGCAGGCGCAGGCGGGCGCTGTGGTCGAGCAGCTCGGTGTTGGCCAGGAACACCTGCTCGGCGCTGCGTCGGGCCTGGGTGAGCGAAGTGGCCACCAGCAGGGCGACGATGGCCAGCAGGCACAGACCGGCGAGCAGGGTGATCTTCCACTGGATGGAGAGACGGCGCAGCAACATGGGCTTTTCCTTCTCGGGCAAACAGGACGCCCGCGGTCAGGCGGGCGTCGGCGGGGTCAGTCGGCGATGCAGTTCGGTGGCGCTACCCTGAAGGCCTTGGTCAGCCAGGCCAGGTAGAGCACGCCAAGCAGGGCCCAGACACCGCCGAACAACAGCGAGTGTTCGTTCAGGTCCAGCCACAGCGAGACAATGATGCAGAAGCCTATCGTCGGCGCCACCAGATACTTGAGGTTGTTCGTCAGGCCCTTGTTCTGGCCCTCGCGGATGTAGCAGTGGTTGATCACCGACAGGTTGACGAAGCTGAACGCCACCAGCGCGCCGAAGTTGATCACCGAGGTGGCGGTGACCAGGTCGAAGAAGATTGCCGACAGCGAGATCAGGCCGACCACGGCGATGTTCAGCACTGGGGTCTTGTAGCGCGGGTGCAGGCGGGCGAACACACCGGCCGGGATCACGTTGTCACGACCCATCACGTACAGCAGGCGCGACACGCTGGTCTGCGAGGCCAGGCCCGAGGCGATGGTGTTGATCACCGTGCAGGCGATGAAGATCGACTGGAACAACTTGCCGCCGACGTACAGGGCGATTTCCGGCAGGGCCGCCTCCTGGTCGTGGAAGCGTGCCATGGTCGGGAAGTAGGCCTGGATGAAGTAGGACACGCCGATGAACACCACGCCGCCGATCAGCGCGGTGAGGAAGATCGCCCGTGGGATGGTCTTGCCCGGGTCGCGAGTCTCTTCCGACAGGCAGGTCACCGCGTCGAAGCCCAGGAACGAGAAGCACAGGGTGGTCGCACCGGCGGCGAGGGCGGCGAACTGGGTCTGGTCGTCGGCGAACGGCACCAGGCTCCAGGCGGTGCCCAGCCCCTCGCCGTGGCCCAGTCCACGCCAGCACAGGTAGATGAACACGCCGATGATCGCCACCTGCACGGCGACGAACAGCAGGTTGAAGTGCGCCACCAGGTTGACGCTGCGCATGTTGATCAGGCTGATCAGGGTGACGAACCCGGCCACCCATACCCAGGCCGGTACCTCGGGGAACATTGCCGATAGGTAGAGCTTGGCCAGCAGCGCGTTGACCATGGGCAGCAGCAGGTAGTCCAGCAGCGACGACCAGCCCACCAGGAAGCCCACGTGCGGGTTGATGGCGCGTTGGGTGTAGGTATAGGCCGAGCCCGACTGTGGGAAGCGCCGCACCAGGGTGCCGTAGCTCACGGCGGTGAACAGGATACCGGCCAGGGCCAGGAGGTAGGCGCTGGGTACATGTCCGGCGGTGATGCCGGAGACGATGCCGAAGGTGTCGAAGACGGTCATCGGGGTGAGGTAGGCCAGGCCGATGATCACCACATGCCAGAGGCGCAGGGACTTGCGGAACTGGGTGTTGCCGGGGGCGCTGTGGTCAGGCTGCATGCGGGCGCTGCTCCTTGATCGAAACAACGGGCACGGCAGATGACGGGCACGACAAGGTCGAGCGGATGGGCTCCATGTTGTTCACCTTTTATGTTGGAGCTGCGGGGTGCGCGAAATAAACAACGATGGTCGTTTGAGTGTCAAGTTAAACATGACAGAGTGCCAAGCGGATGGGAGGTTAATCGGTTTATTTGGCCGTTATGCAGCGCTTTTGGCCGATTGAGCAGATCGTAAGTCGATTTTGATGTTCGTAAAAATTTACAAGCCTTGTTCCGGTAAGCTCCGTGCCCGGCGGTGTGGCGACAGACAAAATGCCTCACGCATTACCGCGTGGGCCGGGTGCCAGTGGTATTCTTGCCATCTCCAGCGCGGCCTCGTTTCCGTGGACCGCTCCAACGATCTCCCTATGGACAGCAATCGGTTCTATTCATGAAGAAATCAGTAGGCATCCTTTCCGGTCTGGCCGTGGCCATCGCCGTCGCAACCACCGCTGGCGCCTGGTACACCGGCAAGCAGCTGCCCGCGGAGCTGGAACGCTCCGTCGCCCGCGGCAACGAAGAGCTGAAGAAAGCCCTGGCCGGCAACGGCGGCAGCATGACCATCGAACTGGTCTCGCTGGACCAGCACTTCTTTACCAGTACCGCGCACTACCGCCTGAAGGCCGAGAACGTCCAGCTCGGCGAAGCCGAGGCATTGAACTTCCAGGTGGGCGTGACCGACCAGATCGAGCACGGCCCGTTCCCCTGGTCGCGGGTCAAGGCCTTCAAGCTGATGCCGGTCATGGCCACCAGCAACAGCGCGCTGGACAAGGATGACTTCACCAGCGGCTGGTTCACCGCCGCCGGCGACAAGTCGCCGGTCACCGCCCAGGTCAGCCTCGGTTACGGCGGCAGCGTCGACAGCGACATTCGCCTGGCGCCGGTCACGCTCAAGGAAGACGGCGGCAATGTCCTGGACTTCTCCGGCCTGCAGCTCAAGCTGCGCGGCGACCGTGAAGGCAAGGCGGTGGAGATCCACAGCAGCGCCGAGCACCTCGAGCTGAACTTCGTCGACGAGCAGCAGGCGCCAGTGAAGATCCTGCTCAACGGTTTCAAGGCCGGTGGCAAGCTCAGCGAGACCGCCCATGACATGGTCTATGTCGGCAACTTCGATCTGGCCCTGGCCGACACCCAGGTGACCTTCGGGCCGAAGCAGGAAGTGCTGGTGCTCAAGGGCCTGCAGCAGAACAACCTGTACAACGCCGAGGGCGAGGCCAAGGACAAGCTGGCCGGGCGCCTGGAATACAAGGTCGATGAGATCAGCTACGCCGGTCGCAAGGTGGGCAGCGCGGAAATGGTCCTGACCATGAAATCCATCGACATCCCGGCCATGCAGGCGTTGATGGAGTGGTACCAGACCCAGCTGCCGCAGATGCAGCAGGCCGCCGCCGATGGCGAGGCGCCGTCGCTGGAAATGACCCCCGAGGAGCAGGCCAAGGTCCAGGGTGACCTGCAGAAGCTGCTGGTGGCCAAGCCGCAGGTGGCGGTGGAGAAGCTGGCGTTCAAGACCGCCAATGGCGAGAGCCGCTTCAACCTGGCGATGGACTTTGCCAGCCCGAGCTCGTTCGACCTGCCGCCTGATCAGTTGGGCAAGCAGTTGCTGACGCAACTGAAGGCCAAGCTCAGCGTTTCCAAGCCGATGGTCGCCGACCTAGCCACCTTGCAGGCGCTGCTTGAGGGTGAGACCGATGCCCAGGCCATCGCCCAGCAGTCCAGCCAGGCCGGTGAAATGGTCGGCATGATGGCGCTGCAGAGCGGCATGGCCACGGTGCAGGGCAGCGACGTGGTGTCGAGCCTGCAATACGCCGACGGCATGGTCGACTTCAACGGCAAGAAGATGACTGTCGAAGAGTTCGCCATGCTGATCAGCGGCCACCTGGCCGCGCTCCAGCCGCAGGGCTGATCCCTCAGGCAGACCCGCTCCCGTCGTCTTCGTGGGAGCGGGCTTGCCCCGCGATGGGCCCTCCCCGCAAAAACCCCTTTTGCATCCCTCCGATTGCCTGTAGCCTTCGCGTCCGATAAGAATCCGCGCCCGCAGAGGGGCCGAGACGCTGGCCGTCCGGCACCATTAGCCGATCTGCCAGGGCCGGGTGATACACTCGACTGACGCGCTCAAGCGCCCCGCAGGTCCAGCGATCATGACCCAGATTTCCGAACGCCTGTTGGTCCAGGCCCACCTCGATGCCAAGCAGCCCAACCCGCTGACGCCCGCGCAGGAGGCCGAATACCGTGCGGCCATCGCCTCCGAGCTGAAAAAGCAGAATGCCGTGCTGGTGGCCCACTACTATTGCGACCCGGTGATCCAGGCCCTGGCCGAGGAAACCGGCGGCTGTGTGTCCGACTCGCTGGAGATGGCGCGCTTCGGCAAGAACCACCCGGCCGAGACCGTGGTGGTGGCGGGTGTGCGTTTCATGGGCGAAACCGCGAAGATCCTCACCCCGGAAAAACGCGTGCTGATGCCTACCCTCGAGGCGACCTGCTCCCTCGACCTCGGTTGCCCGGTCGAGGCGTTTTCGGCGTTTTGCGACCAGCATCCCGAGCGTACCGTGGTGGTCTATGCCAACACCTCCGCTGCGGTGAAGGCCCGTGCCGACTGGGTGGTGACCTCCAGTTGCGCGTTGGAGATCGTCGAAAGCCTGATGGACAACGGAGAGACCATCATCTGGGGCCCTGACCAGCACCTGGGCCGCTACATCCAGAAGCAGACCGGTGCCGACATGCTGCTGTGGGACGGTGCCTGCATCGTTCACGAAGAGTTCAAGTCGCGCCAGCTGGCCGACATGAAGGCGCTGTACCCGGACGCGGCGATCCTGGTCCATCCGGAGTCCCCGGAAGCGGTGATCGAGCTGGCCGACGCGGTGGGCTCCACCAGCCAGCTGATCAAGGCGGCGCAGACCCTGCCGAACAAGACCTTCATTGTCGCCACCGACCGCGGCATCTTCTACAAGATGCAGCAGCTGTGCCCGGACAAGGAGTTCGTCGAGGCGCCGACCGCCGGCAATGGCGCGGCCTGTCGCAGCTGCGCGCATTGCCCGTGGATGGCGATGAACACCCTGGAGCGCACGTTGGACTGCCTGCGCAAGGGCAGCAACGAGATCTTCGTCGAGCCTGCGCTGATTCCCAAGGCGATCAAGCCGCTGAACCGCATGCTCGATTTCACCCAGGCGGCGCGGTTGAAGTTGTCGGGCAACGCCTGAAGCAAGGTGAGCATCATCCTGTGGGAGCGGCCTTGTGTCGCGAAAGGGCCGCACAGCGGCCACAAGATGTTCAGGTTCACGCAGGAAACAGGGGCCGCTTCGCGGCCCTTTCGCGACACAAGACCGCTCCTACAGCGTGATCAGTGCCAGGCCTAGCGCCCCATCATCTCCTTGACCATTCGCTGCTGCTCCATGATCTCGCGCTGGCGCTGGTCGATCTGCGAGGCCAGCGGGAAGTTGCTGCCCGAGCGGCGCTTGGCGTAGTCGAGCTGCTGGATCGCCTGGTCGAAATCGCCGACCAGGGTGAAGTACTCGGCGCGGGCACGGTGCAGGCCGATGGTGTTGCCCGACAACCCGCGCACTTCGGCAACGTCGTACCACACGTCCGGGTCGTCGGGTCGATTCTTGACCAGGTCGTCCAGCACCTTTTCCGCTTCGGCCGGCTTGTTCTGCTTGATCAGCAGGTCGGCGCGCACCTGTTTCAACGGATAGTTGGCCGGGTACAGCGCCTGCATGCGCTGGGCGCGTTGCTGGGCATCGGCCAGGCGGTTGTTGGTGATGTCCAGGTCGATCTGCGCGAGGTTGTAGGTAATGTCGTTGGGCGCCTTGGCCAGCAGCGGCTTGAGGTTCTCCCGCGCTTCGTTGAGCTGGCCACCCTTGATCTGCGCCAGCGCCAGGCCATAGCGCGCGGCGTCCATCTGTGGATTCTCGTCGAGCTGGGCGCGGAAGCGCTTGGCGGCCAGGCCCGGGGTGCCTTCGTAGGTGAGCTGTACCCGCGCACGGATCAGCTGGTAGCGCAGGCTATCCTCGACGCCACCTTTGGGCGCCTGCTCGGCGCGGTTGCGGGTGTCGGCAATACGTGATTCGGTGACCGGGTGAGTCAGCAGGAACTCCGGCGGCTTGGCATCGTAGCGGTACTGGCGGGCCAGGCGTTCGAACATGCTGGGCATGTTGCGCGGATCGTAGCCGGCCTTCTCCAGGTTGAGGATGCCGATGCGGTCGGCCTCCTGCTCGTTTTGCCGTGAGAAGCGCCGCTGCTCCTGGATCGCGGCGGCCTGGGTGCCAGCGATCACGCCGATGCCGGCATCGCCACCACCACCCGCGGCCAGGACGATACCGGCCAGCAGGGCCGCCATCATCGGCAACTGCATGCGCTGCTGGGCCTCGACGCCGCGGGCGAAGTGGCGTTGCGACAAGTGCGCCAGTTCGTGAGCCAGTACCGAGGCGTACTCACCCTCCGATTGCGCATTGAGGAACAATCCGCCGTTGACGCCGACGATACCGCCCGGGGCAGCGAAGGCGTTGAGCTCCTTGCTGTCGATGAGGATGAACTCCAGGCGCCTGTCCTGCAGCTGGCTGGTCTCGGCCAGCTTGTACACGGTGGTCTCGACGTAGTCCTTGAGCTGCGGGTCGTTCAGCTGGTTGACCTGGCCGCGCAACAGGCTCAGCCAGGCGCGGCCGAGCTGGTGTTCCTGTTGCGGCGAGACGATCGCGGAGCTGGCGTCGCCCAGTGACGGCAGGTCGTCGGCGTGGCCGGGAAGGGCCATCAGGCAGGCCAGCGTCAACAGGGTGGGGCGCAGTAGATTCATGCAGAAGCTCGCGTCGGTCAAAAGCCTTACTGTAGCCGGGTCGCGCGATGCCGACCAGTGGCGGTATCCTACCGGACCTTTCTGTCCATACCCCGGAGACGCGCCCGATGAGTGATACCCCGACCAGCGACGCCGAGCTTGACGCCAGCGGGCTGAACTGCCCGTTGCCGCTGCTCAAGGCCAAGATGGAACTCAATCGCCTGGCCAGTGGCGCGGTACTCAAGGTGATCGCCACCGACGGCGGCTCCCAGCGCGACTTCCGCACTTTCGCCCAACTGGCCGGCCATACGCTGCTGCATGAAACGGCCGAGGCCGGCGTTTACACCTACTGGCTGCGCAAGGCCTGAGTCTTTTCCAAGGATCGTCAATGTTCAAAGTGCTTCGCGACTGGATGCAGCGCTACTTCTCCGACGAGGAGGCTGTGGTGCTGGCGGTCCTGCTGTTCCTGGCCTTCACCGTGGTGCTGACCCTGGGCGGCATGCTCGCGCCGGTGCTGGCGGGCATGGTCCTGGCGTTTCTCATGCAGGGCCTGGTCAATGCCCTGGAGCGCTTGAAGGTGCCGTCCAGGCTGGCGGTCTGGCTGGTGTTCGCCCTGTTCATGGGTGCGCTGGCAGTGTTCATGCTGGTGCTGGTGCCGCTGCTCTGGCATCAGCTGATCACCTTGTTCAACGAGTTGCCGGGGATGCTCGGCAAGTGGCAGTCGTTGTTGCTGCTGTTGCCCGAGCGCTATCCGCACCTGGTGTCGGATGAGCAGGTGCTGCGTGCCATCGAATCGGTGCGCGGCGAGATCGGCAAGTTCGGCCAGTGGGCGCTGACCTTCTCGCTGTCGAGCCTGCCGTTGCTGGTCAATGCGATGATCTACCTGGTGCTGGTGCCGATCCTGGTGTTCTTCTTCCTCAAGGACCGCGAGCTGATCGGGCGCTGGGTCAGCGGCTACCTGCCGCGCGAGCGTACGCTGCTAAACCGGGTGGGCGACGAGATGAACCGGCAGATCGCCAACTACATTCGCGGCAAGGGCATCGAGATCCTGATCTGCGGGATTGCCACCTATATCGCCTTCATCAGCCTTGGCCTCAACTATGCCGCCTTGCTGGCGCTGCTGGTGGGCCTGTCGGTGGTGGTGCCGTATGTCGGCGCGGTGGTGGTAACGGTGCCGGTGACGCTGATCGCGCTGCTCCAGTGGGGCTGGGGCGATCAGTTCATCTACCTGATGGCGGTGTACGCGATCATCCAGGCACTCGATGGCAACGTGCTGGTGCCGCTGCTGTTCTCCGAGGCAGTGAGCCTGCACCCGGTGGCGATCATCTGCGCGGTGCTGCTGTTCGGCGGGCTGTGGGGGTTCTGGGGGATCTTCTTCGCGATCCCGCTGGCGACGCTGTTCAAGGCGGTGCTGGATGCCTGGCCGCGGCAGGACAGGTCTGTGGCGCCGATGCTGTAGGTCTGGGGCTGCTTTGCAGCCCCAACGATCTCAAGCCTTGTTGAGGTTCTGCGCCGCCACTAATACGGCATCCACATGCCCCGGCACCTTCACTGCGCGCCATTCCTGGCGCAGCACACCGTCCTTGTCGATCAGGAAGGTGCTGCGGTCCACGCCCAGATACTCCTTGCCGTACAGCTTCTTCAGCTTGATCACGTCGAACAGCTGGCACAGTGCTTCGTCCTTGTCGCTGATCAGCTCGAAGGGAAACGCCTGCTTGGCCTTGAAGTTCTCGTGCGACTTGATGCCATCGCGCGACACGCCGAACACCACGGTGTTGGCCGCCTGGAACGCCGCGTATTGGTCGCGGAAGCCCTGGCCTTCGGTGGTGCAGCCCGGGGTGCTGTCCTTGGGATAGAAGTACAACACCACCTGCTGGCCCTTCAGGTCGGCAAGGCTGACGGTCTGGCCGCTGGTGGCCTGGACCTGGAAATCGGCGACGGGTTGGTCGAGTGCTACGGCCATGGGAGCTTCCTTACATGGGGTTCTGTGGGCGCCACGGTTCGATCAGCGCGTCCAGGTTCAGGGCGTCGGCGAAGTCGAGGAACTGATCGCGCAGCCAGCTGATCTGGGTGCCGGCCGGCAGGATTACGGTGAACTGGGCGTTGAGCATGCTGCTGCCGGTCTGCGGCGCGAGGTAGGTGTCGCAGGTCATCGCTTCGAGCTCGACGCGGTGGTCGAGGAAGAACTGGCACAGCTCGTTGATGATGTCCGGGCGATAGGCGGCGCTGACGTAGGCCACATAAGGCAGGGCCTGCGGGCGTACTTCCTGGTCGGCGCTGCGCACCACGTCCAGGGTCAGGCCGTGCTTCTTGCCCAGGCCCGGCAGGGTGGCTTCGAGGCGGGCCAGGGCATCCCAGCTGCCGCCGACCTGCAGCACCAGGGCGCTGGTCTCGCCGTGGCGCGACAGACGCGAGGTGACTACCGCGCAGCGGTTGTCGAAGGCCGCGCGGCTGAGAACGTTGGCCAGCTCCATGGGGTTGGGGCCCAAGGCGCTGATGACGAGAAATTGTTCGCGAACGGTGGGGGTGGACATGCAGCATTCCTAAAGCGATGAGCGGTCGGTGCAGGACGGGGGCAAGCCTCCTGCATCAGCAGGGCCCGGGCCGGTTTTGGCGGCTGTGGACGCAGGCCGGTAGCACTGTCGACGGCCCGGCGGGCCGTGCTGCACCGATCAAAGGATCAAGGGTAGCGAAAAGCGGCGCGAAGGGGAATGCTCCGCCCGCCTGCTTCGCTTGTGCAAGGCCGATGGCGCCAGTACCATTACCGCTCTCTTTTTCCGGCAGGAGCAGTTACATGATTGCGGGCAGTATGGTGGCATTGGTCACTCCCATGGATGCACAAGGGCGTCTGGACTGGGACAGCCTCGACAAGCTTGTAGACTTCCACCTGGAAAACGGCACCCACGCGATCGTAGCTGTCGGCACCACCGGCGAGTCCGCCACGCTGGATGTCGAAGAGCACATCCTGGTCATCAAGCACGTGGCCGAGCGGGTCAAGCACAGCAACAAGCGGATCCCGGTAATCGCCGGTACCGGTGCCAACTCCACTGCCGAAGCCGTGCACCTGACCAAGAACGCCAAGAATGCCGGCGCCGACGCCTGCCTGCTGGTGGTCCCGTACTACAACAAGCCGACCCAGGAAGGCCTGTACCAGCACTTCAAGCACATCGCCGAAGCTGTCGACATCCCGCAGATCCTCTACAACGTGCCGGGCCGCACCTCCTGCGACATGCAGGCCGACACCGTGATCCGCCTGTCGAAGGTCAAGAACATCATCGGGATCAAGGAAGCCACCGGCGACCTGGTCCGTGCCAAGGCCATCCTGGACGGCGTCGACAAGGACTTCATCGTCCTGTCCGGCGACGATCCGACCGCCGTCGAGCTGATCCTGATGGGCGGCAAGGGCAACATCTCCGTCACCGCCAACGTCGCCCCGCGCGAAATGGCCGATCTATGCGAGGCCGCCCTTGAGGGCAATGCCGAGAAGGCCCGCGCGATCAACGAAAAACTCATGCCGCTGCACAAAGACCTGTTCTGCGAAGCCAACCCGATTCCGGTGAAATGGGCGCTGGTGGAAATGGGCCTGATGCAGCAGGGCATTCGCCTGCCACTGACCTGGCTGAGCGAAGGCTGTCACGAAAAAGTCCGTACTGCCTTGCGCCAGTCCGGCGTACTGGTTTAATCGAGGAAGTACACCGCATGAAGCGACTGGCTGGTCTTTCCGCTCTCGCCCTGATCATCTCCAGCACCAGCGGGTGCGGCTGGCTGTGGGGCGAGGATGGCTATTTCCGCGACCG
>NZ_NIBE01000061.1:146233-165688 GCF_002205115.1 Pseudomonas sp. DrBHI1
GCTTGGCCAGTACCTCCAGCAGCCCGGACAGCGAAGTGCGCGTGCGGGTGCGCATGGAGCCCGGCGTGCAGCGCAACACCTCCGAGGTGTATGTGGTCAGCGTCGAGCGTCCGGCCGGCAGCACTGCCGAGCCTGATTTCCCGTCCGCCTCCAGCAACACCGGCACCGACGCCCTGCTGGTCGACGAAATGCTCGCCAGCATGAACCGCAGCGCCGAGAAGGGCGGTTCGGTCTCGCTGCTGGCCGCGCGCGACTTCGATGCCCCGAGTCAGGTCAGCCTGAGCGAGGACGGCAGCGGCAACCCGGTGCTGTTCCTGGGTTCCGACCTGGACCGCGCCTGGTCTGGCGTCGGCCGCGCCCTGGAGCAGGGCGAGTGGCGTGTCGAGGACATCAACCGCAGCCTGGGCCTGTACTACATCAACCTGTCCGAGAAGCCCGACGACAAGCAGAAGGAGCCTGGCTTCTTCAGCCGCCTGTTCGGCAGCGAGCCGAGCAAGGAAGAGCGTGAAGCCCGTGCCGAGCGCTACCAGGTGCGCCTGAGCAAGGTCGGCGAAAACGTCCAGGTGACCGTCGAGAAGAACATCAACACCGTGGCCCCGGCCGATGTCGCCCGCCGCGTGCTGAGCGCGATCCAGGACCACCTGGGCTAAGTGCGCTTCGCGGTTCTAGGAAGCGGTAGCCAGGGAAACGGCACGCTCGTCGCCAGTGGTGATACCTTCATCCTGGTCGATTGCGGCTTTTCCCTTCGCGAGACCGAGCGGCGCCTGGCGCTGCTCGGGGTGGCGGCCACGCAGTTGAGCGCGGTGCTGGTGACCCACGAACATGCCGACCACGTGCATGGGGTGGGGTTGCTCTCGCGCCGCTACAATGTACCGGTCTATCTCAGCCAGGGCACATTGCGCGGCATGCGCAAGCCGGTCGAGGTGGCCGGTTTTCTCGGTTGTGGCGATGTGCTGCAGATCGGCGATCTGCAGGTCAGCGCGGCACGGGTCGAGCATGATGCCTACGAGCCGCTGCAGTACGTGATCAGCGATGGTCGTCGGCGCTTTGGCATGCTCACCGACCTGGGTAGTTACGACGCGCGGCTGTTGGAGCGCTATCAGGGGCTCGATGCCCTGCTGATCGAGGCCAACCACTGCCGCGACCTGCTGGCCCGTGGGCACTACCCGCACTTTCTCAAGCTGCGGGTCGGCGGCAGCCAGGGACATTTGAACAACCACCAGGCCGCGAGCCTGGTGGCCGAGTTGGGCTGGCAGAACCTGCAGCACCTGGTGCTGGCCCACCTCAGCAGCAAGAACAACCTGCCACATCTGGCCCGCCAGTGCTTCGTCGACGCCCTCGGGTGCGACCCGGACTGGCTCCAGGTGGCGAATCAGGATCATGGGCTCGACTGGCGTCAAATCGCCTAGCCCACCCACTCAAGCAAGCGGAGCCCATCATGGAAAAACGCGACGAACTCTACCGCGGCAAGGCCAAATCGGTTTACAAGACCGACGACGCCGACCGCTTGATCCTGCTGTTCCGTAATGACACCTCGGCGTTCGACGGCAAGCGCATCGAACAACTGGATCGCAAGGGCATGGTGAACAACAAGTTCAATGCCTTCATCATGCAGAAGCTCGAAGAAGCCGGCGTGCCGACCCAGTTCGACAAGCTGCTGGGCGACAACGAGTGCCTGGTGAAGAAGCTCGACATGATCCCGGTCGAGTGCGTGGTGCGCAACTACGCCGCCGGCAGCCTGGTCAAGCGCCTGGGCGTGGAGGAGGGCATCAAGCTGGAGCCGTCCACCTTCGAGCTGTTCCTGAAGAACGACGAAAAGGGCGACCCCTTCATCAACGAATCCCACGTTGTCGCTTTCGGCTGGGGCACCGCCGAGCAGCTGGCCGAGATGAAGAAGCTGTCGCTGAAGGTCAACGAAGTGCTGAGCAAGCTGTTCGACGACGCAGGCCTGCTGCTGGTCGACTTCAAGCTGGAGTTTGGCGTGTTCCACGGCCAGATCGTCCTGGGCGACGAATTCAGCCCGGACGGCTGCCGCCTGTGGGACAAAGAGACCCGCAAGAAGATGGACAAGGACCGCTTCCGTCAGGGCCTGGGCGACGTGATCGAAGCCTACGAAGAAGTTGCCAAACGCCTGGGCGTGCCGCTGTAAGCGGCGCGTTCACGCAAGCGCCTGATACCACGCGAATTTTTTTCAAAAAAGGTTTGCCAGAAACGAAATCGCTGGTATGATGCGCGCCATTGGAGAGATGCCGGAGTGGTCGAACGGGACGGATTCGAAATCCGTTGTACTGGCAACAGTACCTAGGGTTCAAATCCCTATCTCTCCGCCATATTAAAGGCCCCGAGCGCTGTATAGCCCTCGGGGCCTTTTTCGTTTGGGGGAATTTTGGGGGAATTGGGGAGGGTGATATTCCCCCAATCGTTCGATATCATTCCGCCATGGCCTACTACGAAAAACGCGGCGAGGCCTGGCGCGCCCAGATCCGCCGCAAAGGATATCCAACTCTTTCCGCCACTTTCGACACCAAGGCAGAAGCCCAGCGATGGGCTGCCGAGGTCGAGGGCGACATGTCGCGAGCGCGCTTCGTCGATATGCGCGAGGCCGAGAGCACCACGCTCTCCGAGGCCCTGGACCGGTATATGTCCGAGGTGACTTCGACCAAGAAAGGCGCCAAGCAGGAAGAGGTCCGCATCAGGAAGTGGAAGGAGCACAAGCTCGCCAGCAAGGGCCTGGCCGCAATTCGCTCCAGCGATATGGCCGCGTATCGAGATGCTGAACTCAAGGAGGGGAAGTCGACTGCTACTGTTCGCCTTAACTTGGCGGTGATTAGTCACCTGTATACGGTCGCCACCAAGGAGTGGGGCATCGAAGGGCTGACCAATCCTTGCCGGGCAATCCGGATGCCAAAGGGAAGCAAGGAACGAGATAGGCGACCGACGTCAGCGGAGCTCATTGCTCTCTACAAGGCTGCAGGCCAGCTGAATGCCCAGCTCCCGGTGTTTATTGAGCTGGCGGTTGAGACGGCTATGCGCAGATCGGAACTGCTGCTGCTGCGCCGCGACCAAGTGCGCGGCAAGGTGGCCTACCTGGAGGACACGAAGAACGGCGAGCGTCGGGCTGTGCCGCTGTCCTCCCGGGCCATAATCTTGCTTGAGGGGCTGCCCACTCCGATCAGTGGCGGCCGGTTCTTCAGTTTGGCTCTAAACACGATCAGCAACTATTTCCCCCGGGCCTGCGAGGCTGCTGGGATTGAAGACCTTCGCCTTCACGACTTGCGACATGAGGCAACCAGTCGTTTCTTCGAGCGCGGCTTCACCATGATGGAGGTGAGCTCCATCACCGGTCATAAAACTCTAGCGATGTTGAAAAGATACACGCACCTCTCTCCAGAGGAGCTTGCGAATAAACTTGGGTAGTATATTTGGTGCGATTCTTCATTGAGGGGTCATGTTGGATAGCCTTTAGTGGGGCATAACTTTCCATAGTCACCTTCGTTTGGTGCTTCGTTAGTGTTTTAATCCCTTTATTGCTGCCGGTTTTTCTAGGAGTGGGCTAGCCCACTCTTTCAAGATCGCAGCTCAGTTCGATGGAGATAATTCGTGATCTTCATTAGCTACCCAAAGCGGGCTCAGTAATGCTTCGCTTGGCACGTACATCGATTTGGGTCCATGGTCGCTCCACCGGCTTGAATACTAGGCATGTGATGTTCATAGCTGCTTGAGCCCTGCTGCCACCCCCCGGCCAGATAGGGGGCACTAGTCGATATACTGCAGAGATGGCACGCCAGCACATATCGCTTATGATAGGACCATTATGGGGCCAACACGTTGCGCGACCAGTCGACTAAGACGCTCTTCTAGCTGCGTCCGACAAGGCTTAGCCGGGTGGTAGGTAATACGAAGAAAGCCCACCGAAAAAGAAGACTCGTTACCAATCGCCAAGGAGCCGCATGTCGTCCACCTCTTCTCCCAGTCAAGCCAAGCTAGAGCGGCTGCGTAAAATTTTGCAGGAAGACGTCAAAGCTGCCCAGTTTGAAAAACTTGTAGCTGCACTGATCAGCGACATGACCGGGGTAGGTATAGCGGTGGCCAAGACCGGATTTCAGCATGGGGGCGACGCCGGTCCTTCAGGTCGCCAGGGGCGAAGGTTTCGTATCGAGACTAAACGCTATGCAGACAAAACTAGCCTTAGTGACCGTGAGCTGCTCGGTGAGGTGGATGACGCGCTAGGTCGGGATCCTGCGCTCGAATGCTGGATTCTTGCAGCGACGCGCGAAGCGCCAGAGCAGCTTGAGCTCAGCCTGATGCGCAAGGCTGACCAGACTGGAGTTCCAATTATCATCATTGACTGGAAATCCAATGGCTTTCCAGCTTTGGCAGCCCTCTGCACACATTCGCCTGGTATCGTACTTGAGTTGGCTGGAAAGGAGGCCAGCGATATCTGTCGTGCACTCTTACCTGAGGCGGAAAAGGCTCTTGCTCGGTTGGCTAAGGACCTTGCAAGCTGGGGTGCAGGTTACGAGCGATTGCGCGCGCTTGCTTGCGAAAGGTTGCAGCAGCTATGGACTTCACCTTCTAAGTCAACAGCGCTGCTTGGACAAAATGCGGCTGGCGGGGCATGTCCGTCCACAGTCCGACGATCTAGTAGTTTTACAGCGCTATCCCAGTGGTGGAGCTCAGAGGCATCAGAGGCTCCGGCGGTCGTAGTTGGCTTGGACGGCATGGGAAAAACCTGGGCGACTTTGGACTGGCTGGTCAACCGATCTACGCAACTGCCTCTGATTTTGGTTATCTCGTCGAATGCCATGGCTGATTTTGGAGAGGTCTCAGAAGGCGCTCTTAAGCGTCTGCTCGCCCAGCAGCTACTCGCAATGACACAAAGTCGCGAGATGGAGCACTGGTTGAGGCGGATTGACAGGTTGCTACAGCAACCAACCGCTGAGGGCCCAGGATTAGTTGTGTTTTTCGATGGGATTAACCAAGAACCTTCTGTGAACTGGACTTTGCTCTTTGCACAGCTTCAGTCTGAGCCATTTTCCGGTCATGTGCGGGTAATTCTAAGTACGCGTAAACACCACTTTGAGCAGAATTTAGGCAAATTGCGAAAGCTTGTTGTTGCTCCTCTTCGCATAAATGTTGATCTGTACGATGATGCCCCTGGGGGCGAATTGGACCAGCGTCTGTTAGCCGAAGGCATGGTTCGCAGCGACTTGCATGAGGATCTCCTTCCGCTTGCGAGAACGCCGCGGCTTTTCAAATTGGTGGTACAGTTCAAAGAGCGTCTAGTTGATGGTGGGCAGGTAACCGTACACCGGCTTCTCTGGGAATACGGACGCGACAGCTTCGGCGAAAGGGCAGGGATTTCATTTTCCGAACTGGAATGGCGTCAGTGGTTGCAGGGTATGGCCGAGCGGTATCTCGGTGGTATTCGTCAGTACACCCTAAGCGAGCTGGCAGGCATGGCGGCGCGGCCAGACCTCAGTCATCAGGAGGTTGCCAGGCGACTCAGTGATATTGTTGATTCGCAATTCATAGAAAGTTCGACTGTCACTGGCATGCAACTTTCAGACACCTTGGTTAATCATGCTCTAGGAATGGCATTGCTTCATCATCTGGATGAGCTTGGTAAGCAGGGAGAGCAAATAGTCACGCAGGACCTTAATACATGGCTCGACCCGATCGCTGCGCTTGATCAGAGATCGGAGATTCTTCGTGCGGCGGTGTCGATTATGGTTGAGCGCGAGGACCAAACCTCCGATCAGGTGTCCGCTGCCCTAGTGTCGGAATGGCTTTCTTCACAGAATATACCTACGCAGCATGCATCTGAGCTAATTAGGCTCGCCAGCGCCCTTGTTTCTCCATTGCTGAGCACCATTGAGCGGGCAGGAGAAGCTGCACAGCGCACTGCGCGGTTATGGGCAGTGAAGGCTTTACGCTCTACCTCTCGCGAGGACACTTCCATTCGTTCTGCGGTGATCCAGCGAGCAAGCGCATGGTTGAAATCCATTTCTCGCGATTACGAGCCTCCCAGAGGCGGTGAGGTGCAGAACAATGCCCGAGCTGCGCGATTTATTGAGCGAATTGGTTCAGACATTGATGGATGCCGTACTGTGCTGGGTATACCAATCGAGCTGGTGGAGTCGAAGCGGATTCAGCATGAAGCTCTGATTCCGCTGCTTTTGGAGGGATACCCGCTGGCTGATGCGCTACCTGTGTTTGAGCTGGCGGCCATTACACTTGCCATCCGCGCTCGCAATGAGTTGTGGGAGGACTTCCAGTGGATGTGCTTGTTGAATCCAGTGGACTTTTCTGAAACAGCTCAAGCCATCAAGGTCAGGGCTGATGCTCTGCTGGACAGCACTCCGGAAGCGGGTGTCCACCCGCAACTTGCTGCGCGATGCTCGGCCTTGCTTCTTTGGTTGTCCGGGGATGAGAACAATGAGGTTGTAGCGTCCGCTCGTAACCCGGCTTTAGACAAGAGGGACTACGAGAAAAACTACCTAAACGATCCGGCCCGAAGCCCTTATAGGCTGGAGCGCCGCCATGCTATCCAGGCGCTGGAAACTAGTGACTTAGCTATACGTGTTCGTATCGATCGTACCCGGCTTTTCTGGATTGATCCGACATTTGTCCCGCCTACTCAGTTCAGTGAGGAGGCCGCTACTTATCTTCGAGCCCTCGATCCGCTGGTGCTTGATAGGGAGCGCGGGTCCACTCCAGCTGATCATTTCTTTGAGCAATCTTTGCCGGCCATGGCTAGGACCGCTCCCCAGGCACTTATAGATAAACTGAGGGAGAAACATACCTCGCTGTCAGTTCGTCCATCAGCTTCCATTGGCACAGCTGCCGCTAGCTTTTGCCGAGAGTTTTTGCTGTTCAATACAGCTGCCGCTCAAGCGGCACAAATCCACCGTATCGCCCGCACTCAGAGTTGTGACGCAGAATCTACATGTAGCGAGGATGAAGCCGTCCTTATCAACCATCTCCTGATCATGGAATGCGCTGCCCAAGACCCCCTGCAGCAGGTGATTTCGGTCATGGAGGCTGACCTACCTGTACTCTATTTGGACCTGCTGCAGACTCTGAAGCCGCTGTCTTCTTCTGAACTCGATCAACTCATCGCACGTTATGCAGCGGGATCTGCGAAGCAGATTTCCGATCTATTAGATATCTTTTCGATGCAGCCTTGTTTGAACGAGGCTGTATGGCAATGGCTCGAACACCAGCTTGATGTTGCTCCCCCTCGCCAACGTGCGGCGATTCTCCGGCTTTGTTGCCATTCAAATAGGGCTCGCCTCGGACAGCGCCTAAACACAATTAATTGGCATTGGGGAAATGAAGAGTCGATTGAGGCCGCGCATTGGGGGTCATTGGGGGTTATTGCGGCTTCCCTCGGGTGGCCTTATGAACAAGTTTGCGAGCGTATTGCGCCATGGCTCTTGTTAAAGTCACTGAAAATGCGTGATGCCTCCGTGTCAGATATACAACTTTGCTTCGGCTATATTAGCGCCGTCATTGATGCGCCTCTGCCAAATCTACCTGAACCTGGATCGGAAATTTCAGTTCGACTCGCGGATCGTTCCAAGTGGCCGGAATGCTTTACGGTTTCGCCCAGCCGTGAGGCTGAAGGCACTTCGCTTGAGCAACTGCTAGCATGGAACACTGAGGAGCAAGTGGAGGCACAGCAAAAGGCTGCTAGAACGGCTATCCAACGCGTCAAAGAGATGCGTAACAGTGGGGCTCGATTTTATCTACAGGATTTTTCGGCGGCTGATTTCTTGCCGGTGATAAATCAATTGCCTGCAGCGGTGGATCACTGGCTAAGCGGCGCCGCCGATGACACACTCGATTTTCGCCGTCGCCTGCGGTTGGCGGAGGGTTTCTACTTAGCTCTGTGTGAAGCGTTGTTCCAAGTAGGCTTGAGTGAGGCGACGTTACTGTGGGGTAGGCTGCGAACCCATATGTCCACTAAGTTCACTGGTGTCGCGGGGGTTTCGGAACTTAAGCACTTGCTTTTTCGGGTTCCTACCTCTGAGATGGTTGAGAAACTTTTGGTCAGTTTGTTAGACCTGAGTGAGAGTAATACTGATTCTGCCCTGTTGGAAGTATCAATCTGTGCCTTCGTAAATGGTCGGCAGGATTGGCTAGATGCTGTGATCGAAGAAGATTTAAGTTCCGGAGTAACCTGGCGCCGCCAGCGGGGGATGCGGTTGATCGGCCTCAGTTGTGGAAATAGGTTGCCGGTCGATATAGAGTGGCCTGTAGGCATCTTGGATCAGCCCACTTCGCGTGCTACTGAGAACACAATGTGTCGATACCAAAATGCATGTGCACGCCACTGGTGGGATCATTATTGGAAAGTGGACGGTTCGGCAGATGCTTATCTGGCGTGGAATCTTTTTTGTGCGTCAGCAGATCGTAGAGTGTACGGCTGGCTCAATCTCCAGGATTGCGGAAAACAACTCCCCGCGCTAGAGCGCGCTCGTCGCATGGCTAATTTCCAATTGAATGAAGATCAGCTCAAGGCAGCGATCAAGAAGCGAGAAAAGGACCTAGACGGACAATTCCTCGGAAGAGCGACCGTACGACATGTTGGTCCATGGGCCTTCTCGCGCGTCTAATCCACGCTCTCGAATAAGCATTGATGTTTTGGAGGCCACAACGACTGCTGATTAGACTGTTCTCGGCAGGTCCGTTACAGTCCCTTCGTTCCGCGCCCCACGTGAAGTTCAGGGTGTACGACTATCGAGCCGATTATCTAAGACTGCCACTAGGCGGACGCGGCTGTGTGAACTGGGGCGCAGAGGAGGATTGTCGGAAGGATCTTGTTACGTGCGCAGTATAAGTTAGCTACAAAATGCTATTCAGTTGAATCGGCAGATTAAGGCTGAATAATCATCTTTAATTGGACGACTGCGGATTAAATCAAGCATTGAAGATTTGAAGGTTTCGGTTGTTTTTGATTGGGCACACATATCTCTGATTTCTGATTTTGAAAGTAAGCTGTAAGCCCCGTCACTCATTAGGACGATATTGTCTCCAGGTCTAATGGTGAATGTATTTTTTTGTAATGTGTACTCTAAGGTAGCATTCATTACTGAGAGCAATATGTTTCTTCTAGGGTAGTCTTTGGCCATGTGCTTGGGGAGAATGCCGTCGTCCAGTAGCCTTTGAACTTCAGTTTGGTCGGTTGTTCTTGTGGCAATTCCATTACCCCTGAGTTGATAGATTCGGCAATCACCCACGTGGCCAACCCAAGCTTCCTCACCCTTTATGAGGCAAATAGACAGAGTTGTGGCCATTTCGCCATAGGCTGGGAATGAAATACTTTCAATTTCAAGCGATTTCTTGACTTGGGAAAATAATTCTTCTATCGAAATTTCGGGGTTGTTGTCTAGCTCAGTTTCAATTGATTGAAGGGCAATTTTTGAAGCGAAATTACCTCCAGGCTTGCCGCCCATTCCGTCAGCAATGCCAAGTGCTAGGTAGTCTTTTCCATACCGTTTGGCGAATAGCGCATCCTGGTTGGGTTTGTTACGCCCAGGAAAAGAAAAAGATTCGATGTTGAAGCTCCCAACAGTCATACAAGTGCTCTGAGGATAGGGTGTAGAGTTTCCCTGGTGAAGCTAATTGATCGTTCCATGTGTTTTATGTGGGCTGAAAATGGGCAATTAGTTACTGTGATTTCTACCCGAATACGTTCAGCCAATGCATCGTCAATAGCACTGGAGAGCATGGCCGCAGCCTTTCTCTCTACGTACCAGCGATTATGGGAGGTGCCCAGGTACAGAAGTGCAAGTGCAATGTTTGTTTTTAGTGTGATGTCGCCAGCGTTGTAGAAAATTTCTGCTTTACTGGCTAGTACATCGCAATAATCGAAATTGAAGCTTTGGCCATTGATATGATCGGCAAAGTAGCTGCCGAGTGCACTGAATAGCTCAGGGGCATTACCGTCTAAGGCTGAAATATGTTCAATGGTCAGCGTTTGGAAAATATTATTAGTGGATTGGTCTCGACCGAGGTTTCGTTCAATTTGGAGGAATACTTCATCCCATTGACTGTCATCCAAAGTCGAGTTTGCTCGCAAAAGCTCGACGATCCGTTCTTCACTAGAGGAGTTGAAAACTACCGGACGAGTATGAAGCGCTTGGTATAGATCTTCACGTAATGCGCTGACATTTGGGTAGCGGCGCATGGGAAGGCGCTTTGTACAGCGCTGGATGATTGCACCGATTTCACCTGGGCCATCTAGCTCAGTATAGGGAATGCGCTGGGTAGCGTTGCCGAAGATATCATGAAGAATTGCGCCGAATGCATAGATATCAGCCGCTAGGGTCGCTCGGCGGAAATTACCAATAAGCTCGGGCGCGGCGTAGTTTGTAGTGCCACCATTTGCATTCGTGCCTGTCAGTGTCGATGAATCGCTATGAGAAGCACTCATCAAGCCAAAATCTGAGATAGCATAGCTCACCTGAGCACCATCAGTGAACTTCAGCACATTTGCTGGCTTCAGGTCTCGGTGTACGTAGCCGCTTCTGTGGAGATGCTCCAAGCCCGACAAAATGTCAAACAATGCAGTGTTGAGATTAGCTCCGAGTGTATTATCAATTGCCATCTCATCTTTAAGGGTGCATTCGGCAATTGGCATTATGAAAGCTGGTGGATCTGCCCAAAGGAAGCTCTCGACGATCTGAACCACATTTGGATGGTTTACTGAAGACTGATACTGCACCTCGCGTACAAAACGACGCCGCAGCTCTTCATCCCCAACATCTGTCAGAAGCTGTGGCTGAGGATCGTAGGTTTTTTGGGCGAAATGCTGTCCTTGAGGGTTTGAGACGATATCTACTCGTGCAAAACCGCCCCGGCCTTTTTCGTATTCAAAACGGTACGCCATCCATGCCTCCGGGAAAATTTGATCTAAGTAGACTCAGTTTTTGACAGCTTAGGTGACCGGTCATTCTAGCGTGTTTGACCCTGGGGGTCACTCGATAGGATGTAGAGCCCTTGCCGCTAGGCAATTCACGGCTCTGTCCGGCACGCTCGATGAGGCGAACCGCTCGCGGATGGTTTGCATTTCTCGCTCACGCCACGCTTTTTAGCGTTGGCGGCGCTTTCCGCTTGCGTCCGGTCTTCTGCTTGTGGTGCCTTCCATCCCTGAACTCGCGTAGGAAGCTTCGCACATCCTCCTTTAGCCAGCAGTGCCGGTTGCCCATCTTGACGCTTTTGGGTAGCCACGCCACGCCACGGCGAATCCCTTCCCTAATCGATGCCTCTGTGCGGCCCAGTAACTTGGCTAGTCCCTCTACTGTCAGTACCTCGGTTTCTTCGCTCATTCCTTCCTCCTGATCTGATTCTTCATTTTCAACTCGTCGCCTTTTCTACTGCATCACCGTCCTGGACCTCTGCAATCACCGATAGGATGCCTGCCGCATGGCTGCCAGGTTTTCCAACCGATGCGGCAGCAAGCCGTCTGACGACAACCTCGATTGGCGATGCGCGTAGCGACGTCACCAGCTCGATCGCCCAACTTCGTCCCTGGAGGAACATGTAACGATTGATTGGGCCTGTGACGACCACCTCGCTCACCGCTGTGGTGTCGGAGGCTTGCGTCGTCTGCGCTGGCGCCTTGGAGGCAGCCCGGGACTGTACCGATTTCAGCCGGCCCCGGGCGCGCCGCAAAGCCATTTCAGCGAGGATGCCCATCGGGCGCCCCTTCCATTTCAGCAACGGCCCGCAGGCGTAGCGTGATACCGCATTCGCGGGCCAGCTGGTTTAGTCGGCCCACACGGGTAGTGCTGTCCTGCAACGCTTTGCCAAAGCGCACCAAGCGCTCGCCCAGGTCTTCAAACTCGTTGCGGGTCGGTTTGTTCATGGCTGCACACCTTTCGCTACGGCTGCTTGGGAGAGCACATCGAGAAGTACATTGGCGCGCGCAGTTCGATCCAGGTATTCGCGGATCGCTTTCACAATCAGCGAATTCATCGAGCGATCATCTGCATCTGCTGCGTGGGCCACTTGGTCGCGCAAGCCATCCGGCAGTCGGACCACGAACTTGTCAGGCTCCCGGGAACCGTATTCAAAGGCCATGACCAGCCTCCTGCAGCTTGCGCTCACGAACTTCTGATCGATCAATCGGTACGCCTTTTGGAGCTTCAACACCGATGCGGACGATAGAGCCGTTCACCTCCAGCACTCTCACGGTGATGCCGTCGCCGATGACAATCGACTGGCCTTCTTTTCGGGATAGACACAACATGGTGATGCTCCTTTTTCCAGGCAAGCCGAGGGCCTGCCGCGATTGATGGCATTCGCAAAAAATCAGGTGAATCAATTCAGATTGGCAGGGTTATGCAACTGCGATGGCGCACTCGGCGCGCCGGGTAGCAACACGGGTTTCTATCTTTCGCTCACCACCGTTACCACCGCGCCGGATACGTAAAGCGACGTCGTCACCAATCACCGTGTTTAAGGCCATCAGCAGCGCCAAGGTGGTCGCCACCGGGCTGATCAGCCCTTTTTGCATGGACACCGCGACGAGCTGCGCCCGGCGAGTGACGCCCAGCTTCGTAGTTGCGCTTAGCACACGCTTTTTGATCGAGTCGGGCTGCACACCAAGCTCGCGAGCCAGCTCTTTTGAAGTCTGGCCGCTAGCGATCCCTAGGACGCACTGCACCTCGCGCAGAGATAGCTCGCGGCCCAGGAAGCCGGTCCAGCCATTGGCAGTGATTGAGGTTGCCGTGGTCATAGTGATGCTCCCTGCTGTACGTTGACGACATAAAATTAGCGGGGCTTTATTTCTAAGTCAACAGCATGGCTAATATTATTTTTCTACGCCCACAAAAAAGCCCGCTCTGTAGCGGGCTTGTGCCAATTCAAGCATCACAGTCCGTAGGCATGTGTCTCCAGGCTGATTGCTGGGATGGCGGCAGCAGATGGTCGGGTTTGGCATGGGGGCACGATAATCCCCTTCAGATTCGACTGAGGACCTTGCTCGGTGCGAGGATATTTCCCACGTAGTGAATCTTCTCGATGTCGGACCAATCGATTGTTCGACGTTCGTACGCCGAGTTTACCGACATCACGCTAACGCTGTCTTCCGTTTCAAATAGGAGCTCCTTAACCATGCTCTGGCCGTCAGTGGTCTTCACCATCACGTATTCGCCAGGGACTAAGCGATGGTTCGGCTCGCATACAGCGACCCAGCCGCTACGGATTGCAGGTGCCATTGAGTCACCTTTGAGGCGCAGCGCATAAGCATCTTCATCGCGGGACCAAGTCTCTACCCAACCATCTGAACTATCTAGTCCAACCCAGTAGCCATTGTTTCCAAGCTGGGCGGTGCCCACTATTTCGATCCTTCGAGGTGCGGTGGTGATTGGAGGCCCCGACTCTACATTGCTCGTAGTGGTCGGGGATTTGATGTGCTGTACGGTCTGAGCGAGCCGCGGGCTGACCTCCTCAGGAGAAAATTCCAAGGCCTTGGAAAGGCGCATGAGGGCGTCAAGGTTCAAAGCCAGCTTGCCAGTCATGTACTGGTTCACAGTGCTCTGTGGAGATTTCCATTCGCACAATTCCCCAATCTCTTGCTGGGTTAGCGCGTAACCCCTCTGGCGAGCCTCTGCCTTGCGCTTGACGTAGATGGCCTTGAGCCTCGCGCATTCATCGAGCTCTTCAGGGGTAAGTGAGCGTCTGTGTCTGGTTATCATGCGTGAACCCTATTAGCTCAGCTTATATCTTGCAACCAGCTTGGCTAATCAATCCTTGATCGATAAATCAAGCGTGGCTAATATCTCGGTGAATTTCTGATCGAGAAGTCACATGAAAGAGATCAAGCTGGCTGACTTCCTCCGGTGCAAAGGCACTCAGCCCCAGCTCGCCAAGGCGATTGGTGTAACCCAAAGCGCCATTTCTCAGATGGCGAAGTCGTCTCGCGACATCCGTGTTCGAATTTTTGAGGACGGCCGAATTGAGCTCATTGAGTTTCGAATCCTCAATCGCGTTACCCCCAGCTTGGCTGTGGCTACGCCGAACATGCCCGTAACGATACCGGTATCCAATCATCGGCACAGCTCCACTGGTGGGGCTGTGAATTCATCCAGTCTATCGCAGGCCTGTCCATGACGGCCACGGGATCCCTACTTATGCTGTCCGGTTGATTTTTCTCCGGACAACAAAAAACCCGCTGCCAGGCGGGTTCTTCTACCGACCTCTGCCAGGAGGTCTTCATTTCACATCACCTGTAGATAGGACGATGCGCTATGTCGCACCCGGAAATTAACACCGAGAAATCAGCAGCGCAACCGCCGCAGAATCTCTTAAATCTGAATCGACTCCATCGAGGCTCCCTTGGGGCGTATTCAATTGCACGCCTTCTAAGGGAAAGCCATGGAGTGCTTGAGCAACCTCTAGAGTGCCATGAACAGTATGGTCTTCTGCTAGCGCTTGAGTTCATTTGCTACGACCTATACGCCCATCACGAGACAGAACTTGATCGCGTTGAGGGAGGTGGCGACGAATGACTCCTCCCATTCTTGTAACTGTCAAAACCGAGTTCGGCGTTGCCTGCAAGGATTCCTTGTTTGCCGTAAACGCAGGGGTCGAATGCAGCGACGCGCTGAATTTCGCCAGCGCCAGCCTGGCCAGCGCTGATTCGTTGCTTCGCGATTTGGTTGATGTTGGCGAAGGTGTGCACTTGGCTTTCGCTGTGAGGGCGCTGGTGCGTGAAGCCAAAGCTCTGATCGATTCGAGCGTTGTTGCTGTAGAGCGGGCGGAGGATCAGAGATGAGCAATCAGCCTCAAACCATCGCCCACTCCTTCGCGCTCAATGGCTTGCATGAAGTATTGGAGGCAGCTGCCCAAATCCCAGTTCACGAATCACTCGATGCCGCTATCTACCGCCTGGAAGCGATGCTTGGAGGCATTCGTGAGCTGATGCAGGAAACTGCGGTATCCAACAAAGCCACTCTTGTCTATTTCGCCGCTGAGAGCGCGTTAGCGCTGGTGATTGCTGCGCATGCTGGTGTCGCACCTTCGCGTGGAGGTGCGGTATGAGCGAGCAGCCCATGATCGCTGAGGACGTAACGGCCCTGATCGACTGTGCAAGGGAGCAACTCAACTGGTTGCGATCAGTTTTACATGTACTTGAGGAGCGGCTCAGGGGCCAGGGTGACAAGCACGGAGCGCTGGTGGCGAATCTGGCCATTCACAACGCGGACGACTGGCATAACTACCTGGGCGGTCAGCACGAGAGCCTGACGAAACGCATCGAAGCTACGCTCGGCGCGCCACATAAAATGATCTCGGAAAATTGTGGTGCTGCCGATTCAATCCGCTTGCCTTTGGCTGAGTTTGCCCGCGGCCGGCAGGATGCCGCCGCGAAGGATCTGGGAGTTCGGCAGGCGGCGATCAGTAAGGCCCTTCGTGTCGGGCGAGCCATTTTCGTTACTCGGCATGCTGATGGCTCTTGCAGCGCCGTCGAAGAGAAGCCATTTCCATCTCAATGTGTTGGAGGCGCTGCATGAACTTGAGCCCCTTTAACTTTCAAGGCGTGCAGGTGCGAGTGGTTACCGACGAAAGCGGTGAACCGTGGTTTGTCGCAAAAGACGTATGCAGCTTGCTGCGTTACGCCAATCCGAGCGATGCCATCGGTCGTCACTGCAAGGGGGTCGTGAAACGCTACCCCCTTCAAACGGGTGGTGGAATGCAGGAGGTTCGGCTCCTTTCTGAAGGCGACACCTTGCGCCTCATCGTCAACAGCACAATGCCAGTGGCACAGCAGTTTGAATCCTGGGTGTTCGATGAAGTGTTGCCCGCCATCCGCCGCACAGGCGCGTATCAGCGGCCCATGACCCCGGCGGAGCTCATCGCCGCCAGTGCAAACCAACTGGTAGTTATCGAGCGCAAGCAGGCGGAACAGGAGCAGGCGCTGGCGCAGGTGGAAGACCGCACCAGCAGGCTGGAGCAGGTCCGCTACCTCGATACGGTGCCGAGCGGCTTCGAGACCATCACCACGATCCGCGACCGCATCAACCACCGTCACGGCCTGCCCGCCTGGGTGGTCAACGCGGTGATGCGCGAGGTGTCCGGCGCGCCGCTGCCATTCGCCATGGTGCGCAGCCGGCACGCAGGCGAGGGCGGGCAGCCCTTCGCCATTTGGCCCAGGGCAGCAATCACGCGCCGATTCGACCAGTTCGTTGCGCAGTGCACTTACGTCACGGCGGAGCGCGCCACTCATCCGGAGATTCCGCAGGACCGTTTCAAGATCAAGCCGAGGGCCGTGCGATGACCGACAACGCCATCCCGTTTTTCAGTGCTCGTCCGACTGACTCGGTTGTGCTCAACGAGGCGTATTTCGAGCCGCTGATGGAACCCCACCGCGCAACCGCAGCCGGCGGGGACACCACAGTGGAGGCCAGGGCAAGCCGTCTTCCTGAGCGTGATCGCCGGCTGATCTACGAGGCCGCAAAGCGTCGACGCGCCGACCTGGAAGACCAGGGCATCGTCCTGGCTGAACCCTACGACCTGTTTGTCCAGCGGATCACCGCTGTGTTGGAGATTTGAGCCCGTGAGCATGGATTTAATGGTCAAGGCCATGAACACCGCAGTCGGCAATCCGCTGCGCAAGCTGGTGCTGATCAAGCTGGCGGACAATGCCAGCGATCAGGGCGAGTGCTGGCCGTCGTATCAACATATCGCTGATCAATGTGAGATCGACCGCAGTACCGTGCGCAAGCACATCAAGCAGTTGGAGGCCCAAGGTCTGCTTCGAATTGAGAATCGGGACGGTCCGAAAGGGAACTCCACCAACCTGTATACCCTGACACTGTCAGGTGTAGGCCGAAACAGCACCCCTGTAGGCCCAGAAAGCACAGGTGTAGGCCCACAGCCTAGAGGGGGTGTAGGCCCAGAAAGCACCAGAACCAGTCACTCTTTTGAACCAGTCAAAGAACCTATGCCTGTGTGCATTTCCGATGCCGCTGGATTCGAGCAATTCTGGAAGCTGTACCCGAAAAAGAGGAGTCGCAAGCAGGCGCTGAATGCCTGGAAAAAACTCAACCCGGCTGCCGACCTGCAGGCCGTCATGATCGCTGCCCTGGCTAAGCACTGCGTCTCGCGAGACTGGACCAAGGACGGCGGCCAATACATCCCGCTGGCCTCGACTTGGCTCAACGGCGAGCGCTGGCACGACGTTGTTCAATCCGCCGGCCACGCCGCGTCCCCTGGGTCGTTCAACGACCTGCCGCAACACACCGCTGACATGTACCTGGAGAGCGCCGATGGCCGTGCAAATTTCTGATCTGTTCCACCGCGCCCCGGCCAAACGCGCGTTCACTGGCCAGTGCCCCGTGCACGGCGAGGTCGACATGAGCGAGGTTGAGCAGCTGGATGGTTCGATGCTGGTGCGCGGCTGCAAACGCTGCCAGTGGGAGGCGCTGCACCTGGCGCCGCGTGTTTCGGAGATCTACGCGCTCGCCCAGCGTCAGGCCCGCGCTGAGCGCACCACCGCGGCGCTGATCGGAGCCGGTATCACGCCGCGCTTCGCCGATGCCACGTTCGACGGCTATGTCGCCGACACCGAGCAGCAGCGCAAGGCCCTGAGCAAGTGCCGCGATTACGCCGAGCAGTTCCCGAGCCACTTCCGCGCCGGCCGCTCGCTGCTGCTGACCGGCAACGTCGGCTGCGGCAAGACCCACTTGGCCAGCGCGATTGTGCGCACCGTCGTGGCCGACCAGTGTCGGGCGCTGATCATCCCGGCCAGCGACATCATCAGCCTTGCCCGCGCCTCCATGGTTGCGAATTCAGGTTACACCGACCGCGACGTGGTGCTGCACCTGGGCGGCTTGGACCTGTTGGTGATTGACGAGGTCGGTTGTCAGAAGGGTAGCGAATACGAGCTGGCGCTGCTGCACGCCATCATCGACCGCCGGTACCAAGCGGTTTTGCCCACGGTGCTGATCAGCAACCTGGGCGTCGACGGGCTGAAAGCCTACATCGGTGATCGTGCCTTGGACCGCCTGCGCCAGAACGGTGGCATGGCGGTTGGCTTCACCTGGTCCTCGATGAGGGCGGTGGCATGAGGGCGCTGTTCAGCGACGAAGCCGAACATGGCGTGCTCGGCGCGGTGCTGCAAGCCGGCCTGCAGCAGGATACCGGCCTGGTCGAGGATATCCTCGGCCAGGTGCGGGCCAGCGACTTCTACCGGGACGATAACGCGGCGCTGTTCGAGACCATGCAGGAATGTCGCGAGCGCAACTTGCCGATCGATCCGGTGACCGTGGGCATGGTGCGGCGCCACCTGCCCAGCAGCGACTCGGTCATGGCCTACGCCGCCGAGCTGGCCCGCAACGTGCCCTCGGTGGCCAACTGGAAGGCCTACGCCAAGCACGTGAAGGAGTGGGGCGTGATCCGTCACATTCTCGACATTGCCGGCCAGGCCGAGACCATGGTGGAGGCGGGTGCCCCCACCGCCGAGGTGATCGCCACCGCGCAGCAGGCCATGGCCGAGCTGCGTGACCTGGATGGCGAGACCAAGGGCTTCAAGCGTTTGGACGCCTGGATGGGGGCGGCGGCGCAGCTGGTCGATGACAAGTTGAACGGCAACGCGCCGGCCTGGCCCGGTACCGGCCTCGACACCCTGGACGAGCTGGTCCAGGGCATCCGCCCGAAAAAGGTGACAGTGATCGCTGGCTTGCCCGGCAGCGGCAAGACCACCTTGGCCCTGCAGATCGCCCAGCACAACGCCGTCAAAGAAAGACAGCCGTGGCTGGTGTTCTCCATCGAAATGCCGGGCGAGGAGCTGGGGCTGCGCGCCATCGCCTCGTTGGGTGGGGTGTCCCTGCAGCGGCTGGATAACCCCGACCGGATGCAGGACGACGACTGGGCGCGGATGGTCAGTGCAGTGGCACAGGCCCAGCAGGCGCCGTTGTTCGTCTGTGATGACCCGGTGCAGACCCCGGCCAGCATCCGCGCGACGGCGCGGCAGTGTCAGCGCGAGCACGGCCTGGCCGGGATCGTAGTCGACTACCTGACGCTGGTGCGCGGCGACCGCGTCGGCCGCAGCCGCAACGAGGAGGTGGGGCAGATCAGCAAGGCGCTGCTGCAGTTGGCCAAGGAGCTGGCCATTCCGGTCATCGAGCTGGCACAGCTGAACCGCGAATCCACCAAGCGGGTGGGCAAGAAACCGCAGTCCAGCGACCTGCGCGACTCCGGCGAGATCGAGGCCGACGCCAGCTGCATCCTGATGGTCCACCGCGACATGGACAGCGAGGAGGGCCAGAACGGTTTGACCGAGATCCTCATGACCAAGTGCCGGCACGCCCGCGTCGGCAGCTGCATCGTCCAGCAGGAGGGGCAATACGGGCGCTTCGCCGACTTCGCCGGCACGCTGCCCAGTGATGATGAGATCGAGGCGGGGCGGGGCAGCTATGCCCAGCGCTACAAGGGAGGGGCCTA
>NZ_NIBE01000061.1:165757-171813 GCF_002205115.1 Pseudomonas sp. DrBHI1
TGCCTGGCACGTGGTGTTTCGCCAGCGCTGGGGCAAGGCCGGGGATTACCCGGGGATCAACACCAAGACCATGCTGGCTACGCTGCCGGCGATCCTAGCGCGCCGGGCGGCCGATGCCAGCGCCAAGTCCACCACCACCAGCTGGACGACGGTGGGCGAGGTGCTGACGTGGTACCGCGACCGCATGAACCGGGACCGGGGGCTATCGGCCAAGCGCAAGGCCAGCGTCCGGTCGGCTCTGGACCGTCACCTGCTGCCGCGCCTGGGGGAGCAGCGCCTGGATGCGATCAACAAACAGCTGATCGACCAGCAGCTGATGTGGCCGCTGCAGGAGCGTTACGCCCTGTCCTTCGTGCGTTCGGTCTATGGCGTGCTCGCGGTGGCGTTCCGTCAGGCCCTGCGCCTGGAGCTGCTGGCGGCCAACCCGCTGGCGGCGCTGAAGTTCACCGACTTCGTGAGGACGCGGATCCGGCCTAAGCCGGCGCGGTTGCGCGGGGACGATGTGCCAGACCTGCTGGCGCGGCTGGCCGAACGCTTCGAAGTCGAGCCGGCGGGCAGCATGCTGGCCTTGATGATGCTGTGCCACGGCTCGCGCTTGGGCGAGACCCGGCTGGCGCGCTGGCGCCACCTCAACCTCGACGCGGGGCGCTGGTTCATCCCGGCGGGCGACACCAAGACCAAGGCTGAGCACACGCTGCCGCTGACCGCCCAGGCCTGTGCGCTGCTACGCCGCTACCAGCGCTTGCAGACCGCCCAGGGCTACACGGGTCCGTTGCTGTTCCCCGGCAGCCACGGTGCGCCGTTGAGCCCGAGCAAGGCCAGCACCCTGTTCACCGACCTGGCCCAGGGCGCATGGTCGAGCCATGACCTCAGGAAGGTAGCCCGCACGGCCTGGACTGACCTGGGGGTGGACTACATGGTTGGCGAGCTGCTGCTCAACCACGCCATGAAGGACCTGGACGCCACTTACATCCACACCACCGCCGAGGCGCTGAAACGCCGCGCCCTGGAGGCCTGGCATCAGCAGCTCGACCAGCAGGGTTTCGCCGCGCTGCACACCGAGACATAGCTGAGACACGAAACCCCGTCATCGCCCGCCGACGCCAGTGCCGACGCGGGTTGTGGCGGTGTTCAGGATCCATCCCAAGGGAGGATGCGCAATCAAGATTCAGAGCCCGGAGGTGGCTATGAATAACCTCTCAGCGGTTCTGCCGCGTAAGAGCTTGACCCCAGTCGAGCGGGAGTTCCTGAAGCAGGGCAACCGCATGCTGCTGGACCAGACCAATGGCCGGATCGCCGCCGCCGCCCTCATGGACATCGTGGCCGACTGGCGCGGCTCCAGAGCCGCCCAAGGCTTCGAGTAAATCGCCAATGCCTGGATCATCCAGGGCGGCGCCAAGTACAAACACGCTTACAAGCTCCTGTGTGAACTGTTCGGCCTGGACACCGACTCAACGCCCCCGGGGGCTGTATGAAGAAACGAACCTACATGGACAAGCCGCTGGGTGACACGGAATGGTTGCTTGAGCAGTGGGGAAGTTGGCGTATGGATGGCATGGGAGTGCACGGTACGTATCGCCATCGATCACCGCGGCAGCCGCCGGGGGTGGTTGCCAGTACTCCCTGACCGACGACGAAGCTCTGGCCATTGACTCAGCCGTGGCCAAGCTGACGAAGCGCAACCAGCAGAGGGGCGACTTCGTCTGGCTCTACTTCGGATCAAAGTGGACCATGGTGCGGCTTGGCGAGTCAGCCGGATCTCCGAGCGAACAGCAAGGGAGATCGTCAAGGGCGGCGTTGGCTTCGTCGATGGCTACCTGCATGGGATTAGCGAGGCGGCGTAAAAAGTTCATTCATGCCGGATAAACACCTGCTTTCATAGCAGCGTGTCCAGCTTGCAAGCAACGTGACACAGAGAGACCCCGGCCATGCAGCCGGGGTTTTTGCTATTCGCCCTTGAGAACTTCCTCGTTGAAGTGGTTCATTGCATCTTGCACGCGCTCATTGAATTCGATCTGAACCAGGTCATCATTCCTGAATTTGAATCGATAGAACGTCAGGCCGCCTTGGAAGCGGATTTTCGTATCCCTTGGGATCGACCCAAGCCAATCGGCCATTTCGCCCGCTGTAGTGCTGCTTCCATCGTCTTTCATGCGGCCTCCTTATTTGCTGGAGGCGGCATTTTGCCATCTTTCAGCCTCGATGACGCGCTCAGGCGCTGTGCTAAGCGGGTAGAGATGCCTCGTCAAATTTTTATCGCCATTACATTGACATCATGTGCCCAGTGGTCAAGATAGAGGCTTTCGTCTTTCCAGAGAGCCTGACCGATGCGCAAGATTCTAGCTTTAGCCGCACTCTTCCTGTCCACTGCTGCCAGCGCAGACTGGCGAGTTGAAGTATCTGACCTTCATACAGGGAAGGCGCCTGCTGGCTACCCTGCTGTCATGGGGCTTGCTCGAAACACCACGAATGGCACCCTTTCCAATGTGTTTGTGAAGTTCAAGCTGTACGACGAAGATGGGAACATCGTGGGCAACACCATGGCTGCCGGGCAGGACATTGGTCCAGGTGAGACCTGGAAGTTTGCAGCGCCAACCACGGTCCCATTCAACGAGGCTAAGCTCGGTGAGGTGGACGTAAAGTAACCTGAGAATCTGAAAGCCCCGCCAAGCGCGGGGCTTTGTTGTTTGGAGTCGAATCATTTTCGGATAGGATTGCCCTGGCTTAAATGGCACACCGCCATCAGCCAAACCGGAGGTGAGGTAAATGGAGTTTACGAACGAGCAGAAGTTGATTATCACTCTGCTGACCGACATTCACGCGAAGCTTGAGATCGAGGATAGCCTTGACCCGATGCTTGTTCAGCGCATGGTCTCGGAAGGGCAAGGCTGGGCGCTAGAATGGAAGTATCCAGGAATGTTTGAGGAGTCTGGAGAGACCCCGACGGCAGTTGTATTTGTCTGCGAAGTATTGGAGATGTGGTCGGTCCTGGAGGGCTCTTTCGAGGCGCTGGATGACAACCAGCGGCAAGCGCTCTCGGAAGCTGCAGGGGTATTCGGTAGAAACGTACGTTTCCCTGGTTTCGATGGAAATAACGAAGGTGAGTACCTTTCGATTGCCCACATCTTGGTAGAAGACCTTGAGCGGTGGAGTGAGTTTCAAGGTCGCATCGATAATGCTCACATGCCCACGATTGACGGGTACGAGCGTATGCTTCCCGTTTTTGATGCGATCCGAGACCGCAAACTTGATGATGGAAACTTCAACGGGTTGGATGTAGAGGAGCTTGCTCAAATCCTTAATGAGCGTACGCACCCAGAAAACCGCTGAAGTGTTTTGAGCTGATCTGAGCCCTGGCATTCGCCGGGGCTTTTTCGTTTCTGGACCTCCTCATTTCGAGGCTCACCGACTGGTGGGCCTTTTTCGTTTTCGGCGGCTATGCCTGCCTCTTTGCTCTCAGCGGATGGCATCGCATTGGGCGCCGAATCTATTGACAGCCCGGCAGGGAAGAAGGGCGAGTTGCTCGTTTAAGGATCACTGATGAACACAGAACACCAGGCGCTCGCCGATGTGCCCCTTTGGCTGCTGGTCCTGCTGAGCCTGGCCGGCTTGTCCGGCGAAATGCTTCGAGCATCCGGCGCTGACCTGGGACTGCGGCAGATCCTTCAACGGGTTGCTCTACGGTTCCTTGCGTCAGGCTTGCTAGGTATGGCCACGCTGCTTTTGGCTTTGGCAGTATGGAGCAACCTCTATCAGGCAGCTGGTCTCGGGATCGTGATCGCTGTGATCGGCGCGGATGTAGCAGGCGGACTCTATACCCAGTTCCTCGCAAGGCGCGCAGGACTGCTCCCCAAGGAGTAAGGCATGCCACCGAAGGCCAAGCGCCCGTGCCGAGTACCCTAGTGCTCGGGCAAGACGACCAGTGATCACGTCTACTGCGAGGCCCATGCCTCGCTGGCCATCGGCTGGAACAGCCCGGCCCGTGGCACTGCTGAGCAGCGTGGATACGGCAGGGAGTGGCGCAAGCTGGCCAAGGCCGTGCTTAAGCGTTATCGCTACCTGTGCCAGTGCGAAAACTGTGGTGGGAAAAGGCTTTCGGCATCGGAAGTTGACCACATTCTGCCGAAAAGTCAGGGCGGAACCGACGATTTGGCCAACCTGCGGGCGATAAACCACGACTGCCACAAGGCCAAAACCGAGCGCGAAGCCCGGGAGGCTCGCCGGCGAACGTGAGGCGATCAGGCGGCTAAAAGTGATCGAAAAATCACCAAATAGGGGGGCGGGGCAAAATAGCTGCAGCCTCGGCCTTACTCCACCGATCGCCCAGCCGTTTTTACACACCCGCGAAATTAAAAAAAATCGCATTTCCCAAAACGGACGACTGAGCGACGACTCAAGTGTGATGTGACGCGTCAGGATTTGTAGCGCAGGGCGCCTGAAGTGGCGGCTTTGATTCATGGCTGGCCGCTTTCGACCCAAAGCGGACATTCAGCGGAAATGGATTGGGTGCCCGCGCAAATCTGAATAGGATGGGTCATCCTCATCCTACATCGCGCACTAGCAGCAATCCTATCCAGGGCACGAAAAGCAAACCCGCCATCCGCGTCTGATTGGGTCATACGCAGCGCCACGCCTGGTAGCGTGGAGCGCATCGAGGCGTGGTTTGGCGGCCATGGCTACGACCCCCATCGGCACGATACCTACTCGATAGGCCGTACCCTTGACGGCGTACAGAGCTTTCCCTACAAAGGGGCGCTGTGCCACGGCGTGCCGGGCAACACCCTGGCGCTGCACCCGGACGAACTCCATGGCGGCATGGCCGGCACGGATATCGGCTTTCGCTACCGGATGGCTTACATCGACCCTTCGCTGATCCAGAACGTGCTCGGCGGCGAACCGCTGCCATTCATTGCCGGCGGGATGTCCAGCGACCCGCGCCTCTATCGCGCCAGCGAGGCCTTCGTGCAGGCACTGGAGCATCCGCTGGAAGCACTGGAGGAGCAGGACGCGGTCTATGGACCTGGCCATGGCGCTGCGTGCAGTCGGCGGCAAGCCCCGTGGTCGCAACCGCCTGGACTACCGCTCAGCCGAGCGCGCCAGGGCGTTCATCATGGAGCGCCTTCACCACGACACCACGCTGGAGATGCTTGAACAGGCCAGCGGGCGTGAGCAGTGGAGCTTGTCACGGGACTTTCGAGCCCTTTACGGCACCAGCCCATACCGTTTTTTCACGCTGCGGCGCCTGGATTGTTTTCGCGGGCTGGTCCTGGATGGCTTCACCTTGGTCGATGCCGCCCTCGCTGCAGGCTTTCACGACCAGAGCCACATGACCCGGCACTTTACCCGCGCCTACGGCGTGCCGCCTCTGCGCTGGCTGGAACGCTTGCGGCCTGCCCGCTGATTTGCAGGATCGTACAAGAGACGCGTGCTTTGCGTTCGATAGGCTGATCGCTCTAACTACAGAGGATCTGTCATGACCGACTTACACCCGCAACGCGCATCGCAACCTGTGAACCTGGCTCAGAAGGCTGCACTGATCGAGCAGCAGTGGAGCCCAAGGGTGGTCGCGGAAATGAACGACTACCAGTTCAAGGTGGTGCGCATCGAAGGGGAGTTCATCTGGCACTCGCACTCGGAGACCGACGAAGCGTTCCTGGTGCTTGAAGGCACCTTGCGTATCGATCTGCCGGAGGGCAGCGTGTATGTGCAGCCGGGTGAGCTGTATGTCGTGCCGCGTAGTGTAGAGCACAGAACGGCGGCACAGGCGGAAACGAAACTGATGATGATCGAGCCGCGAGGCGTTTTGAACACCGGCCATGAAGGCGGGGAGCGAACTGCGGTGAATGACGTCTGGATCTGAGTTGACGTTGCAGGCGATGAGGCCGATACCGACTAAAGAGCCTTGGATCGATGTGCGCTTCGAGTCGGAAGCGGGAGCTCACGAGCGGCCGTTTTGACCCAGAGCGGACGGAAGTGTCAGATTTTTTGTGTGCGGGCCGGTAACGGCCTGCCGTCAGGCAGGCCCTGACTTTCACCAGGTCGGCCTGATGAACCGA
>NZ_NIBE01000062.1:0-11520 GCF_002205115.1 Pseudomonas sp. DrBHI1
CGGGCGGGTGTGACACGCTTCAGGTGTTGCAAGCACCGCTTTTGTAATGCGATCACCATTGAGCACAAGCCCAATTCGCCGTAGATCTTCAGCATCCTCCTTGAGCCTTTTTCGCGCATTGCGCATGTCTTGACTTGAGGCTTGTCCGGCAACCGCCACGATAACGGTGTCTAGATACCAACCACCTGCTGGCACAACTTTGTGGCTCAAAACGTGCCGAGCTACCGCTTGGCTGATGCCGTGCTGGAGGCGAGCTATGGGGGCCGGATCGTAGTACAGGCTCAGATCATGCTCAAGGAGCATCATCAGCGCAATTCCGAGCCGTACCCGCCACAGGTTCCGCTCTCCTCCTGTCAGAGGATCGGGACGTGTCATTGGTGAAGGAATAACGTGGTCAATCAATCCGCCGATGATGGGAAAGTCAAATTGTGGCGTTTCAATTGTGATCGTTGCGGCTCGCAGTTCGGCCAGCAGCTTTTCGAGCTGTGAGAAGCTGTAGCGGCTATCGGAAAGTGTCTTTCTCACCCGCGCGGGATCTACTAGAAGTTCTACGCCACCATCTGAGACAGGCCGCCGACGTTCTGCGCAGTACAGGACCGCTTCCAATATGTCCGCGTGCCTCTGCCCCAGTCGGCCCGCCACGCGGCAGCGCCCAAATGATGTCTCTGCCCAATCCCCTTCGCGCAGCCGCGGGCGCTGGCTAGGCTGATAAAGCATCACTCTGGCCTGTGCGATAGTACTGGTGGGGACCACGGCGTTACCACCGCTCATCGTCACTTCCGTTTACGACTTGCAGCGGGCTTCCGCTCCTCACTTCCGCCAATTCAACCGGCACAAGAACGCCGCCTTCCCGGCGCTGGTACCACTGGTCGAGCGGGGTGGCGTCGTAGTTCTGCTTACTAACACCAAAACGGACAAAAAAATTGCGCCTGTCGTTGCCAATAGGCTGTCGCTCATAGGTGCGATCACTCAGTCGCTTTGCCTCGTCCTCGGTCATCTTGGCCACGAAGCCGCACCAACGGGCGTTATCGATTAGAGCTGATGCACCCCGCGCTGCCTGCTGCTGATCGGTTTGAGCCTCGCGGGCGCTGCCTTTGCTGACATGATGAAGGTACAACACCGATGCTCCCGTGTTGGCCGCGACGTGCTCAAGCGTGGCGACAAGCCGTGACATGTCACCGTTGCTGTTCTCGTCACGGTCGTGAATCCGGCTGAGTGTGTCCAGTACGATCAACCGGGCACCGATGCAAAACTCGGTGATACGGGCGAGATGCCGATCATCCATTACGTTCAGCCGCTTACCCATTATTGGCTCAAGGGTGAGGTTCTTCGCGATGGATTCACGTGCCTGCTGATTCAGGTGCCGACCGATGGCATGAATCCGGCGCACCAGTGCGACTTCTGGGTCTTCTCCTGCGAAGTAGACGACGCGGCCAGCACATGCAGGGGCAAGCCCTACAAGATCCCCGCCCGCAACGCTGCATGCGATGGCCATTGCAGCTTCCAACGCCCAAAAGCTTTTGCCTGTAGCTCCGGGAGCTACCAAGGCTCCTACTGTACCAGCGAGGAATCCCGGCCAAATGAAGTCTAGAGTGGGAGGCTCATTCTCAAAAGCGTCCCGTAAGTCAATCGCCACAATTCAGCCTCCCATTCCTGGCCGGGGAGCCGGGCCACTGCCCTTGCATGCATCAATCCATTCTTCGACCTCGCACAGATCCCACACGACCTTGCGGCTGCTGAGCGCTATCCGGCGAGGGAATTTTCCCTGTTTTTCAAAGTTGTAGATCGTGCGCTCGCATAGCGGAATCATTGCCAGCAACTGTTTCTTGCTGATCAGGACTTTGCTCTCTTTTCTCGATTCTTTCTCCACACCGAATACCTCGCTCCGTCATCAATCGAGGCTCGATTATTGCCCCACATTTCCGGTCTTTTCCAGCACTTTCCCGAAATCTTTCCATATAAATCAATGACTTAATCGTCCTTCAAACGTCTAGTTTCGGGACAGAAACAATCATGCAATGTCTTGTTTGTCCGCAGTTTTTTTATGGAAATTCGAAGGAAAAAAAGTGTCCCTAAAACGCCTATTTCGGGACGAAAAAAAACCCACCGAAGTGGGCGTTTCGCCACAAACACACCGCAAGTCGTGTGCTCTGTTTGGCCAGTGAAGCTCAGAATCAATCCGCTACGCGAGGTTTCCTAAGTGTCCACTCGTCAATCATGTCCGCCCAATCCTGCAACATCGCACGGCGCTGATCGCGATATTCAGCCTTGTTGTAGACGGCTCTCACACCTTTTTGCTCGTGCGCGAGACACTTCTCGATCCAATCGGAGTTGTAGCCCGCCTCATGCAACAGCGTGCTAGCCGTGCGGCGTAGGTCGTGGGGACCGAACTTACCTAGAGGCACACCTTCCTTTTGAGCAAGACGATAGGTCAGCGTCAGTACCTGGTTGATCGTGGCTGCACTCATTGGCAAATCGGAGTCATAGCGTGACGGCAGAACGTACTCAGAACCTCCGGCCAAGGTTTTCAACGCGATGAAGAAATCCAAAGCTTGCCGGGACAGAAACACCAGATGGGGATTTCGGCGCTTCATCCGTTCTTTGGGGATTGTCCACAGCGCTTCACTGAAGTTGATCTCGCTCCATGTCGCGTTGGTCAGCTCGCTCTTACGCACCATCGTCAGCAGTAGGAGTTTGGCTGCGGCACGAACCGACGTCGCTGTCCCGATCCGGTCCATGTACTGGTACATCAGCGCGATTTCATCAGGCGTCAGCGCCCGATCGCGTGGCTCAAATTTGGCGATGCTAGCAGAGCGTACTAGGTCCGCTGGATTTTCAACTTTCTGGCCACGCTCAATGGCCCATCGGAACACCTGCAAGACGATCTCACGTGAGTGAACCGCAGTTGCGGGTGCCCCCCGCTCTACTATCGCGTCTGTTAACGCTCGCAGGTCCTCATGAGTGATTTCAGCCAGCTTCTGATTGCCAAACTTCGGCTTCAATTCGCGCTCATAGACTGACCGGCGCATATCTCGTGTCGAGTCCGCCATCTGATAGCCACGCAGCCATTTTTCAGCCCAATCATCAAAGGTCTCTGCGCCCTTCGTGCGAGCCTTCGCACGCGCCTTCTCCTTAGCAGGCGACTTACCTGCGGCGATCATCTTCTTCGCCTCTCCTAGCCGCTCACGTGCCTCTGCCAGGGTGATCCCGCCCAAGCCATAACGACCGAAGGTGATGGTCTCCTGCCGGCCATTGATGGAGTAGTTGTAGCGGAAGGAGATTGAGCCGGCCGGTGTAACCGCCACGTACAAGCCATCACGGTCAATCACCTTGTAGAGCTTGTCTTGCGGCTTGAGGTTTCGAAGCTTGGTATCAGTAAGCATGGCTTCCATTTATTCCATGAAAAAATACCATGCTCTGAAAAGCGCGGAAGAATGGGGCTTAACCCCAGTAAAACCGGGCCTCTTGGCTATCCCGATACCATGCTCATCCTGAAACAAGGGACATGGTATCAAGCGTCATGCATGGCATCGGATGCAGTTGGTACCCCGTACCATGCCATAAAAAAACCATGCTTGGCGATGCAAAACGCTGCCTGTACTTGCCAGACCCCAAAAGCCAAAAGCCCGCAATTACGCGGGCTTCAGGGCATTTTTTGCTAGATCGTGCCGGGCAGTGCCGGACGCGGGATCATTCCCACTCGATGGTCGCCGGCGGCTTGCTCGACACGTCATAGGTGACGCGGGAGATGCCGTCGATTTCGTTGATGATACGACCGCTCACGGTTTCCAGCAGCTCATACGGCAGGTGCGCCCAGCGCGCGGTCATGAAGTCCACGGTCTCGACGGCACGCAGGGCCACGACCCAGGCGTAGCGACGGCCGTCGCCGACGACGCCGACCGACTTGACCGGCTGGAACACCACGAACGCCTGGCTGGTCTTGTGGTACCAGTCGGCCTTGCGCAGTTCTTCGATGAAGATATGGTCGGCGCGACGCAGGATGTCGGCGTACTCCTTCTTCACTTCACCCAAGATGCGCACGCCCAGGCCCGGGCCCGGGAACGGGTGGCGGTAGACCATGTCGTACGGCAGGCCCAGCTCCAGGCCGATCTTGCGTACTTCGTCCTTGAACAGCTCGCGCAGCGGCTCGACCAGCTTGAGGTTCATTTCCTCCGGCAGGCCACCGACGTTGTGGTGCGACTTGATCACATGGGCCTTGCCGCTCTTGGCGCCGGCCGACTCGATCACGTCGGGGTAGATGGTGCCCTGGGCGAGGAACTGGATGTTCTCCAGCTTGCTGGCCTCGGCATCGAACACGTCGATGAAGGTGCGACCAATGATCTTGCGCTTCTTCTCAGGGTCGGCTTCGCCGGCCAGGTTGTCGAGGAACTGCTTCTCGGCATCGGCGCGGATGACCTTGACGCCCATGTTCTCCTTGAACATGGCCATCACCTGGTCGCCTTCGTGCAGGCGCAGCAGGCCGTTGTCGACGAATACGCAGGTCAGCTGGTCGCCGATGGCGCGGTGCAGCAGCGCGGCAACCACGGAGGAGTCGACGCCGCCGGACAGGCCGAGCAGGACGTTGGCCGAACCGACCTGTGCGCGTACCTGGGCAATGGCGTCCTCGACGATGTTCGAGGCGGTCCACAGGGCTTCGCAGCCGCAGATGTCCTTGACGAAGCGCGACAGGATGCGACCGCCTTGCTTGGTGTGGGTCACTTCCGGGTGGAACTGCACGCCGTAGTAGCCCAGGGCGTCGTCGTACATGCCGGCGATCGGGCAGCTCGGGGTACTGGCCAGCACATGGAAGTTGCCCGGCATCTGGGTGACCTTGTCGCCGTGGCTCATCCACACGTCCAGGCCCAGCACGCCATCGTCATCGACATGGTCTTCGATGCCGTCGAGCAGGCGGCTCTTGCCGACCACGTCGACGCGGGCATAGCCGAACTCGCGCAGGTCGGAACCTTCGACCTTGCCGCCCATCTGCTCGGCCATGGTCTGCATGCCGTAGCAGATGCCCAGCACCGGGACCTTCAGGTCGAACACCGCTTGCGGGGCGCGTGGGCTGTTGGCTTCGTGGACCGACTCGGGGCCACCGGCCAGGATGATGCCGCGCGGGTTGAATTCGCGGATCGCTTCATCGTCCATGTCGAACGGGTGCAGCTCGCAGTACACGCCGATCTCGCGCACGCGGCGGGCGATCAGTTGGGTGTACTGGGAACCGAAATCGAGGATCAGGATGCGGTGAGCGTGAATGTCGAGGGCCATGACTCAATCTCGTCAGTGGAAATCGGAAACGACACGGGGCTGTCATGACAGCCCCGCTTGCTATTGCTTGAAGCCTCAGCCTACGCGGTAGTTAGGGGCTTCTTTGGTGATCTGCACGTCATGCACGTGGGACTCGGCCATGCCGGCACCGGTGATGCGCACGAACTCCGGCTTGGTACGCATCTCTTCGATGGTCGCGCTGCCGGTGTAGCCCATGGACGAACGCAGGCCGCCCATCAGCTGGTGGATGATCGCGGCCAGGGCGCCCTTGTACGGCACGCGGCCTTCGATGCCTTCCGGTACCAGCTTCTCGGCACCGGCCGAGGAATCCTGGAAGTAACGGTCGGAGGAGCCTTGCGCCTGTGCCATGGCACCCAGCGAGCCCATGCCGCGGTAGGCCTTGTAGGAACGGCCCTGGAACAGTTCGACTTCACCCGGGGCTTCTTCGGTACCGGCGAACATCGAGCCCATCATCACGCACGAGGCGCCGGCAACGATGGCCTTGGACAGGTCACCCGAGAAGCGGATGCCGCCGTCGGCGATCAGCGGCACGCCCGTGCCTTCCAGTGCGGCGGCGACGTTGGCGATGGCGCTGATCTGCGGCACGCCGACACCGGCGACGATACGGGTGGTGCAGATCGAGCCCGGGCCGATACCGACCTTGACCGCGTCGGCGCCAGCTTCAGCCAGGGCCTTGGCGGCAGCGCCGGTGGCGATGTTGCCGCCGATCACCTGCACTTGCGGGTAGTTCTCCTTGACCCAGCGAACGCGGTCGATCACGCCCTTGGAGTGACCGTGGGCGGTGTCCACCACCACCACGTCAACGCCGGCGGCCACCAGGGCGGCTACGCGCTCACCGGTGTCCTTGCCGGTGCCGACCGCGGCGCCGACGCGCAGACGACCCTGGTCGTCCTTGCTGGCCAGCGGGTAGGCCTTGGCCTTCTCGATGTCCTTGACGGTCATCATGCCCTTGAGGTTGAACTTGTCGTCGACGATCAGGACTTTTTCCAGGCGGTGCTTGTGCAGCAGCTCGCGGACTTCGTTCTTGTCGGCGCCTTCGCGGACGGTGACCAGACGCTCTTTGGGGGTCATCACGTCGCGGACCTTGGCGTCCAGGCGGGTTTCGAAACGCACGTCACGGGAGGTGACGATGCCGACCAGGTCGCCGTTCGCCAGCACCGGAACACCGGAGATGTTGTTCAGGCGGGTCAGGTCGAACAGGTCGCGCACGGTGGCGTCGGCGTCGATGGTGATCGGGTCCTTGACCACGCCAGCCTCGAACTTCTTGACCTTGCGTACTTCGCCGGCCTGCTGCTCGATGGTCATGTTCTTGTGGATGATGCCGATGCCGCCTTCCTGGGCCATGGCGATGGCCAGGCGCGCTTCGGTCACGGTGTCCATGGCGGCGGAGACCAGGGGAATGTTCAGCTCGATGCCACGAGTCAAACGGGTCTTGAGACTGACTTCATTGGGCAGTACCTCGGAGTAGCCAGGTACAAGGAGGATATCGTCGAAAGTCAGGGCTTCTTGGCTGATACGCAGCATCGCGGGGGCTCCCGGGAGGGAAAAATGGAAGCGCGCCATTATACCCATCCATGGCGCGCCGCTCAATGCAAAATAAGGGCCTTCGGTCAGCCTTGCGGCAGTTTTACCTGCACCACCGCCACCGGCTGGTCCAGCCAGTCGGCGAAGCTGTCGAGGAAGGCCTGGGTGAACCCGGCCTCGCCCCAGTTATTGAAGATGAACCCCAGGTTGGAAAAGGCACACGGCTGCAGGTAAAGGAAGCCATTGATGTCGTCCTCGAAGCCGCACAGCGGGCAGGTGAAGTTGTCACTCACCCCCGGCATCCACTCCTCCAGGCTCTCGAACAGCGGCTCGCCCACCTCGCGCCGGCATTCCGGGCAGCCGGCCTCCTCGAGAAAACCGTCGGTGGGGGTGTAGATGCAGCGCTTGAGCATCACCTCCAGGCCATTGACCTGCTCACCGAACGGCAGTTTCTCGGGGTGCAGGGCCACCTTGCGCGCCCCTTCGGCCAGGGCATGGCCCATGCGATTGCCGGTGCGGCCACAGGTGCTCAACTGCTCCTCGACGATTTTCTCACGCACCAGCCAGCGCAGGATCGCGCGGGCCCGGGCTTCGTGGACCGGCACGGTGGACAGCTTGGGGACGATGATGCTCTGGGTGTTCATGCTTGAGGCGGGCCTGGGAACTGCGGTAAGGACGCAATTCTACCGCCTGCTCAGGCGCTCAGGTAGCGACCGATCAACGCCAGGCCGCTGGCCAGCACCAGCCAGGTGACCAGCCGCACGAAGGCCTCGCGGGACAGCCTCAGCGTCAACCGTCGGCCCAGCCAGGTACCGATGAACATCACCGGCAGCAGGCAGGCGGCCAGCAGCAACAGGCTGGCGTCGGCATACACCCCGGCGATCAGGAACAGCGACAGGCGCACCACCGTGCTGCAACTGATCAGCGCGACCTGGGTCGCCCGCACCTGCTCCTTGGCCTCCAGCCGCGCACTGAGGTAGATCGCGTACAGAAAACCACCACTGCCGAACAGGGCGCCGAACAACCCGCCTACCGTCCCCATGGGCACCGCCCAGGCGCCCGACAGATTCGCCGGCCGTACCTTCACCGCCAGGCCATAGACCGCATAGGCGGTGACGAACAGCCCCATCAGCAACAGCAGCACATCGGACTTCAGGCGCAGCAGGAACACCACGCCCAGCGTGCAGCCCACGGCCATGAACGGCAGCAGCCTGAGCAGTTCGCCGCGCACCACGTCGCGCCGCGACGGTAGCAGGTTGCCGAAGGCGGCGACGAAGTCCAGCAGCACCAGCAACGGAACGATCCGCGACAATGGCATGAAATGGATCAGCACGGGGCCAGCGACCAGCGCGGTGCCGAAACCGGCGATGCCGAAGACGATATAAGCCACCCCCACACCTAGCAGGATGGGTAGCCAGTCGAGCATGGAAAACGACAGTTGAGCGAGCATCGCAGCAATTCCTCGGGAGACCCCAGAAGGTTAGCCAGCGACAAGCCATGCCGACTAATATGCCTTTACGCCACGAGATATCTGAAAAAGGCATGACATGACCTCGATCCGCCAACTGCGCTACTTCGTCGAAATCGCCGAGGCCGGCAGCTTCAGTGCCGCCGCCGAGCGGCTGTACATCGCCCAGTCGGCTCTCAGCCGACAGATCAAGGAACTGGAGCTGCACCTGGGGTCCGCGTTGTTCGAACGCACCGCGCGCCAGCCACGGCTGACCGCCGCAGGATTGGCTTTCCTTGACCGCGCCCGACATCTGCTGGCCGACCTGGACAAAGCCGAACGTCTGGCCCGCGAGGTGGGCCAGGGCCTGCGTGGCAGTCTGCGGCTGAACCACTCCAGTACCGTGCCGTTGACTGGACAACTGCTGCAGCGCCTCGGCACCTACCTCGCGGACAACCCCGGCGTCTCCTTGGAGATCGCCCAGCAATCGTCGGAGGCGCAACTGGAGGACATCGCCGAGGGCCGCCTGGAAATCGGTCTGCTGCGCCTGCCGGTGCTGCGCCAGCACGAGGGCGTGGAGCTGCATGCGCTATTCGACGAGCCCCTGCTGCTGGCGGTGGCGGCGAGCCATCCACTGGCCACGACTGGCAGTGTCCGACTGGGTCAACTGCGCGAGGAACGCTTCATTTCCATACCCCATCGTCAGCGCGGCGGCTTGAGCTACCTGTCGGCGTCGTTGTGCATGAACGAGGGTTTCTTTCCCCAGGCGGCGCAGGTGGTGTCGCGCAAGACCACGCAACTGCAGTTGATCCAGGCCGGGTTCGGGGTGGCGTTGCTGCCCCTGAGCATGCGCGAAATCGCCCCGCCCTCGGTCACCTTCGTGCCGCTGGCCGAGGCCTGCCAGAGCACCGTGGCCCTGGCCTGCCGACGCGACGCGGGAACGCTGTCGAGAAAGCTACTGGACAGCCTGCGCTTGCCACAGGGCGATCAGGGCATGTAGCGCTCCACCAGCGCAAAGACGATCGCCGCGGTTTCGGCATCCAGCACACCGTCAAAGTTGCCAGGCCGGAAATGCAGCTGGAACGCCCTGAGTACTGCACGCACCTGGGCCGGATCGGGGCTGGTCGGGAAGCTGTAGCCGTAGGTACGCAGCTTGGCGAGGACGACCTTGACCTGCGGCAGGCAGCCCGCGAAGCGCTGCTGGTAGTACGCCTTGCGCGCCTCTTCATACCAGGCACCGATACCGGCCTGGTGCAGCGCCTGCCAGGGAAAAGCGGCACCCGGGTCACTCTTGCGGCCAATGGCGATGTCGCTGTGGCCGACCACCTGGGTCGGCGTGATGTCCGGATAGCGCTGCAGGATCGCCTGGCCCAGCTGGATCAAGGCCTCCACCTGTTGGGGGTGATAGGGCGAGAACACGAAATGGCCGTTGCTCACCGACGCCTGGCTGACGATCTCGATGCCGATCGACGTATCGTTCAGGTTGCTGCGTCCGGCCCAGCCGCTGACACCCGCGTGCCAGGCGCGCTCGTTCTCGTCGACGAGGTTGAAGGTGCGCATCGCGTCGAAACCTGCACTGGTGAAGCTCGGATCGGATGGGTCGGGCACCAGGTAATGGGCGCTGACCTGGGTACCGTTGACCAGCGCATTGATCGAGCCGTTGAAATTGACGGCTGTGTAATGCAGCACCAGGAATCGCACCCGTCGGTTGAACGCCTTGGACCGGTAGGTGTGAGCGTCTATGGGATACATGGCGAATCTCCTCATGGAATCAGGCGCCCAGCGTGCATCGCCGGATATCGGGGCCGGCAGCCGGAAATGCTCCCAAGGTGGGGCGTGCCAGCAGCCGGCACAGTGCATCCGCGCGACGGCTCCTTTATGATGCCCGGCATGATCAGAGACCCTTTCGAACGACTCGGCCTGGACCGCGAGGTCCTCACCGTCAGCCAGCTCAACGGCCGTGCCCGCGTGCTGCTCGAGGACGTGTTCCGCAGTGTCTGGGTGGAAGGCGAGATTTCCAACCTCGCCCGCCCGGCCTCCGGCCACATGTACTTCACCCTCAAGGACAGCGGCGCGCAGATCCGCTGCGCGCTGTTCCGGCAGAACGCCGCTCGCGTGCGCCAGGCCCTGCGCGATGGCCTGGCGGTCAAGGTGCGCGGCAAGGTTTCGCTGTTCGAGGGCCGCGGCGACTACCAGCTGATCCTCGACACCGTCGAACCGGCCGGTGACGGCGCCCTGCGCCTGGCCTTCGAGGCGCTGAAGGAAAAGCTCGGCGCCGAGGGGCTGTTCAGCACCGAACGCAAGCAGCCGCTGCCGGCCCATCCGCGGCGCATCGGCATCGTCACCTCGCCCACCGGCGCGGTGATCCGCGACATCATCAGCGTGTTCCGCCGCCGTGCGCCGCAGGTCGAGCTCAACCTGATCCCTACCGCCGTGCAAGGCCGCGAGGCCATCGCGCAGATCGTCCGCGCCCTGCAGATGGCCGACCGGCAGGGCTTCGACGCGCTGATCCTGGCCCGTGGCGGCGGCTCGCTGGAAGACCTCTGGTGCTTCAACGAAGAGGCCGTGGCCCGTGCCGTGGCCGCCTGCGTGACGCCGATCGTCAGCGCCGTGGGCCATGAGACCGACGTGTCGATCAGCGACTTCGTCGCCGACGTACGCGCCCCCACGCCATCAGCCGCCGCCGAGCTGCTCGCCCCCGACAGCAGCGGCCTGCAGCAGCGCCTGGACAGCCTGCAGCGGCGCCTGTTGCTGCGCATGCAGAGCCGTCTGGCCCATGACCGCCTGCGCGTCGAGGGCCTGGCCCGACGCCTGCGCCACCCGGGCGAGCGCCTGCGCCAGCAGGCCCAACGCCTGGACGACCTGGACATGCGCCTGCGCCGCGCCTTCGCGCTGAACATGCGCCAACGCCACGAACGCCTCGGCCGCCTCGACATGCGCCTGGCCGCGCAACACCCGGGACGCAACCTGAAACTGCTCAAGCAGCGCCTGGACAGCCTGGCCGAACGCCTGCCACGGGCCATGCGCGAGGTGATCAAGGACCGCCGCCAGCGCTTCCAGGCGCAGTTGCAGACGCTGCAGGTGGTCAGCCCATTGGCCACCCTCGCCCGCGGCTACAGCATCCTTCTCGACGAGCGCGGCCAGGCCATCCGCAGCGCCGCGCAGACCCACAACGGCCAGCGCCTGACCGCCCGCCTCAACGAAGGCGAGCTCAAGGTGCGGGTCGAGGACAACCACCAGACTCCGGTCACCCTCTCGCT
>NZ_NIBE01000062.1:11580-46688 GCF_002205115.1 Pseudomonas sp. DrBHI1
CGCACCCTCGACAAGCCGGTGCCCGGCGGCGTGGCCGTGGTCAACCTGGGGCCGGCCGCCAGCGCGCCGAGCGCCCGCTTCGACGGCAAGCCGGTGCTGGTGGTGAAGGAGCAGGACAACTGGCTGGCCATCGTCGGCATCCCGCTCACCCAGAAACCCGGTAGCGCCGTGCTCACCCAGGGGGGGCGCGACATCCGCTTCAGCGTGGGCAGCAAGAAATACCCCGAACAGCACATCACCCTGAAGAACAAGCGCCAGGTCAACCCCGAGCCCGAGGACCTCAAGCGCATCGACCGCGAGCTGGCCGAGCAGGTCAAGGCCTACCGCAGCTTCAGCCCGACCCTGCCGAGCAACCTGATCCTCGACAAGCCGGTCAACGGCCCGCTGTCGAGCAAGTTCGGCGTGCGCCGCTTCTTCAACGGCGAAGAACGAAACCCCCACGCTGGCCTTGACTTCGCCGTGCCGGCCGGCACGCCGATCAAGACCCCGGCCAATGGCAAGGTGATCCTGGTGGGCGACTACTTCTTCAATGGCCGCACGGTGTTCGTCGACCATGGCCAGGGCTTCATCAGCATGTTCTGCCACATGTCGAAGATCGACGTGAAGCCGGGGCAGGTGCTACGCCGTGGCGAGGTGGTGGGCCGCGTGGGTTCGACTGGCCGGGCCACTGGGCCGCACATGCACTGGAACGTCAGCCTCAACGATGCGCGGGTCGATCCGGCGATTTTCATCGGCGCGTTCCAGCCCTGAAAGCGCAATCGCGGGGCCAGCCCGCTCCCACGCGGCCCACGGTGGCATCGTGGGATCGGGCAGGCCCCGCGATTTGCGCAACAAAAAAACATCACGCAATAAAATATCAACAAGACCAATTAAGCAGCCAGAAAAACTCCTAAGACTCGTTTTTTTAAGCATTCCTCTCAATTTTTCCGCAATGCTTGCCATCCCCCAACCCACTGGTTAGGGTTGAGCCTATGAACATCTTCAGCACCCTGCTCCGACAACACCGCAGCCTCTGCCTGGTCAGCGCCCGACTACCAGGGTGAATCGCGTCGCCTCGCCTTTTTCTCTCGTTTTCGTTTGGCAGGCCCGATCACGGCCGCACATAAAAAGGATTGCTTCCATGACCATGCTCAAAGACCCTTCGAAGAAATACCGCGCGTTCCCGACCATCGACCTGCCCGACCGTACCTGGCCGTCGAAGACCATCACCCAGGCACCGATCTGGTGCAGTTCCGACCTGCGTGATGGCAACCAGTCGCTGATCGAGCCGATGGACTCGGAGAAGAAGCTGCGGTTCTGGAAGACCCTGGTGCAGGTGGGCGTGAAGGAAATCGAAGCCTCGTTCCCGTCGGCCTCGCAGACCGACTTCGACTTCGTGCGCACCCTGATCGAAGACGGCCACATCCCGGACGACACCACCATCCAGGTGCTGACCCAGGCCCGTGAAGACCTGATCGCCCGTACCTTCGAATCCCTGCGCGGGGCCAAGAAGGCCATCGTCCACCTGTACAATGCCACCTGCCCGTCGTTCCGCCGCATCGTCTTCAACCAGGACAAGCAGGGCGTGAAGGACATCGCGGTCAACGCCGCCAAGCTGTTCGTCAAGTACGCCGCCCAGCAGCCGAACACCCAGTGGACCTTCCAGTACTCGCCTGAAACCTTCAGCGCCACCGAACTGGAGTTCGCCAAGGAAGTGTGCGACGCGGTGATCGAAGTGTGGAACCCGACTCCTGAGCACAAGATCATCCTCAACCTGCCGGCCACCGTCGAAGTCGCCACGCCGAACGTCTACGCCGACCAGATCGAATGGTTCTGCCGCAACATCAACCGTCGCGACAGCGTGATCATCAGCCTGCACACCCACAACGACCGTGGCACCGGCATCGCCGCCACCGAGCTGGGCCTGATGGCCGGCGCCGACCGTGCCGAAGGCTGCCTGTTCGGCAACGGCGAGCGCACCGGCAACGTCGACCTGGTCACCCTCGCCCTGAACCTCTACACCCAGGGCATCGACCCGCAGCTGGACTTCTCCGACATCGACGGCGTGCGCAAGGTCGTCGAGGAGTGCAACCAGCTGCCGGTGCACCCGCGTCACCCGTACGTCGGCGACCTGGTCCACACCGCCTTCTCCGGCTCGCACCAGGACGCCATCCGCAAGGGCTTCGCCAAGCAGCAGGACGGCGAACTGTGGGAGGTGCCGTACCTGCCGATCGACCCGGCCGACATCGGCCGCAGCTACGAGGCGGTGATTCGCGTCAACAGCCAGTCGGGCAAGGGTGGCATCACCTACCTGCTCGAGCAGGAGTACGGCATCAGCCTGCCGCGCCGCATGCAGATCGAGTTCAGCCAGGTGGTACAGGGCGAGACCGACCGTCTCGGCCTGGAAATGACCGCCGAGCAGATCTACAAGCTGCTGCAGAAGGAGTACCTCCAGGCCAACGCACCGTATGCGCTGGTCAGCCACCGCCTGCAGGAAGAGAACGGCAGCAGCCACGTGCAGGTGGAAGTCTCCGGTGAAGGCGAGACCACCCTGCACTGGCACGGCAAGGGCAACGGCGCCCTGGAAGCGCTGGTCGCCGGCCTGCCGGTCAACGTGGAGATCATGGACTACAACGAGCACGCCATCGGTGCCGGCACCAACGCCAAGGCGGCGGCGTACATCGAACTGCGCGTGGCCGGTGGGCGTCCGGTGCATGGCGTGGGCATCGACGAGAACATCACCACCGCCAGCTTCAAGGCGCTGTTCAGCGCGCTGAACCGGTCGCTGAGCCAGCAACAGGCCAAAGCGGCTTGATGCGCTGATCGTCCAGAAGAGCCCGCAGAGATGCGGGCTTTTTTGTGCGCGCACGATGAGATTAACAGGCTGCAGAAAGCAGGCCATTATTTAGCCTTCATTCATGGGTATACTGCGCGAGCCCTCCCCCACTCATGCAAGGAGCACCATGAGCTATTGCCTGGCGCACGCACCGCGGCACCGCCCGCTGGAATGCAATCGATGAGCATCCCATTGAGTGAACGGATCGGCGCCATGGGGCTGGTTGACCAACTGCGTCATCGCGAAATGGCCATCCAGGAGCACATTGACTTGCCTCGGCGCCGGGCCGAAGTGGCCGAAGGCATTCGCACTTACTACCAGAGCCATGGCATCGCCTTCGACGAAGCAACGGTCGAGGAAGGCGTACGTCAATTCTTCGCACGACGCCTTGAATTCCAAGCCCCTGCACTGGGCTTCACACAACGTCTGCTGACTCGTCTGGCCATGGCCTACCGACCGCTGCTAAAAGGCGTGGCCTACAGCGTGCTGCTGATCGCCTTGGGCCTGGGCACACTGTTTCTGGTGGAGAGTGGACTAAACATCCGGGCGGGCCTGAGTGCCGACCAATTGGCCATTGATGTCCAGCTGTTGCAGATGGATTTAGCTGCGCAGCGCCAGCGTTTGGAGCAATCCAAGGCGCGTCAGTCACGCCAACCGGTTCCAGTGGTGGCGGATCTGCTCATCAAGGTCGAGCGTCTGCTGCCCAGCCCCAGCCAATCATTAAATGTCGTACGACCCGATCCGATCACCCGCGACAACCGCGCGCCCTTCAATGCTCGAATCGAACAAGCGTACTTCGTGTTGGCCGGCGCGCAAAACAACCTGGCAAAGGCCAGAAAACGACTCAACCGCGTGGAGCACGTCTACATCAGCCTCGACCGGCAGCAGCAATTGCAGGATCGCCTGAATGCCGTGCCGCTGCCCAAGGCCGATCATGAGCAACTGGCTGACTGGCTCAACCGTGCCGGTGAAGATATCGCCAAGCTGCAACTGGAAAAGGCCGACTCCACCCTCGACGCAGTGAAAGACTACCTGATTTACGCCGCAGAACCCCTGACCATCGAGCTGATCGATCGCCCCGGCATCAAGTCGGGTGTGGAGCGCTGTTACGAAAACGCCGGCTGCAGTCCGAACAGCACCCGAGGCAAAAGCTGGTATCTGATCGTCGAACCCTTCGACGCTGCCGGTAAGCAGACGTGGGCGCCGGTGACCAGCGTGGAGACCGGCAAGACCCGTTGGGCCAATCGTTTCGGTGTCCGCGTCAGTTACGACGAGTATCTGCGGGTCCGGCAGGACAAGCTCGAAGATGGCCATATCAGCCAACGCCTGATCGGCAGAAAACCGGTGAACAGCCTGAGCATACACTTCAGCCAGAGCACCTACGCTACCCCCGACATGATTCTGGAATGGTAATGCCATGACACCGATCGCCCTTGTCAATGCGCTCGAACACAACTCGCGCCAAGCCGAACAGACCAGACGTGACGCTGAGCAAGCGCTGTATACCCAGCTTGACCAAGAAGCCCGACTGGAAGATCAGATCACCTCGAAGCTGGGCCAGATTGCCGCCCTGCAGCTGAATATCGCCCCCGATCAAGACCTGCATACGCGGCTGTTGTTCGAGCAGCGCGAGTACGCCCGAGCGAACCTTATCCAGGCGCTCGAACGAGTCGAGCATTTGATAGCCGCCCAACTGGATAAACGTCAGCAAGTGCGCAGTGATCTCGGCCAACTCGATGCCCAGGCCCAGCGTCTGCTCGACGAGGATCCTGCTTTCGCCCAATTGCTGGGACAACTGAATGCGGCCCGGCAAGCCGAACAGCAGTCCGATGCGGGTTACGAGGAAATCCGCAACGAGTGCGCCAACAAACTGGAGGGTTACAAGAGCAACCCGCTCTACCGTTTCCTCAAGGCCTGTAGCTATGGGACCGAACAATACCGGCCTTACCCCTTCCAGCGCGTACTGGACAACTACCTGGCGCGCAAGGTCGACTTTCACGTCAACTACGCCAACGAACAGACCTTGCTGGCCATGTACACGCGCAACGAGACCCAGCGCCAGACCCTCGCCCAGGCGCGGCAGCAATTGCAGGCGCAACACCAGCAGCATCTGGAAAAAGCCCGAGAAGCAGCTGGCATGCGGGCCCTGCAGGTCGAGGAACAAGAGCTGGAAGTGTTGTTGAGCGAGGCCAAGGCCGACGCCAGCTCACTGCATGCTCAACTGGCCGACTTCAATCAGCAACGCGATCCCCATCTGTTGCAGATTCGCCAGAGCATCACCGACAGGCTCAGGGCACGCCCCTTGGCCGAGCTGATCATCGAGGCAGCCAAAACACCTAGCCCGGACGACGATGTCCTGGTAGGCGACCTGCAGTTGCTACACGCGCGGCTACGGGAGATTCAGCAACCGCTGAGGAGCCTGCGCGACCAGAGTGACAACCAGCGCCAACGCTATGACCGGGCCAAGACCCTGGAGTACGCGCTGCGCGATGCCCATTACCGCGATCAAAGCCATGTGTACCAGCTGCAGCAGCCCATCGAACAAATACTCGACGACTACATGCGCGGCCAGCTGGAACAGTCCGACGTGCAGCGCTTGCTCGATGAAGGTCGGCAGTTCGTGTCGCCACAGCTTCCAGTTGACGACCGGAGCAACTCGACCAGCTCCCATGGCAGCAGCTTCTCCACGTCAGGCAGTTTCGGTGGAAGCGGTTTCAGCACCTCCAGCAGTTCCGGCGGTGGTGGTTTCCGTACAACCAACAGTTTCTGAATCGCGCAACTCAATTGCAAATATCCACTCAGGCAAGGATCACCATGAGCCTATACCTCGAACGCGCCCTCGACGGCCTGCGCAAAATCGGCATCGCCTTCGGTCAGGCGCCCCAGCCAGCACCAGTACTGACCCTGCTGGACAAGGTCGCGCACTACGACAACCAGCGTGTCACCGGCATCGCCGCAGTACTGCAGCAGGCGTCACTTTTCAACCAGACCGTACGCGAGCAGATCGCCGGGATGGATATCTCTCACCGCTACATGGATATCACCGACAGCTTCACGTCAATTCGTGAAGATGCGGCTGCCATGGCCACATGGATGGACGATGGTCGCCTGGATACCCTCGAACGCCTCAAGCTGGCCTGGATGCGCATGCTGCGAGGCTCGATCCCGAGCCGATTCGAGGACATTCGCAAGCACTACCTCGACGTGTGCGCGGCCGCCAGCGACCAGATCACTCGCGAAAGCCTGATCCTGGAAGCGTACATGGACTTCCGCCTGGCCATGAAGACTGCCGAGGTTGATGCCCAGCAAGTGCTGGCCATCGCCGGGCAGTCCCTGCAGGAGTGCAGCAGTGCCCTGGACTCCGCCAACGCTACCGTGGCGGCGGCCGCAAGCGAAGAGCCAGCCCGCATCGCGGCACTTGAGCTGGTGCGTGACGAAGCGGTGCGAGCCCTGCAGAACGAAGACAAAAGCTACCAGATCGTCAAGGATATCGCTGACGACCTACGGGTCGGCTACAACACCGCCGAGATGGTTTTTGCCCGCATCAGCCAGGTGCATGTGGTCAAGGAGCGTCAGTACCAGCGAATGGTGTCGTTCTTCGCCACTAACGAAATCGTGCTCACCAGCCTTGCGGTTTCGTTCACCGCCAACCAGGGCATGGCCGAGGCCACCCATACCCTCAACGTTACCACCTCCGGTATCAACAAGGGCCTGGAAGCCCTGGGCGAGCTGGGCAACCAGCAACTGGGGGCGGCGATGAAAGCCAGCTATGGCTCGACTCTGCGCGTCGAATCGGTGCGCGCCCTGGCCCAGGCCACCCTGGATTTCCAGAATGACATGAAAGGCCTCACCGAAACCTACCGTGCCGAGTCGAGTAAGGCCGCGCTGGAAATTTCCACCGCAGTCGAAGACGCCAAGCGCGCCTTCGCCTCCTTGCTGAGCAAAGCCGCGCAATGAGCAATGGCTCGCTCAGCGAACAGATGGGGGCCATGGCCCTCGTCGGCGAGCTGCGCCTGCAGCAGCGCCAGGTTCAGGAGCATCTGGACCTGGCGCTGCGTCGCGCCGAAATCGTCGAACGCATTCGTGGCTACTACCAGCGCCAGGGCATCGCTTGCGATGACAGCCTGATCGAGCAAGGGGTACGCGAGTTCTTCGCCCGCCGTCTGCGGTTCGAGGCGCCGCAACTGTCCTGGCCCCGCAGGTTGCTGGCGGGGATGCTCCTGCGCCGCAGGCTGCTGGCCTGGGGGGGCTGACGTGGGTCGCCTTGCTGGGCGGTGCCCTGCTGACGGCAAATCTGCGCCAACCTGTGGCGCCCACCCGACCGACCGAGGTCAGCGCCCCTACCCAAAAGGGCCTGGGGGTGCCAGCGCCAGCCTGGACAAGGGAAGCGGACCGAGCGGCGCACCAGGCACGCCTGGACCAGTACACTCAGTTGATGGCCCGCTTGGAAGCCATGCCGCTACCGGAAGACGTGCGCGCCAAGCTGCTGCCGTTCGCCCGTTCCACCGGCGCGCTGGTGGCCGATCATGGGCCGGCCAAGGCCATTCAGGCATTGCGCGAGCTGCAGGTGTACGTCGACTACACCGAAGCGCAGCTGCAACTGCACATCCCCGACGGCGCCGGAGAGATATCCGGTTACGAACGCTGCCGCAAGACCTCGGCGTGCCAGCCAGGCAGCGAGGACGGCAAGGCATGGTTCCTGGTGTTTCAGGCACGCGACCCGCAGGGCAAGGTGGTGACGATGCCGCTCGCCAACGGCCACACCGGCGCGATCGCCCTCACCGACTCCCTCGGTGTGCAGGTCACCCACGCGCAGTACCTGAAAGCCCAGCAGGTCAAGCAGGCCAAGGGCCGCGTCGATAATCCGGTCATCGGCCGCAAGGATGCCTACAACCTAAGCAGGCACTTCGACAATCGCGTCTTTGCCGGTAGCAGCTTCGACAATCCGGCCGACACCAACCAGTCCATCGTCTCCGCCAGCTTCTGATGACCCGCCAATGACCGTCTCACTTTCCGAACAGATGGGGGCCATGGCCCTGGTCGACGAGTTGCGCCACCAGGAACTCGCACAGCAGGAGCACCTGGATCTGCCGAAGCAGCGCAGCGAAGTAAGCGAACGCATACGCAGCTATTACCAGCGCAACGGCATCCATCATGAACAGACGCATGTCGAACAGGGCGTTCGGGCATTCTTCGCCCAACGCCTGGTCTTCGAAGCGCCGCCGCTGAGCAGGTGGGAGCGCTTGCTGGTGCGCCTGGCCCTGTCGCCCTCGCTGCTGATCCCGCCAACTGCGGCCGTACTGGCTGTCGGCGCCCTGAGCTGGCACTGCTTGCTGGTTGGATATGACCGAACCATGACACCCGATACCCTGTTCATCGCGATCGACACCTACACCCGTAGCACCCTGCTGGCGCAGCGTGAAGCCGAAGAAGACTTGCGTGAGGCCATTGCTCGCGAGGTCAGGCTTGAGTGTCTGATGACCGAGAAACTCAATGAACTTGCCAGTTTCCAACTGGAACACGGTCCAGAGCTTGATCCTGAGACCCGACAACTGCTGGCCGAACGCGAAAGCGCACAAGCCGAGCTGCACGACCACATCGATCGCCTGCAACGGCTGATCAAGGCACGCCTCGAGACTCAGCGCCACCTACAGACACGCATCGGCACACTTGAAACCCAGGCACGTACTCAACTTGAGAAAGACCCGGCATACCTGAGCCTGACTGCGCACATTCGCCGAGCGCTGGACAACGAGCCGCAAGCCGAACTGGCTTATGTGGAGATCCGCGACGAGTGCAGGGCAAAGCTGGTAGCGTACTGGAACAACCCAATATTCCGCGCCCTGGTATTACGCGACTACGCAACCGAGCGCTACAGACCTCGCTTGCTGCGTACCTGGCTCGATGACTTCCTCGCCCGCAAGGTGAGTTTCCAGGTAAACCAAGCCAACGAACAAATGCTCCAGGCAATGCTCGACCGCAATGAAGTACAAAGGGAACAGCGCATGCGCGACAGGGAGCAAATGGGACGTGAACACCAGGCGTATCTGGACGAGGCGTACCATAGGCTGGGCTTGCCGGCGCTCTGGGCACAGGACGATGCTCTCGACCACGAACTGTCCGAGGCGAAGGCCGAAGTCGATGCCTGGTACCTGCAATTGAGCGCCTTCAACCAGGGGCGGGATCGCAACCTGCAACGCATTCGCGAGCAGCTCACTGCGAAACTCAAGACCCGCCCGCTTGCGCAACTCATGCAGCACGCCGCCGCCACACCGGATGAGGCCGATGATGCGTTGGTGAGTGAGCTTCAGGGCTTGCACCCACGCCTGCTTGAACAGCAGGAGGCCAGCACCAGGCTGCTGCAGGTGCGTGACCGCGCGAGCTTCGACCATCAGCGCGCGCTGGCACTGGATCGCGCCTTGCGCAACGACTTTTACCAAGATCGCAACAGCCGCTACATCACCCCTCGTCCGATCAGGCAGTTCATCGAGGCCTACCAGCGAGGCGAGATGGACCTGCAGGCGATCAAGACCCTGCTTACCAGCGCACGGCCCCTGATCGACCCCAGCCGACCTGGCAGCGGCTGACAATTATCGGCCTAAATGACTCAGGCAAAAAAAAGGGGCGCCGACCAAGCGCCCCACAAGCCGTGTAGCACACAACGAAATCTGTCAGTCCAGCAATGCCATCGCCTCGGCGCTACACGCCTCGATCCGCGCCCAGTCGCCGTTCTTGATCCAGCTGCTGTCGAGCATCCAGGTGCCGCCCACGCACATCACATTGGGCAGCGCCATGTAGTTGCGCACGTTGGCCGGGTTCACCCCACCGGTCGGGCAGAAGCGAATGTCGCCGAATGGGCCGGCAAAGGCCTTGATCGCCGCCACGCCACCACTGATCTCCGCCGGGAACAGCTTGAAGCGACGGTAGCCAAGGGCATAGCCCATCATGATCTCCGACGGCGTGCTGATACCCGGCAGCAGCGGAATGTCGCTGTCCACGCCCGCTTCGAGGATGTCCTGGGTGATGCCCGGGGTAACGACGAACTGCGCGCCCGCGGCCTCGACGGCGGCGAACATGCCACGGTCGAGCACGGTACCGGCACCGACGCACAGCTCGGGGCGCTGCTCGCGCAGCACCTGGATGGCCTTCAGGCCATGTTGCGAGCGCAGGGTCACTTCCAGGGTGCGGATGCCGCCTGCGGCCAGGGCGTCGGCCAGGGGCAGGATGTCTTCCTCACGGGCGATGGTGATCACCGGCAGGATGCGCGCCTTGTCGCAGATCGTGTCGATCCGCGCGGCTTTGTCGGCCATCGAGAGCAAAGGCTGTGGGCGTTCGAGGGTGGTCATGACAATGGGTCCTTGGCTCATGGGCACCAGTAGATGTCCAGGGGGTCGTGAAGAAAGGCGCGAATCGGCATTTCGGTAGGGTCTTCGGCCGCCAGGGCAGCACGCAAGGTGGTGAGCTTGCCCGCGCCTTGCACGGACAGGGCGATGAAACCGGCGCCGGCCAGCAGCGCGCGGGTCATGCTCAGGCGCTGGTGCGGCACGCTCGGCGCCAGCATCGGCAGGCAGCGACGCTCGCCGACCTTGGCCAGGCCCTGGCGCAGGTTGGGGCTGGCCGGGAACAGCGAAGCCGTGTGGCCGTCGTCGCCCATGCCCAGCACCAGCACATCGATCGGCGGCAGATCGGCGAGGACCTGGTCGGCCTGCTCGGCGGCGGCCTCCAGGGTCGCGGCGCTCTGGTACAGGCCGATGAAACGCGCCTTGGCCGCACCGCCCTTGAGCAGGTGACGGGCCAGCAGGCCGGCATTGCTGTCGTCGTGTTCCACCGGTACCCAGCGCTCGTCCGCCAGGCTCACGGTGACCTTCGACCAGTCCAGCGCCTCTGCCGCCAGCTTCTCGAGAAACGCCACCGGGCTGCGGCCGCCGGACAGCACCACGCAGGCCTGGCCCTTGCGGACGATGGCCTGGCGCAGGCGCTCGGCCACATCATGGGCCAGGGTCGCCGCCAGGGTTTTCGCGTCAGCCAGCTGATGCGCCTTCACCGTCGCCGGCAGTTGCAGTTCAGATATCGCCATACCAGGCCCTCCCATCGCGAGTGATCAATGCAATCGAGCTCATCGGCCCCCAGGAACCGGCCGCATAGGGCTTGGGCGCGTCGCCGCTGGTCTTCCAGCCGGCGATCAGCTGATCGCACCATTTCCAGGCGTATTCGATCTCGTCCTTGCGCACGAACAGGTTCTGGTTGCCGCGCATCACTTCCAGCAGCAGACGCTCGTAGGCATCCGGAATCCGCGCGCTGCGCCAGGTGTCGGAGAAGTTCAGTTGCAGCGGACCGCTGCGCAGCTGCATCCCCTTGTCCAGGCCCTGTTCCTTGGTCATCACCCGCAGCGAAATGCCTTCGTCCGGCTGCAGGCGGATGATCAGCTTGTTGCCGATCTGCAAACGCTGTTCCGGGGCGAAGATGTAGTGCGGGGTTTCCTTGAAGTGGATGACGATCTGCGACAGCTTCTGCGGCATGCGCTTGCCGGTGCGCAGGTAGAACGGCACCCCCGACCAGCGCCAGTTGCGGATATCGGCGCGCAGGGCGACGAAGGTCTCGGTATCGCTCTGGGCGTTGGCGTTGTCCTCTTCCAGGTAGCCCGGCACCGGCTTGCCGTCACTGAAGCCGGCAATGTACTGGCCGCGCACCACATGGGTGCTCAGGCCTTCGCCGGTGATCGGTGCCAGTGCCTTGAGCACCTTGACCTTCTCATCGCGGATGCTGTCGGCCGACAGGTCGCTGGGCGGGTCCATGGCGATCAGGCAGAGCAGCTGCAACAGGTGGTTCTGGATCATGTCGCGCAGCTGGCCGGCCTTGTCGAAGTAACCCCAGCGGCCCTCGATGCCGACCTTCTCGGCGACGGTGATCTCCACGTGGGAGATGGAATTCTGGTTCCACTGGGTTTCGAACAGGCTGTTGGCGAAGCGCAGGGCGATCAGGTTCTGCACCGTCTCCTTGCCCAGGTAGTGGTCGATGCGGTAGACCCGGCTCTCGGGGAAGAACCGCGCCACGGCGTCGTTGACCCGGCGCGACGACTCCAGATCGTGGCCAATGGGCTTTTCCAGCACCACGCGGGTGCGCGAGGCCAGGCCGGCCTTGTCGAGGTTCTCGCAGATCGCGCCGTAGACCGCCGCCGCCGTGGCGAAGTAGGCGATCAGCGGCTGCCCGCTCGGCGCCTGTTCGGCCAGGGCCTGGTAGCCCTCCGGCTCGACGAAGTCCAGGTGCAGGTAGCTCAGGCGCCCGAGGAAGCGCCCCAGGGAAGCGGCATCGATCTCGGCCTCCGGCACATGGCGGCGCAGATGGGCCTCGATGCTGTTCAGGTGGTCCTGCACGCTGCCCGGCTCGCGGGCCAGGGCCAGCAGGCGGGTATCCGGGTGCAGGAGGTCGGCGCGGTCGAGCTGGTAGAGCGCGGGAAACAGCTTGCGCAACGCCAGGTCGCCGAGGGCGCCAAAGAGGGCGAAGGTGCAGGGTTCGACACTGATCGCGGCCATGATGTTGGTTCTTTTATAAATGTTGGACTAGGAATACCGGTTTCAACCCTGCATTTCAAGGGTTAATGTAGTAAAAACCACAACATCGAATACAGCCATTACAGACAAGTGGTGTGACAATCTTACCGACAGTACGATACACGCCACCGCAAAAAGCCAGCTTCCGACCCAAGGACACACCATGGACCGCGTGCGCAACCTCCTGGAACAGATCCAGGGCCGCCTCGACGAGCTGAACAAGGCCGAACGCAAAGTCGCCGAAGTCATCCTGCTCAACCCGCAACAGGCCACCCGCTTCAGCATCGCCGCCCTGGCCCAGGCGGCCAAGGTCAGCGAACCGACGGTCAACCGCTTCTGCCGTTCGTTCGGTGTCAGCGGCTACCCCGAGCTCAAGCTGCAGTTGGCACAGAGCCTGGCCAGCGGCGCCGCGTACGTCAGCCGCGCGGTGGAGGCCGATGACGATCCGGCCGCCTACACCCAGAAGATCTTCGGCAGCGCCATCGCCTCGCTGGACAGCGCCTGCCAGGCGCTCGACCCACAACAGGTCAGCCGCGCCGTTGACATGATGATCCAGGCCCGGCAGATCCACTTCTTCGGCCTCGGCGCCTCGGCCCCGGTGGCCCTCGACGCCCAGCACAAGTTCTTCCGCTTCAACCTCGCCGTGTCGGCCCATGCCGACGTGCTGATGCAGCGCATGCTGGCCTCGGTTGCCCACACCGGCGATCTGTTCGTGATCATTTCCTACACCGGGCGCACCCGCGAACTGGTCGAGGTGGCGCGCCTGGCCCGGGAAAACGGCGCCTCGGTGCTCGGCCTGACCGCCGCCGGCTCGCCCCTGGCCCAGGCCTGCAGCCTGAGCCTGCACATCCCGCTGCCGGAAGACACCGACATCTACATGCCGATGACCTCGCGGATCATCCAGCTCACCGTGCTCGACGTGCTGGCCACCGGCATGACCCTGCGCCGCGGCGTGGACTTCCAGCCGCACCTGCGCAAGATCAAGGAAAGCCTCAACGCCAGTCGCTACCCGATCGAGGACGACGACCTCAACTGAGCCGGTGCGCCTGCAGCCGCAGGTGCGCCCGCTCCCCCGGCGCCAGGCTCAGGCCCTCGCCACTGCCGCTGGCCGCCTCGACGCAGACGAAGCCCTGGCATTCGCGCCCGGTCACGCCCATCAACGGGCGATTGCCCGGGTGCCAGACCACAGTGTCATCGCTGTCGCCGGTGTCGATGCACAGCTCGCGCTGCCAGTCCGGATCCTGCAACTGCACCTTGGGTGTGCCGGGATAGACTTTCTGGCAACCGCCCTTGAGGGTCAGCGCGCCGTCCTCGCGGCAGGCCTGGCGATTGAGGCGATCGTAGCCTTGGATATCCTCGAGCCCGGACAGCGCTATCTTCGACACGTCGCTGATTCGCCAGTAGGCCAGCAGCGCATGGCTCAGCTGACACGGCTCGCTGTCCTGGTGCTCGGTGCTCAGGCTCAGTTCCATGCTCGCGCCAAGCCGGGCGTGCAGGTCGACCTGCCAGTCGCACAGGTCCAGGCGCCACTTGAGGGCCACGCCCTGCTCGTCCTCAAGGCTGTCCACCAGCTTCCAGTCCAGCAGGCGCGCCCAGCCGTGGGCCGGCCACAGGTCCTCGCTGGGATGACGGCCATACCATGGCCAGCACACCGGCACGCCACCGCGGATGGCGCCCACCTGCGGCCACTGCTCGGCGCACCACAGCCAGGGCTTCTCGCCGGCCGGCTGGAAATGCAGCAGTTGCGCGCCCTGGCGGCTGAACACCGCTTGGCAGCTTGGGTGGTCGATGATCAGCACATCGCGCTGCTGGTAACGCTCCCACTCGAAGGTCGGCCTGGGCCGTTGCGAGGTGAAGAAGCGATGTAGCGGATGTTCAGGCATGGTTCCGAGCTCTTTTGTTGTTTGAGATAGCGCTGTCTCACCCCGTGCCCGCTAACCACTGCTGGCCAGTGGTTAGCGGTAGGTCGAGATGGATGGCGTAAATTTACAACAATTTTTCTCAGAATGACGACTGAATCTTCAACCCCGCGACCAGCGCGTTATCCACGTCGTCCACACCGCCCGGGCTCTTGATGTACTGCAGGTTCGGCCGCACGGTCAGCCAGTTGGTGACGTGGAAGCCGTAGTAGAGTTCGGCGTTGTACTCGGTGTGCTGCAGCGGCACGAAGCCCGGATTGTCGTAGTCGTTGATACCGCTCTGGGCATTGAGCAGCTCGGCGCGCTTCTTCACGTCGTCATTGACGTGGATGCGGGCGATGCCGAAGCCGATGTCGTCCTTGGGTCGGGCGTCGAAGGCACCTTTGTAGACCAGGCCGACCTGCTGGTAGTTGTCGACCACGTTGGTGGCCTTGTCGTGCACGGTGAAGTTGGCGAACAGGCTCAGGCCGCGATTGACGTCGCCGGCATGGGCGGTGACCTGCTGCTGCGCCACCACCCACCAGCCGTGCTTGCTGGAGTGCGACTTGAACGCCGCGCCGGTCAGCGCCTGCGGGTTGCCGTTGATGTCGTCGTACACGTCGTCGGCCTTGGCGGTGCTGTAGTAGTAGCCCAGGCGGTACTCGCCCGGCAGGCCGTTGACCTTCGGCGACCACACCGCCTCCACCGGCAGGATCGCGCCCTTGGTGCCACTGCCGCTGAGCTTGAAGCCGTTGCCGGTCTCCAGGTTCGACGGGTTCTGCTCGTAGGCGCCGACCTGGACGAAGAATTCCGGGGTGATGTTGTACTTGACCCGCAGCGCCCACTGGCTGACCGGCCAGTTGTACCAGATGCCGCCGACCCAGTTGCCCACCTGCGAGCCGCAGAAGGCCAGGTTCTGGAAGTCGCAGGGGAAGCTGTTGAAGTCCTCGCCCTCGCCGAAGCGGCCGACTTTCACATCCAGCGCGCCGTCGAAGTACTTCTGCTTGACCCACATCTGGGTCAGGCGCCAGGTCTGGCCGCGGCCCCAGACTTCCTGCACCGAGCTGAACTGCCCGGCACGCGGGTCGCTGATGCGGTCGTTGGACAGGTTGCGGCCGCTACGCTCGGTGATCGCCAGCTTGAACTCGGTGTCCTTCCAGCCGAAGATCTTCTCCAGGTCCAGGTGCGCACCCAGGGCGAACTGGTCGCTGTAGCGCGCGGTCTTGTCGTTGTTGTAGCCGCCGTGCAGGTTGCCGGCCACCTCGCCGACGTAGTCGAGGGTGAAGTCGTAGCCCTTCTCCAGCAACTCGGTGCGGGTGCCGCCCCAGTCGCCGGTCATCCATTTCGATTCCGACGAGAAAGCCTCGGCGGCCTGGGCCCCGCTGCTGCCGACCACGGCCAGCAGTGCCAGTGAGCCCAGTGTCCTGATGCGATTGCGATGTTCCATCCCTTTGCGTCCTCTTTTCTTGTTATTAACAGAACGAATCAACGGCCTGATCTTTCCTGTGGGAGCGGCCGCCGTTCTTAACGGCCTTTGAAACGCGTCACGTTGTCCTTCACGGCGGTGGCGGCAAGGTCCAGGCGTTCGCCGCTGCCGGCGTCGAACAGCAGAACCCGCGCCGGGTCGAACTGCAGGTTGAGGCTGTCACCGACCCGGCATGCCACATCCGGCGCCAGACGGCAGCAGACCTTGGTTTGATTGAGGGTGACGAACACCAGCAGGTCCGGGCCGGTGGGCTCGGTGACCTGCACTTCGGCGCGGATGCCCGGCAGGCCATTGCCCTGCTCCGCCCCCAGGGCGATCTGCTCCGGGCGCACGCCGAGGATGATCTCGCGACCTTCCAGCTCGTCCGCCACCACGCCCAGCGGCAGCTCGCAGCGCGCCTGGCCGCTGTCGAGCAGCGCCAGCACGCGACCGTCCTGCTTCGTCAAGCGCACCGGAATGAAATTCATCGGCGGCGAGCCAATGAAGCTGGCGACGAACAGGTTGGCCGGGTCGTTGTAGATCTGCTGCGGCGTGCCGAACTGCTGGATGATGCCGTCCTTCATCACCGCCACCTTGTCACCGAGCGTCATCGCCTCGATCTGGTCGTGGGTGACGTACACCGTGGTGGTCTTCAGGCGCTGGTGCATCAGCTTGATTTCGGTGCGCATCTCCACCCGCAGCTTGGCGTCGAGGTTCGACAGTGGCTCGTCGAACAGGTAGATCTTTGGCCGGCGCGCCAGCGCTCGGCCCATGGCCACGCGCTGTTGCTGGCCACCGGACAGCTGCCCGGGCTTGCGCTCGAGCAGGTGCTCGATCTGCAGCAGCTTGGCGACCCGCGCCACCTCTTCGTCGATGGCGGCCTGGGACATCTTGCGGATCTTCAGGCCGAAGGCGATGTTGTCGCGCACGTTCATGGTCGGGTACAGCGCGTAGGACTGGAACACCATGGCGATGTCGCGGTCCTTGGGGCTCATGCCGCTGACGTCCTCGTCGTCGATGAGGATCGCCCCGCCACTGATGCTCTCAAGGCCGGCGATGCAGTTCATCAGCGTCGACTTGCCGCAGCCCGAGGGGCCGACCAGGATCAGGAACTCGCCGTCCTTGATCGCCAGCTGGATGTCCTTGAGCGTGTCCGGCAGGCCCACGCCGTAGGTCTTGTGCACATTGCGAAGTTCGAGTGTTGCCATGACTTACCCCTTGACCGCGCCGGCGGTCAGCCCGCGCACGAAATACTTGCCCGCGACCACGTAGACCAGCAGCGTCGGCAGCCCGGCGATCATCGCCGCGGCCATGTCGACGTTGTATTCCTTGGCCCCGGTGCTGGTGTTGACCAAGTTGTTGAGGGCCACGGTGATCGGTTGCGAGTCGCCGCTGGAGAACACCACGCCGAACAGGAAGTCGTTCCAGATCTGGGTGAACTGCCAGATCAGGCAGACCATGATGATCGGCGTCGACATCGGCAGGATGATCCGCCCGAAGATGGTGAAGAACCCGGCGCCGTCCAGGCGCGCGGCCTTGACCAGCGCCTCGGGGATGCTCACGTAGTAGTTGCGGAAGAACAGCGTGGTGAAGGCCAGGCCGTACACCACATGCACCAGCATCAGCCCGCTGGTGGTGCTGGCCAGGCCCAGCTTGCCGAGGGTGAACGAGGCCGGCAGCAGCACGGTCTGGAACGGCAGGAAGCAGCCGAACAGCAACAGGCCGAAGAACAGCTGCGAGCCACGGAAGCGCCACATCGACAGCACATAGCCGTTGAGCGCGCCAATGGCCGTGGAAATCAATACCGCCGGCACGGTGATCAGGATCGAGTTGACGAAGTAGCCGCTGACCGTGGCCCAGGCCTTGCTCCAGCCGATGGCGGTGAACGCGGTGGGCCAGCTCAGCAGGTTGCCGCTGCCGATGTCCTCGGGGGTCTTGAAGCTGGTCAGCAGCATCACCACCAGCGGCACCAGGTACAGCAGAACGGCCAGCAGCAGCACGGCGTGGACGGCGACGCGGCTGAGGTTCAGCGCCGGTTTGTCGATCGGGCTAGTCATGGCGTTTCCCCCGCAGCTCGGAGTACAGGTAAGGCACGAGGATTGCCAGGATGGCGCCCAGCATGAGGATCGCGCTGGCCGAGCCCATGCCCATCTGCCCGCGGCTGAAGGTGAACGAGTACATGAACATGGCCGGCAGGTCCGAGGAGTAGCCCGGGCCACCAGCAGTCATCGCCGCCACCAGGTCGAAGCTCTTGATCGCGATGTGCGAAAGGATCATCAACGAGCTGAAGAACACCGGGCGCAGGCTGGGCAGCACCACGGTCCAGTAGATGCGCGGCAGGCTGGCGCCGTCGAGCTGGGCGGCGCGGATGATCGACGGGTCGACGCCACGCAGACCGGCGAGGAACATCGCCATGATGAAGCCCGAGGCCTGCCACACGGCGGCGATCACCAGGCAGTAGACCACGCGGTCGGGGTCGATCAGCCAGTCCAGGCGAAAGCCTTCCCAGCCCCAGTCGCGAAGCAGCTTGTCCAGGCCCATGCCGGGGTTGAGCAGCCACTTCCAGGCGGTACCGGTGACGATCATCGACAGGGCCATGGGATACAGGTAAATGGTGCGGATGAAACCTTCGCGGCGGATGCGCTGGTCAAGCAGCACGGCAAGGAACACGCCGATGGCCAGGGTGATGCCGATGAACAGTCCACCGAACAGCAGCAGGTTCTTGCTCGCCACCCACCAGCGGTCGTTGTCGAACAGCCGGGCGTACTGCGCCAGGCCCGCCCACTTGTAAGTAGGCAGGAAGGTCGAGGTGGTGAACGAGAGGACGAAGGTCCACAGGATGTAGCCGTAGAAACCCACAAGGACGATGAACATGCTCGGCGCCAGCACCAGCTTCGGTAGCCAGCGCTGCAGCGCGTCCAGGGGGGATGCCCGCAGGCGGGCGGTTGCTGTGGTCATGGTTCAGATCTCGTTTCGAGAACGACTCGGAGCCCTGTGGGAGCGGCCTTGCGTCGCGAGAGGGCTGCGCAGCAGCCCCGGGGCTTGATGAGCTAAGCCGGAGGGACTGTCCTGCTGGGTTCCGGGACCGCTACGCGGTCCTTTCGCGACACAAGGCCGCTCCCACAGGAAGCCTCGCCAGACAAGGACTACTGAGCCGCCTTCACCGCCGAGTAGAGTTTCTTCGCCGCATCCGCAGGATCGGCCTTAGGATCGTTGATGTAGTTGGTCACCACATCGAAGAACGCTCCCTGCACCGCCAGCGTGGTGGCCATGTTGTGCGCCATGCTCGGTTGCAGGCCGCCGGTCTTGGCGTCGGCCAGGAAGTCCTTGGCCGCGGTCTGGGCGCAGCTGTCGAAACCGTACTTGCCCATGTCGGCGAGCATGTCGTTACGCACCGGGATCGAGCCTTTGTTGATGCTGAAGACCTTCTGGAAGTCCTCGCCCAGCACCTTGCGGGCGATGTCCTGCTGGCCCGCTGCGGTACCCTTGTCCTTCTGCTTGAACACCACCAGCGAGTCGATGTTATAGAGGAAGGCCTGGTCGGTGCCTGGGAAGGCCACGCACTGGTAGTCCTTGCCGGCTGTCTTCTTGGCCAGGGTCCATTCGCTCTTGGCCCAGTCGCCCATGATCTGCATCCCGGCCTTGCCGTTGATGACCTTGGCCGCCTCCAAGTTCCAGTCCTGGCCCTTGCCGTCAGGGTCCATGTAGGTGGCGACTTTCTTCAGCTCGGTGAGCGCCTTGACCATCTCGGGACCGGTCAGGGCATCCTTGTCCAGTTCGACAAGGGCCTTCTTGTAACCCTCGACGCCCATCACCGAGAGCACCACATTCTCGAACACGGTGCTGTCCTGCCACGGCTGGCCACCGTGGGCCAGTGGGATGAAACCGGCGGTCTTGAGCTTGTCGGCAGCGGCGTAGAATTCGTCGAGGGTGGTCGGGGCCTTGTCGATACCGGCCTTCTTGAACACTTCCGGATTGATCCACAGCCAGTTGATACGGTGGATGTTCACCGGCACGGCCACATAGTCGCCGTCGTACTTCACGGTGTCGGCGACTTTCTTGTCGAGCAGGCTATCCCACTTCTCTTCCTTGGCAACGTCCTTGAGCACATCGGTGTCGAGCAGGCCGGTGGATGCCCACTCCTGGATATCCGGGCCTTTGATCTGCGCCACTCCAGGGGGGTTACCGGCCACCGCACGACTCTTGAGCACGGTCATGGCGGTAGAGCCACCGCCCCCGGCCACGGCGCCGTCCTTCCAGGTGAAACCGTCCTTCTCGACCTGGGCCTTGAGCACATCGACCGCGGCCTTTTCACCGCCGGAGGTCCACCAATGGACGACTTCCACACTGCCTTTGGAATCGGCGGCCTGGGCACTGAGGGAAAACAGGGAGGCAAAGGAGATCGCGGCGGCGAGACGAAGCGTCGAATGCATGGGAATACCTTTCTTGTTGTTATGCGAGGCAAGACTGTCGCTTGCATGGCATGGAGTGTAGGGAGCCCGCGCCCGCCGCCAGGTAACGAACGGATGCGCGAATGTCATCGTTTGGTTACAAAGCCAGGGCCGTGGCCAGGCTCGGCGCCAGCGGCAGGCGGGGCAGCAGCAGGGCTTGGTAGGCGTGGTAGAGGTCGGGTTTGCCGCCCCAGATCCGCGCGCTGGGCAGCAGCGCCGGGTCCAGCTCGTGATGCCAACTGCCGTGGCCGCGGTCGATGAAGTGGCTGGCGATGAAGTCCCAGAAGCAGCGATACCAATGTTCATATTGCGCCTCGCCGGTACGTCGCAACAGGGCCACGGCGGTGGCGGTGGCCTCGGCATGCACCCAGTGCAGGCGTTCGCGCACCACCGGTCGGTTGCGCCAGTCCAGTGTATAGACCAGCCCCGGGGCGCCATCAGCCTGCCAGGCATGGCGGCAGGCACTGTCGAACAGGCCCCTGGCGGCGGGCAGCAAAGCAGCCGGCGCCGGCAATTGCGCCCGCTGCAGGGCCGCTTCCAGGTGCAGCACCAGACGGGCCCATTCGAAGGCATGGCCGGGCGTGGTGCCGTAGGGACGGAAGCCGTCGGCGGGGTTGTCACGGTTGTAGTCGGGTAACGCCTGCCAGAGCGCGTCGAAATGCTCGGTGACCCGCAAACCATCGGCGGCGGCCTGGGCCAGGATCAAGCGTTCGACGATCCGCAGGGCGCGGCGCAGCCACAGCGTGTCGCCGGTCACATCGGCCAGGGCGAGAAACGCCTCGACGCCGTGCATGTTGCTGTTGGCGCCACGGTAAGCCTCCGCTTGCCCCCAGTCGCGGGAGAACGACTCGCGCAAGGCGCCCTCCTCCTCGCACCAGAAGCGCTGCTCGATGACCAGGACCACGGCATCGAGCAGTGCCTGGGCCTGCGTGACACCCGCTACCACCGCCGAGCTCGCGGCAAGGGCGACGAAGGCATGCAGGTAGGCGGCCTTGCCGGTGTCGCCGTGGCCTTCGGGCTGGGCGTACCAGCCGTCGTGCTCCTGGTCGCGCAGCGGGCCCAGCAGGGCCTCGACGCCATGCTCGACCAGCTCGCGGCAACCCGGAACGCCCTGGATATGCGCCAGGGCGAAGCTATGGGTCATGCGCGCGGTGTTCATGGTCTCGGCCAGGGCGCAACGGGGCAGGCGGCCTTCGTCGTCGAGGTTGCCGAACCCCTGGGGCAGGCGCGAAGCCCTGGCGAAGGCAAGCAGGCGCAGGGCCTCGGCGTCGAGCCAGGCATGGTGTGTCGGGGAGTCGATCCAGCGGTTGGCCATGGACGTGGTCTTCCTTGTTGTTGTCAGCCGATTCTAGTCAGCCGTCCTGGCTGGCATGTCACGAAGACCGGCTCGATTGTCACCATTTAGTGACATCAGGCCCCTGTAGGAGCGTGTCAATCGGTTGTACGGGGTAGGTACAAGGTCACCCGCAGTCCACCCTCACGCAGGTTGAACAGGCTCACCTCGCCACCATGGCTGTGGGCGATGTTGCGCGCGATCCCCAGCCCCAGCCCATAGCCCTGCTGCTGCCCGGCCAGCCGGAAATGCGGCTCGAACACCTGCTCCAGGCGCTGCTCCGGCACCCCCGGCCCCTGGTCGTCCACCTGCAGGACAAAGCTCTCGGCACTGTCGAGAATCCGCAGGTGCGCCCGCTCGCCGTACTTTATGGCGTTATCGATCAGGTTGCCGATGCAGCGGCGCAGGGCCAGTGACTTGCCGAGGTACGGTGCCAGCGCCTGCCCCTCGAGGGTGATGCGCCCGTCGCCGAGGTAAGGCTCGGCGAGCATCTCCAGCACCTGGTTGAGGTCAATCGGCTCGATGTTCTCGTGAATGTCGGTGTCCTTGACGCATTGCAGCGCACCCTTGACCAGCAGCTCCAGCTCGTCGAGGTCGCGGCTGAACTTTGCTTGCAGCTTCTCGTCCTCGAGCAGTTCGACCCGCAGCCGCAGGCGCGTGATCGGTGTGCGCAAGTCATGAGAGATGGCGCTGAACAGCTGGGCGCGCTCGGTGAGATAGCGGCTGATCCGCTCGCGCATGCTGTTGAACGCCCGCCCCACCTCGACCACTTCGCTGCCGCCGCCCTCGGCCACCGGGGCCACATCGGCGCCCAGCGACATTTCCCGCGCCGCCCGCGCCAGGCGCTTGAGCGGCCGGCTCTGCCAGTGCACCAACAGGCCGATGAACAGCAACAGCAGGGCAGTGGTCATGGCAATGAAGCCGATCTGCTGACGCGGCAGGCGCTCGGCCTCGAGGCTGGTGTAAGGCTCGGGCAGCAGCGAGGCGATGTACAGCCACTCGCCCTCACCCAGGCGGATCTGGGTCACCAGCACCGGCGGGTTGAGCGGCTCCAGGGTCAACGAGTAGTGCGCCCAGGAGCGAGGCAGCTCATCGAGTTTCAGGCCGCTGTTGAAGATCCGCAGGTCGTCGGGGCTGACGAATTCGACGGAGATTTCCATCTGCTGGCCCAGGCGCTCATGCAACACGTCCTGGAACACGTCGATCACCGCCTGCTTGCGCGGGGTGATCGGCAGCACCGGCATATCCAGCGGCTTGACGTTGAGCGAAACGAAGAAGCGCGTTCCGCCCATGCTGCGCAACTGGTCGAGGACCATGGGCCGGTAGGCCACCGGCAGCGAACGGAAGTAGCTGACGCTGGCGCTCATCGAATGAGCCAGGCTGCCAGCGCTGGCACGCAGGCCCTGCAGCTGGCTGGCGCGCAGTTGCGCCACCCAGATCAGGCTCGACAGCCCCTGGGCCAGCAACACCACCAGCAAGGTCAGCAGCAGCATGCGCCCCAGAAGCGAGCGCGGCAGCAGGCGCCAGCGGCGTTCGCTAGGCCGGGCAGACATTGGCCGCCAGCAGGTAGCCGCTGCCGCGCACGGTGCGGATCAGCCGAGGGGGTTTTTCCGTGTCGCGCAGGCGCTGGCGCAGGCGACTGACCGCCATGTCGACGATACGGTCCAGCGGCATCGGCTCGCGCCCGCGGGTGGCGTTGCCGATGGTGTCGCGGTCGAGGATCTGCTGCGGGTGGTCGAGGAACAGCTTGAGCAGGGCGAAGTCGGCGCCGGAGAGGATCACCTCTTCGCCATCGCGGTGGAACAGGCGATGGCTGACCGTGTCCAGGCGCCAGTCGTCGAAGGCCAGTACCGCGCTGGCCGGCGCCGCCTGAGCGAAATCGGCGCGACGCAGCAAGGCCTTGATGCGCGCCTGCAGTTCACGTGGACTGAAGGGTTTGCCGAGGTAGTCGTCGGCACCCAGCTCCAGGCCGATGACCCGGTCGGCCTCGTCGGAACTGGCGGTGAGCATGATGATCGGCACCCGCGCCTGGCGTGGATGCTGGCGGACCCAGCGGCACAGGCTGAAGCCATCCTCGTCGGGCAGCATCACGTCGAGGATCACCAGGTCATAGGGGTTGGCATCCAGGGCACGGCGAAAGCCCTGGCCATCGGGTTCGGCATGGACCTGCAGGCCGCAGCGGGCGAGGTAGGTCTGCAACAGTTCGCGGATGTCCTGGTCGTCATCGACCATCAGGATCGATTTGCCGGCAGTGGTCACAATGGTCAGTCCTCTTGTTATTCGCAGATCTTAGTGTCTGCTGTGAGGGCCAATCGCCGATGCGACTTGCCCCGCGATGACGCTCAATGATCCAACGCTTGCTGCAAGGCCACCCCGGCACCCAACAACCCGGAAAACTCCGCCGTCACCAGCCATACCGGCACCCCGGCGAAATAACCACTCATGCAGCCCTTGTCGGCGAAACTCGCGGCGAATCCGCTGCCCAGGAACAACTCGGCGAAACGCGGAATCACCCCACCGACAATGTAGACCCCACCCCGGGCGCCCAGGGTGAGCACATTGTTGCCCGCCACCCGCCCGAGGAAGCGGCAGAACTGCTCGATCACCGCCAGTGCCCGGGGCTCGCTGGCCAGGGCCGCGTCGGTAATCTGCGCCGGAGTCTTGTGCGTCGGCGTGGCGCCGTCGAGCACACAGATCGCCTGGTACAAGCGCACCAACCCACCGCCACTGAGCACCGTCTCGGCGCTGACATGTCCGATCTGCCGGTGAATCTCCTGGTGGATCGCCGCCTCGCGGGCGTTGCCCACCGGCAGGTCGACATGCCCGCCCTCCCCCGGCAGCGCCAGCCAGTGCTCGCCCAGGCGCAGCAGGCTGCCCACGCCCAGGCCGGTGCCGGGGCCGATCACCAGCGCCGGGCGCGACGGATCGGCGTGGCCTGCGCAGACCTCGCGGAACTCACCGTCGCGCAGGCGCGTCATGCCCAGAGCCATGGCGGAAAAATCGTTGATCAGCAACAGGCGCTCGACCTGCAGCGTCTGGCAGAACGCGCTGCGGCTCAGGCGCCAGTGGTTATTGGTGAAGCGGAATTCGTCGCCGTCCACAGGGCCGGCCACTGCCAGGCACACCGCCGCCAGGCCGCCACGGGCGATGCCCTGGTCGGCGAGGTAGGCCTCGATGGCCTGCTCGGGGCTGGTGTAGTCGGCGGTGGCCAGCACCTGGACCGCCTGCAGCTCATTGTCGCGCCACAAGGCGAAACGTGCGTTGGTGCCGCCGATGTCGCCGACCAGCAAGGCCTTCATTTGAGATTCTCCAGGGCCGAGGTGAAGGCGCTCGCGCCCTGTTCGGCCGAACTGAACGCCACGCGCATGAAGCCGAACAGCTCGCGCCCGCAGCCCAGGTCGTTGCCCGTGGGCGGCTCAGGCAGTTCACGGCTGGCCAGCTCCTCGGCCGAGACCATGATCCGCAGCGTGCCTTCGGCACCATCGACACGCACGATATCACCATCGCGCACCCGCGCCAGCGGGCCGCCATCGAAGGCTTCCGGGCACACGTGAATGGCCGCCGGAATCTTGCCCGAGGCGCCGGACATGCGCCCGTCGGTAACCAGCGCCACCTTGAAGCCGCGATCCTGCAGCACACCGAGGAAGGGTGTCAGCTTGTGCAGCTCAGGCATGCCGTTGCAACGCGGGCCCTGGAAGCGCACCACGGCGACGAAGTCGCGCTCCAGCTCTCCGGCCTTGAACGCATCGGCCAGCGCTTGCTGGTCGTGGAACACCCGGGCGGGCGCCTCGACCACGCGATGCTCCGGCGCCACCGCCGATACCTTCATCACGCCGCGCCCCAGGTTGCCCTCCATGACCCGCAGGCCGCCCTCGGCGGAGAACGGTCGTGCCACCGGGCGCAGAATGCTTTCGTCGAGGCTGTCCTTCGGCCCTTCGCGCCAGACCAGTTGGCCATCTTCGAGGAACGGCTCTTGGGTATAGCGGCGCAGACCATGCCCGGCCACGGTGTTGACGTCCTCGTGCAGCAGGCCCGCGTCGAGCAGTTCGCGAATGAGGAACGCCATGCCGCCGGAGGCCTGGAAGTGGTTGATGTCGGCCTTGCCGTTCGGATAGACGTGGGACAGCGTCGGCACCACCTCGGACAGGTCGGCCATGTCCTGCCAGGTCAGCTGGATGCCGGCGGCCTGGGCGATGGCCGGGATGTGCAGGGTGTGGTTGGTCGAGCCGCCGGTGGCGTGCAGGGCAACGATCGAGTTGACCAGCGCCTTTTCGTCGACGATCTCGCCGATGGGCATGAAATTGCCGCTGGCCTTGGTCATGCGCGTGACCTGCCGCGCGGCCTCGGCGGTGAGGGCGTCGCGCAGCGGCGTATACGGGTTGACGAACGAGGCGCCCGGCAGGTGCAGCCCCATCACCTCCATCACCAGCTGGTTGGTGTTGGCGGTGCCGTAGAAGGTGCAGGTGCCCGGACCGTGGTAACTCTTCATTTCCGATTCGAGCAATTGCTCGCGGGTGGCCTTGCCCTCGGCGTAGCGCTGGCGCACATCGGCCTTTTCCTTGTTGGAGATGCCCGAGACCATCGGCCCACCCGGCACGAAGATGGTCGGCAGATGACCGAAGCGCAACGCGCCCATCATCAGGCCGGGAACGATCTTGTCGCAGATGCCCAGCATCAGGGCGGCGTCGAACATGTTGTGCGACAGGGCGATGGCGGTGGACATGGCGATCACTTCGCGGCTGGCGATGGCCAGCTCCATGCCCGGCTCGCCCTGGGTCACGCCATCGCACATGGCGGGCACGCCGCCGGCGAACTGGCCGACCGAGCCGACTTCGCGCAGGGCCTGCTTGATCTGTTCGGGGAAGTGCTGGTACGGCTGGTGCGCCGAGAGCATGTCGTTGTAGGCCGAGACGATGGCCACGTTGGCGGCGTTCATCAGGCGCAGGGTCTGCTTGTCCTCGCCGCCACAGCCGGCCACGCCATGGGCGAAGTTGGCGCACTGCAGGCTGGCGCGCATGGGTCCGTCACTGGCCGCCCCACGGATCAGCTCAAGGTAGCGTTCACGGGTACGGCGGCTGCGGGCGATCAGCCGTTCGGTGACCTCAAGGATGCGCGGATGCATGTACTGGACTCCAGGCTAACTGTGGGGCGGCCTCCACTGGCCATTTCCCCTCCAAACGATTGCGACCTAGGCTGTAGAAACAGGTGCCTGGACCGTTCGAAATGGGGCTGACCCGACCACTCGTTGTATGTTTAAACAAAATACTGCCAGCAAAAAGGCTTGTTTTCTATCTCTCGGTGAATAATCTTGTAATTCCAACAACAAAACCGTTTCAGTGAAGCTGCTCTTTGTGCCACAGGCTTCACCCGACTGCCAGAGGTAACGCCATGACCCTACGCATCGCCATCAACGGATTCGGCCGCATCGGACGCAACGTCCTGCGCGCACTGTACACGCAGGGCTACCGCCAGGACCTGCAGGTCGTCGCCATCAACGACCTGGGCGACAGCGCGATGAACGCCCACCTGCTCAAGTACGACAGCGTCCACGGCATTTTCGACGCCAGCGTCGAGGCCGACCATGAAAGCCTCACCGTCAATGGCGACCGCATCGCCGTCAGCGCCATCCGCAACCCCGCCGAATTACCCTGGAAGACCCTGGCCATCGATGTGGTGTTCGAGTGCACCGGGCTGTTTACCGAACGCGCCAAGGCCGCCGCGCACCTGACGGCCGGCGCCGCCAAGGTCATCGTCAGCGCGCCGGCCAAGGGCGCCGACGCCACCGTGGTGTACGGGGTCAACCACGACGTGCTGCGCGCCTCGCACCAGATCATCTCCAACGCCTCGTGCACCACCAACTGCCTGGCGCCGATCGCCCAGGTGCTGCACCGCGAGTTCGGCATCGAGCAAGGCCTGATGACCACCATCCACGCCTACACCAACGACCAGGTGCTTACCGACGTCTACCACGGCGACCCGTACCGCGCCCGCTCGGCCACCCAGTCGATGATCCCGAGCAAGACCGGCGCCGCCGAAGCCGTGGGCCTGGTGCTGCCGGAGCTGGCCGGCAAGCTCACCGGCATGGCCGTGCGGGTGCCAGTGATCAACGTGTCGCTGGTCGACCTCACGGTCAACCTCAAGCGCGAGGCCAGCGCCGACGAAGTCAATCAGCTGTTCCTCGAAGCCAGCCGCCACTCGCGGGTGCTGGGCTACAACGCCCTGCCGCTGGTGTCGTGCGACTTCAACCACAACCCGCTGTCGTCGATCTTCGACGCCAACCACACCCGCGCCAACGGGCGCATGCTTAAGGTGCTGGCCTGGTACGACAACGAATGGGGCTTCTCCAACCGCATGCTGGACAACTGCCTGGCGTTGTTCAACGCCAGGTGAATGTTTGCGCGATCCCTTGCAGGTGGTCGCGCAGAGAGCTGTATCCCTGTGGGAGCGGCCTTGCGTCGCGAAAGGGGCGCGTAGCGGCCCCAGATTCTGAGCCATCTTCGAAATTGCCGGGGCTGCTGCGCAGCCCTTTCGCGACGCAAGGCCGCTCCCACAGGGGGGTAGTTCCCTACGCGACAGCGTAGCCCGCAGGGCTGGGTGGTCTCCTAAAGAGACCGCGTTAGCCGCAAGATTTACCTGTTCGTGACATTTCCACGCTTGACCTGGAGCATGGATGATAAGCATTATCATTCACCCGAAAACGCCCAGGTTTCCCCGTGAGTCAGTCCCGGTTCAACTCCGTGTTCCTCAGCCAGCGCCTCTCCCTGCTGCGCACCTTGCAACGCATGGTGGGCAACCCCAGCACCGCCGAGGACCTGCTGCAGGAAACCTACCTGCGAGTCACCCGCGCCCTGGGCGAGCGGCCGATCGAGCACCTCGAACCCTTCGTTTTCCAGACCGCCCGCAACCTGGCCCTGGACCACCTGCGCGCACGTCGGGTGCAGGCGCGCACGCTGGTGGACGATGTGCCCGAGCAGGTCCTGCACAATGTCGCCGCCCCCTCGACCAGCAGCGAGGACGCCGCCCACGCCGAGCAACTGCTCAAGCACCTGAGCGTCAGCCTCGGCCAGCTCAGCGAACGCCAGCAGCGCATCTTCATCCTCAGCCGCCTGCACGGCGCCAGCTACCTGGAAATCGCCGACCAACTGAAGGTCTCGGCCAGTACGGTGCAGAAGGAGCTGAAACTGATCATGGCCATCTGCATGGGCGTGGCCGATCGTCACCAGTGATGCGACCGCTCGCCACTGGCCTGCGCAAAGCCCTTGCCATGGGCAAGGTCTGCACTGATCATGCGCAAAAAATGCCCGATGCAAGGATCCTCCGTGACCGACCACCGCCCCCCTCGCCCGTCACCTGCCGAGCCTGATGCCCGCGCCCGTGCCCGCGAGGAGGCGCTCGACTGGTTGATCCGCCTGCAGTGCGCCAGCGAGGACGACACCCGCGCCTTCGAGCACTGGCTGGGGGGCGAGCCGGAAAACGCCGAGGCCTATGTCGAGGCCGAAGCGCTGTGGAACGGCGCCTCGCTGCGCCAGGCCGCCGGCCAGTTGCAGCACAGGCGCAAGCGCTCGCTCGCCGGGCGCCTGCGCAGCCACTGGAAACCGCTGGCCACCGCCGCCGTGCTGCTGGTCGGGCTGTCCACTTTCGGCAACCTGCCGGTGCGCCTGCAGGCCGACCACCTGACCGTGGTCGGCGAACGCCAGCGCCTGGAGCTGGACCCGGGCGCCAAGGTGCTGCTCAACACCAATTCGGCCTTCGCCAGCGACGAACGCGAAGGTCGCAAGGTCGCCCGCCTGCTGCAGGGCGAGGCGTACTTCCAGGTGTCCAACGCCAGCCAGCCCCCCCTGGAGGTCCAGGCCGGTCCGTTGCGCGCCAGCGTGCGCGACACCGACTTCGCCGTACGCTACCTCGATGGCGAGGCCCAGGTGCGGGTGCAGCGCGGCGATGTCGACCTGCAGGCCGCGAGCGACCAGCGCATCCGCCTGAGCGCCGGCGACAGCATCAGCGTCGGCCCCAAGGGCTTCGGCCAGCGCCAGCGTCCCGACATGAGTAAGGACCTGGCCTGGATCGAGGGCCGCCTGGTGTTCGAGAACTGCCCGCTGAGCCAGGTGCTCGCAGAAGTCCGTCGCTACTACCCAGGCTGGATCATCAACCGCAACACCCACCTGGAGCAGGTCGCGGTCACCGGCAACTACCGCCTCGACCAGCCGCTGGAAACCCTGCGCGCCCTCGCCCATATCACCTCGGCGCAACTGCATGAGTACCCAGCCGTGGTGATTCTCAACTGACCCGGCAAGTTTTTTTACGCGATCGCCCTGCCTCGCCCGTCTCGTTATAGCCAATACGATTGATTCTCGTTCGAAAACGAGAACAAGTACCGCCTATAACTCACGCGCGACAGGGAGCGCTTTCAATGCCCACAGGTCAGACCCGCCCGTCCACTTCTTCCCGCCGTCGCGGGCAATTGTCCCTGCTGACCCTGGCCCTGCTCGCCAGCGGCGCTTGCAGCCTGCCGGCGCTGGCCGTGGAACCGGCCCAGGCCAGCAGCCCGCGCATGGGCGACTACCGTTTCGCCATCGCCCAGCAGCCGCTGGTCGAGGCCATCAACGCGTTCAGCAAGGTGACTGGCTGGCAGGTCGGCTTCAGCGCCGAGCTCGCCGACGGTGTGGCCTCGCCAGGCGTGCAGGGCTCGCTGGCCCCGGAAGCGGCGCTGCAGCGCCTGCTGCGCGGCACCGGCCTGGGCTATCGCAAGATCGGCAACGGCAACGTGGTGCTCGAACGCCAGTGGGCCGGCAACGCCATCGCCCTGCAACAGGTGACCGTCAGCGCCACCCGCAGCGCCCAGGATGTCAGCCAGGTGCCAAGCACCGTCAGCGTGCAGACCCGCGAGCAGCTGGATCGGCAGAACGTCAATGACATCAAGCAACTGGTGCGCTACGAGCCCGGCGTCTCGGTCGGCGGTGTTGGCCAGCGTAGCGGACTGAACGGCTACAACATCCGGGGCATCGACGGTGAACGTATCCTGACCCAGGTTGACGGTGTGTCGATCCCCGACAGCTTTTTCTACGGCCCCTATGCCCAGACACAACGCAACTACGTCGATCCGGAGATCGTCAAGCGGGTGGAGATCCTCCGCGGTCCTGCCTCGGTGCTGTACGGCAGCAATGCCATCGGCGGCGCGGTAAGTTACTTCACCCTCGACCCTGAGGACATCATCAAACCCGGTAACGATGTCGGCGCCCGCCTGAAGACCGGCTACAGCTCAGCCGACGAAAGCTGGTTGACCTCGGCCACTGTCGCCGGCCGCCAAGGCGACTTTGACGGCCTGCTGCATATCAGCCAGCGCAACGGCCACGAAACCGAATCATATGGCAAACATGGCGGCACCGGTCTTGGCCGTAGCGAGGCCAACCCCGAGGACGTGCGCACCACTAACGTCCTGGCCAAGCTTGGCTGGGACTATGCCGACGATGCCCGGTTGGGATTCACCTACGAGCACTACAAGGATGACCGCGACCAGAACATCCTGAGCGCGGTGGGTGGTCCATTCATTCCTGGTCGCGGCGCCTCAAACATGTACCGCATGCGTCAGGGCAACGACACCGTCACCCGAGAACGCTTCGGCATCAACCACAAGTTCGGCCTCGACAGCCTGGTTGCCGATCACGCGAAATGGAGCTTGAACTACCAGATTGCCAAGACCGATCAACGCACAGACGAACTGTACTTCGCCAGTGGCCGCCAGGTGTTTCGCGATCGCCAGACTACTTACAAGGATCGCCAGTGGGTCTTCGATGGCCAGTTGGACAAAGCGTTCAGCATTGGCGCCACTGACCACCTGCTGACCTACGGCACAACGCTCAAGCACGAAAAGATCACCGGCGCGCGAAGCGGCACAGGCACCTGCCTGAACGTCGGAGGTAGCTGCACCGCCATCGGCCAGAACAGCCCCAGTGACGGCCAGGCGTTGGTGAGCGATTTCCCGGATCCAACCGTGAACACCTACAGCCTGTTCGCTCAGGATGAGATCCGCTGGAACAACTGGACCTTCCTGCCAGGCGTGCGATACGACTACACCCGCATGGAACCAGAGATGACTGCCGAATTCCTGCGCGGTATCCAGGGCACTGGCGCCGCGCCGGGCAGTATCGATGACTCGGACAAGAAATGGCGTCGGGTCTCGCCTAAATTTGGCGTGACTTACGCATTCAACGACAACTACACCTGGTACGGTCAGTACGCCGAGGGCTTCCGTACACCGACCGCCAAGGCCATGTACGGCCGCTTTGACAACCCTACGCTCGGCTACAGCGTCGAGCCGAACCCAAACCTCGAACCAGAGAAGAGCAAGAGCTACGAAACGGGCCTGCGCGGCAGCTTCGAGGCCGGCAACTTCGACGTGGCGGTGTTCTACAACAAGTATCGCGACTTCATCAACGAGGACGCAGTACAGTCGGCAAACCTTGGCTCGACCTTCCAGGCCAACAACATCAAGCACGCCACTATCAAGGGCGCAGAGTTCAAGGGTCGCTTGAACCTCGACCACTTCGGTGCAGCACAGGGCCTGTACACCCAGGGCTCGCTGGCCTACGCCCATGGTCGCAATGACGATAACGGCCAGCCGCTGAACAGTGTCAACCCGCTGACCGCAGTCCTCGGGTTGGGTTACGAAACCTCCAACTATGGCGGCCTGCTTAGCTGGACCCTGGTCAAACGCAAGGACCGGGTCGACGATTCCACCTTCTTCGCCCCCGATGGTGCCAGCAAGCAGTTCCGCACCCCTGGCTATGGCGTACTGGACCTGACCGGTTTCTACAAACTGACGGACGACATCACCGTAAACGCAGGGCTCTACAACCTGACCGACAAAAAGTATTGGCAGTGGGATGACGTCCGTGGCTACGACGCGCTTGGCGAAGCAGGCGTGACCCAACCAGCCAACCTTGATCGGCTGACCATGCCGGGGCGCAACTTCGCCATCAACTTGGTGTGGGATATCTGATCGGCTGAAAAGGGCGGCGCCCGCGATGCAGGTGCCGCCCGTTTCAAGTCATGAGAATGATTTCACTTCGCAGGTGAGGTTTTTTTACTGTCCCGCGTCTTCTGTTTCGTCTTGTCACTAGACGCCCCATTTTCCAAGGATGCCCCCATGACCGCCCCTTCCACCGAACGCGCTGCCCTGCGCTCCCAGCGCCTGAACCAGGTCACCCACGCCCCGCACACCGAGCTGGACGCCCTGGTGAAGTCGCACAAGCCGTTCGACAGCCGCGAAAGCTTCGCCCGCTTCGTGGTTGCCCAGTACCTGTTCCAGTCCGAGCTGCAGGCGCTGTACACCGACCCGCAACTGATCGCCATCGTGCCCGACCTCGCCGCGCGCTGCCGCGCCGAACAGGCCCGCCTGGACCTGGCCGACCTCGACACCGAAGTGCCCGCGCCCTTCGCCGGCGCCCTGGGCAAGCCGAGCCTGGGCGAGGCACTGGGCTGGATCTTCGTCTCCGAAGGCTCCAAACTGGGCGCCGCGTTCCTGATCAAGCGCGCCGTGGCCCTGGAGCTGTCCGAGACCTTCGGTGCCCGTCACCTGGGCGAACCGGCGGGCGGCCGTGCCGAGGGCTGGAAGCAGTTCACCCGCATCCTCGACAGCCTGGACCTGTCGCCCGAGGAAGACGCCGCCGCCGAGCGTGGCGCGGTCGCTGCCTTCGAGCGCTTCACCGAGCTGCTCAAGCATGCCTACGCCGCCGACGCCGCGCTGGCCTGACACGCTTTACCCGGCCGCCCTCGGGCGGCCACACCGTTGCAGTGAGACCATGACCCGAATCGCCCGCTCGAAACTGTCCCGCCTGCTCTACGCGATCCTGGCCTATGTCAGCCTGGGCATTGGCCTCGTGGCCATCGTCATCCCAGGGCTGCCCACCACCGAGTTCATCCTCCTCGCCGCCTGGGCCGCGACCCGCAGCTCGCCGCGCCTGTCCGCCTGGCTGGAGAACCACCGGCTGTTCGGTCCTATCCTCTACAACTGGCGCAACGGCAAGGTGATCCAACGCCGCGCCAAGGTCAGCGCGACCATCAGCATGCTGCTGTGCGCCGGCTTGATGCTGACCGTTCTCGAACACCACTGGCCGGTGTTCCTCGCCATCACCGGCATGACCCTGGGCAACCTGTGGATCTGGTCACGCCCGGAACGTCCCACGCCACCAGGCGCTGTCGAACTGCAAGGTTGATTCATTTGCGCTGCGGCGCCAAATGACAGCGACGTTGCGACGGCGCCTGCAAGTCAAAGGTTCAACAACCCCGAATACAGGGCATACGCCGCCAGCCCCGCCCCGGCCAGCACCGCCGCGAAGATCAGTTTCTCCCACGCGCTGAACAGCACCTGCCCCTGCTCGCGCTTGGCCCGGGCGAACAGGATCACCCCGGGCGCATACAGCAGCGCCGACAGCAACACGTACTTGAGCCCTCCGGCATACAGTAGCCAGACCGCGTACAACAGCGCGATCGCCGCCACCAGCAGATCCTTGCGCCGCAGCCCCGCCTGCCCCTGGTAGCCTTCACCGCGCCAGGCCAGCAGCACGGCATAGGCCGCCGACCAGAAGTACGGCACCAGGATCATCGACGACGCCAGGTAGATCAGGCTGGTGTAGGTCCCCGCCGAGAACAGGGTGATCAGCAGGAAGCCCTGGATCATCACATTGGTCAGCCACAGGGCGTTGGCCGGCACCTGGTTGGCATTCTCCCGCGCCAGGAAGCGCGGCATGGTCTTGTCCCGGGCGGTGGCGTAGAGGATCTCGGCGCACAGCAGCGCCCACGAGAGCAGTGCACCGAGCAGCGACACCGCCAGGCCGATGCTGATCAACAGCGCCCCCCAGGGCCCGACAATATGCTCAAGCACCGAGGCCAGCGAAGGGTTCTGCAGACCGGCCAGCTCCGGCTGGGTCATCACCCCCAGCGACAGCACGTTGACCAGCACCAGCAGCGCCAGCACGCCGAGAAAACCGACCACGGTGGCCTTGCCCACATCCGAGCGATGCAGCGCCCGCCCCGAGTAGACACTCGCCCCCTCGATGCCGATGAACACGAACACCGTCACCAGCATCATGTTGCGCACCTGCTCCAGCACGCTGCCGAACTGCGGATTGCTCAGCCCCCAGATGTCGCGGGTGAAGATGTCGGCGCGAAAGGCGAAGGCGGCGATGACGATGAACATCAGCAACGGCACGACCTTGGCCACGGTCGTCACCTGGTTGATGAAGGCGGCTTCCTTGATGCCGCGCAGCACCAGGAAATGCACCGCCCACAGCAACAGCGAGGCACTACCGATGGCCACTGGCGTGTTGCCTTCGCCAAACACCGGAAAATAGAAGCCAAGGGTACTGAACAGCAGCACGAAGTAGCCGACGTTGCCCAGCCAGGCACTGATCCAGTAACCCCAGGCCGAGGAGAACCCCATATAGTCGCCGAACCCGGCCTTGGCGTAGGCATAGACCCCGGAATCCAGCTCCGGCTTGCGGTTGGCCAGGGTCTGGAAGACGAACGCCAGCGCCAGCATCCCCACGGCGGTGATGCCCCAACCGATCAGCACCGCGCCGACATCGGCGCGGGCGGCC
>NZ_NIBE01000062.1:46730-71848 GCF_002205115.1 Pseudomonas sp. DrBHI1
CGCTCATGGGGCTCCTCGTGCGCAGGCGCGCGTGAACGACGTATTGTCCGACATTATTGTTACAAGTTTTTTATCAAATAAAGCCATTAAACCTATAGCACTCATAACCATGCTGTCTATCCCGACACCTTAATAAAAACCACATTAGTCGACTACTTGTCGGTTCGTCTAAACCCGTCGCTATTTGCTGTGAAAAATTTGCGAAAGCCGCAAAACGGACTAACTTCTCAGTTCGCAGGCGAAACGGAGCGTTTGCTCTGGAAGTACATGGAGGTGCCAGCACACAAGGCCTGCGTCAGAGCTGTCGGCATCCTCCAGGAGGCGCATGAGGGATTTTTCTGATCTTCATGCGGGCATGAACTGATCTAAGTCAGCGAATGATCCAGGCGTCAGATTTATTCTGAGGTCAACTTTCTCCTGGTACGGAGTCGTTAAATGTCTGATTCTCCCGGAAAACTAAAACTGGGTGCACTCGTTGCACTTGTCGTCGGCTCGATGATCGGTGGCGGGATCTTCTCGCTGCCCCAGAACATGGCCGCCAGCGCTGGCGTCGGCGCCGTGTTGATCGGCTGGGCCATCACCGCGGTGGGCATGCTCACCCTTGCCTTCGTCTTCCAGACCCTGGCCAACCGCAAGCCCGATCTTGACGGCGGGGTATACGCCTACGCCAAGGCCGGTTTCGGTGACTACATGGGCTTTTCCTCGGCCTGGGGCTACTGGATCAGTGCCTGGCTGGGCAACGTCGGCTACTTCGTGCTGTTGTTCAGCACCCTGGGGTATTTCTTCCCGGTGTTCGGCGAAGGCAATACCCCGGCGGCGGTGATCGGTGCTTCGATCCTGCTATGGGCCGTGCACTTCCTGGTGCTGCGCGGCATCAAGGAAGCCGCCTTCATCAACTTGGTCACCACAGTGGCCAAGGTCGTGCCGCTGGCGCTGTTCGCGCTGATCTGCCTGTTCGCCTTCAAGCTCGATGTCTTCACTGCGGACATCTGGGCGGTCGGCACGCCGGAGCTGGGCAGCGTGATGAACCAGGTGCGCAACATGATGCTGGTCACCGTGTGGGTGTTCATCGGCATCGAGGGCGCGAGCATCTTCTCCTCCCGTGCCGAAAAACGCTCTGACGTCGGCAAGGCCACGGTCATCGGCTTCGTCACCGTGCTGCTGTTCCTGGTGCTGGTCAACGTGCTGTCGCTGGGCGTGATGACCCAGCCGGAGCTGGCCAAGCTGCAAAACCCATCGATGGCCGCGGTGCTGGAACACGTGGTCGGCCACTGGGGCGCGGTGCTGATCAGCGTCGGCCTGATCATCTCGCTGCTGGGCGCCCTGCTGTCGTGGGTGCTGCTGTGCGCCGAGATCATGTTCGCCGCCGCCAAGGACCACACCATGCCGGAGTTCCTGCGCCGCGAGAACGCCAACCATGTGCCGGCCAACGCCCTGTGGCTGACCAACGCCATGGTGCAGATCTTCCTGTTCATCACCCTGTTCTCCAACAGCACCTACCTGTCGCTGATCTACCTCGCCACCTCGATGATCCTGGTGCCCTACCTGTGGTCGGCAGCCTACGCGGTGCTGCTGGCGGTGCGCAGCGAGACCTACGAACAGGCCCTGGCCGAACGCAAGAAAGACCTGATCATCGGCGGCATCGCCCTGCTCTACGCGATCTGGCTGCTGTACGCCGGCGGCGTGAAATACCTGCTGCTCTCGGCCCTGCTCTACGCCCCTGGCGCGATCCTGTTCGCCAAGGCCAAGCGCGAAGTTGGCCAACCGATCTTCACCAGCGTGGAAAAACTGATCTTCGCCGCCGTGGTCGCGGGCGCCCTGGTGGCAGCTTACGGCCTGTACGACGGCTTCCTGACTCTCTGAACCCCACGTCTTCGCTTTACAGGAGGATTCACCATGTCCACTGAGAAACAGAAATACGGCGTCCATTCCGAAGCCGGCAAGCTGCGCAAAGTGATGGTCTGCAGCCCGGGCCTGGCGCACAAGCGCCTGACCCCGAGCAACTGCGACGAACTGCTGTTCGACGACGTGATCTGGGTCGACCAGGCCAAACGCGACCACTTCGACTTCGTCACCAAGATGCGCGAACGCGGCGTCGATGTGCTGGAGATGCACAACCTGCTGACCGACATCGTCCAGCAACCCGAAGCGTTGAAGTGGATTCTCGACCGCAAGATCACCTCCGACACCGTCGGCGTCGGCCTCACCAATGAAGTGCGCAGCTGGCTCGAAGGCCTCGATCCACGCCACCTGGCCGAATTCCTGATCGGCGGTGTGGCCGGTCAGGACCTGCCGGAAAGCGAAGGTGCCAGCGTGGTCAAGATGTACAACGACTACCTGGGCCACTCCAGCTTCATCCTGCCGCCACTGCCCAACACCCAGTTCACCCGCGACACCACCTGCTGGATCTACGGCGGCGTGACGCTCAACCCGATGTACTGGCCGGCGCGACGCCAGGAAACCCTGCTGACCACCGCCATCTACAAGTTCCACAAGGAATTCACCAACGCCGACTTCCAGGTCTGGTACGGCGACCCGGACAAGGACCATGGCAACGCCACCCTCGAAGGCGGCGACGTGATGCCGATCGGCAAGGGCGTCGTGCTCATCGGTATGGGTGAGCGCACCTCGCGCCAGGCCATCGGCCAGCTGGCACAGAACCTGTTCGCCAAGGGCGCGGTGGAGAAAGTCATCGTCGCAGGCCTGCCCAAGTCCCGCGCCGCGATGCACCTGGACACCGTGTTCAGCTTCTGCGACCGCGACCTGGTCACGGTCTTCCCGGAAGTGGTCAAGGAGATCGTGCCGTTCATCATCCGTCCGGACGAAAGCAAGCCTTATGGCATGGACGTGCGCCGCGAGAACAAGTCGTTCATCGAGGTGGTCGGCGAGCACCTGGGGGTCAAGCTGCGCGTGGTCGAGACCGGCGGCAACAGCTTCGCCGCCGAACGCGAACAGTGGGATGACGGCAACAACGTGGTGGCCGTGGAGCCGGGCGTGGTCATCGGCTACGACCGCAACACCTACACCAATACCCTGCTGCGCAAGGCCGGGATCGAGGTCATCACCATCAGCGCCGGCGAGCTGGGCCGGGGCCGCGGCGGCGGTCACTGCATGACCTGCCCGATCGTGCGCGACCCTATCGACTACTAAACGTCCATCGCACCCGGTCGCCTCCACGAGACAGCGGCCGGGCACCTCACCGAATCCAAGGAGAACCGTCATGGCGTTCAACATCCACAACCGCAACCTGCTGAGCCTCGAACACCACAGCACCCGCGAGCTGAAGTACCTGCTGGACCTGTCCCGCGATCTCAAGCGCGCCAAGTACACCGGCACCGAGCAGCAGCACCTGAAGGGCAACAACATCGCCCTGATCTTCGAGAAGACCTCGACCCGCACCCGCTGCGCCTTCGAAGTCGCCGCCTACGACCAGGGCGCCAACGTCACCTATATCGACCCAAACTCCTCGCAGATCGGCCACAAGGAGAGCATGAAGGACACCGCCCGCGTGCTTGGGCGCATGTATGACGCCATCGAGTACCGTGGCTTCAAGCAGGAGATCGTCGAGGAACTGGCCAAGTTCGCCGGCGTGCCGGTGTTCAACGGCCTGACCGACGAGTACCACCCGACGCAGATGATCGCCGACGTGCTGACCATGCGTGAGCACAGCGACAAGCCGCTGCACGACATCAGCTACGCCTACCTGGGTGACGCCCGTAACAACATGGGCAACTCGCTGCTGCTGATCGGCGCCAAGCTCGGCATGGACGTGCGCATCGCCGCGCCCAAGGCCCTGTGGCCCCATGATGACCTGGTCGAGCGCTGCCAGAAATACGCCGAGGAGAGCGGCGCGCGTATCACCCTGACCGAAGACCCGAAAGCCGCGGTCAAGGGCGTCGACTTCGTCCACACCGACGTCTGGGTATCAATGGGCGAGCCGGTCGAGGCCTGGGGTGAGCGCATCAAGCTGCTGCTGCCCTACCAGGTGAACAAGGAACTGATGAAGTCCACCGGCAACCCACGCACCAAGTTCATGCACTGCCTGCCAGCGTTCCACAACTCCGAGACCAAGGTCGGCAAGCAGATCGCCGAACAGTACCCGCACCTGGCCAACGGCATCGAAGTGACCGATGACGTGTTCGAGTCGCCGGCGTGCATCGCCTTCGAGCAGGCGGAGAACCGCATGCACACGATCAAGGCGATCCTGGTGTCGACGCTGGCTGATCTCTGACAGCGGCCTTGACTCTGTGGGAGCCGGCTTGCCGGCTCCCACAGGTCCCGACCAGACTATTACATTTGCGCCAAAGGACATTTCCCATGCGTATCGTTGTTGCATTGGGCGGCAACGCCCTGCTGCGCCGCGGCGAGCCGATGACCGCCGACAACCAGCGCGCCAATATCCGCACTGCCACCGAACAGATCGCCAAGATCCACCCCGGCAACGAACTGGTCATCGCCCACGGCAACGGTCCGCAGGTCGGCCTGCTGGCCCTGCAGGGGCTGTCGTACAAGGCAGATGAAGCCTATCCACTGGACGTGCTCGGCGCCGAGACCGAGGGCATGATCGGCTACATGATCGAACAGGAGCTGGGCAACCTGCTGGACTTCGAGGTGCCGTTCGCCACCCTGCTGACGCAGGTCGAAGTGGACGCCAACGACCCGGCGTTCAAGGACCCGACCAAGTTCATCGGCCCGGTCTACGCCAAGGACGAGGCCGAGCGCCTGGCCAAGGAAAAAGGCTGGGTGGTCAAGCCCGACGGCGACAAGTACCGCCGCGTGGTGGCCAGCCCAAAACCCAAACGCATCTTCGAGATCCGCCCGATCAAGTGGCTGCTGGAAAAAAGCAGCATCGTGATCTGCGCCGGCGGCGGTGGTATCCCCACCCTGTACGACGAAAACCGCAAGCTCAAGGGTATCGAGGCGGTGATCGACAAGGACTTGTGCTCTGCCCTGCTGGCCGAGCAACTGGAAGCGGACCTGCTGATCATCGCCACCGACGTCGATGCGGCGTACATCGATTTCGGCAAGCCGACGCAGAAGGCCATCGCCCAGGCCCACCCGGACGAACTCGAGAAGCTGGGCTTCGCTGCCGGCTCCATGGGACCGAAGGTCCAGGCCGCCTGCGATTTCGCCCGTCACACCGGTAAGGTGGCGGTGATCAGCTCGCTGGAGAACATCGAGAACATCTTCAAGGGCACCGCCGGCACGCGGGTTTCCACCGCCAAGCCCGGTATCAGCTACCGTTGAATGCAGTTGGCGGGCGCCGGGCGCCCGCCGTTTTCAACCTTCCGGAGGAGTCTGCCATGGCCCAGTACGCGCCCGGTCATGTACACATTGAGCGCACCGCGCTGAACACCAACGACCACAGCTACGACCTCAATATCGAATACGAGGCGGCGACCGACCCCAAGGAAGGCAGAGGTATCCAGTTCCGCATGCACGGCCACATCGAGGGCAAGACCGTCGATGAGAAATTCTTCCTGGCCAAGGACCAGGTACTGCCGAGTTTTCTGATGCAGTTGAGCCGCAAGGCCCAGTCGTACCTGCCGCCACCGAAGAAGTTCGAGAACCTCGGCTCGCCGCACAAGCTGTATGACTACATGTTCGAAGACATTCGCACCACGCTGGATGTGAAGTCGGGCGACCCGATCAGGCCCGACCATCTGGAGTAATCCCAATCGCGGGGCAAGCCCGCTCCCACAAACCACGGGGTGGCGGGCTTGCCCCGCGATTGGGTTTCCACCATGGCCGAGGCATACTGACGCCCATCCCGGCCAAAGCCTCTCTCATCATGCGCATCCACGTCAGCTTCATCGACCGCGTCGGCATCACCCAGGAAGTCCTGGCCCTGCTCGGCGCCCGCAACCTGAACCTCGATGCCGTGGAGATGGTCCCGCCAAACGTCTACATCGACGCCCCGACCCTGAGCCCCGCCGTGCTTGAAGAGCTGCACGACGCCCTGCTCGAGGTGCACGGCGTGCAGTCGGTGGAAGTGGTCGACATCCTCCCCGGCCAGCGCCGCCACCTGCAGCTCGACGCCCTGCTCGCCGCCATGAGCGACCCGGTGCTGGCGGTGGACAGCGCGGGCAAGGTGCTGCTGGCCAACCCGGCGCTGATCGCCCTGTGCGGACGTGAGTCCGCCGGGCGTTCGGTGGGCGAACTGTTCGGTGATCCGGACCTGCTCCAGGCTCTGCTGGACAACAATTTCCACCTGCCCATGCGCGAAATGCAGTTGAACGGCCAGAGCCTACTGCTCGATGCCACGCCGATCACCCACGCCGGCGGCCTGCTGACCCTTTACCCGCCCAACCGCATGGGCGAGCGCCTGTCGGCGCTGCACCACGATCACGCCGAGGGTTTCGACGCCATGCTCGGCGACTCACCGGCAATCCGCACCCTCAAGGCCCGCGCCTTGCGCGTGGCCACCCTCGATGCGCCACTGCTGGTGCACGGCGAGACCGGCACCGGCAAGGAACTGGTGGCCCGTGCCTGCCACGCCATCAGCAGCCGCCATGCCGCGCCGTTCCTGGCCCTCAACTGCGCGGCGCTGCCCGAGAGCCTGGCCGAGAGTGAACTGTTCGGCTATGCCCCCGGCGCCTTCACCGGCGCGCAACGTGGCGGCAAGCCCGGGCTGATGGAGCTGGCCAACCAGGGCACGGTGTTCCTCGACGAGATCGGCGAGATGTCGCCCTACCTGCAGGCCAAGCTCCTGCGTTTTCTCAGCGACGGCAGCTTCCGCCGGGTCGGTGGTGACCGCGAGGTGAAAGTGGATGTGCGCATCATCAGCGCCACTCACCGCGATCTGGAACGCATGGTCGCCGAGGGCACCTTCCGCGAAGACCTGTTCTACCGCCTCAATGTCCTCAACCTGCAGGTGCCACCGCTGCGCGAGCGCGGCCAGGACATCCTGTCGCTGGCGCATTTCTTCATGCAGCAGGCCTGCACCCAGATCCAGCGCCCGGCCTGCCGCCTGGCCCCGGCCACGCACCCCGCACTGCTGGCCAACCCCTGGCCGGGCAACGTGCGCCAGCTGCAAAACGTGATCTTCCGTGCTGCGGCCATCTGCGAAAGCAACCTGGTAGACATCGGCGACCTCGACATCGCCGGCACCTCGGTGGCCCGTGGGCAGGATGGCGAGGTAGCAAGCCTGGAACAGGCGGTGGGGGATTTCGAGCGCGAACTGTTGCAGCGGCTGTATGCCAGCTACCCCTCGACCCGGCAGTTGGCGGGACGCTTGCAGACTTCGCACACGGCCATCGCCCAGCGCTTGCGCAAATATGGAATCCCAACCAGAGGTTGAAGCAGGCGCATCAATTGTATCGATTTCATTACACCGTATCGATATCGGTACACACCCATTTGCATGCGTCTTTGCAAGGGTTTGATCCCGCAACGCTTTTGATTCCCGGCCTACCTGTATCGATTTCGTTCCATAAAAATGACAAAAATCCTACTATATTTAGACAAGTAATTGATTAGTAAGGATTTTTAGTAGCTGGCCGCATTATTGCTAAGGGAATTCCAACCTTAAGAGCGCGGAGCCTACCGCGCCCAACGCCCCCTGCTTCCCGAGGAATTCCCATGAGCGAGTTGCGTTTCACCGAAGATCACGAATGGCTGCGCGTCGAAACTGACGGCAGCGTCACCGTGGGCATCACCGCCTACGCCCAGAACGCCCTTGGCGACGTGGTCTATGTGCAACTGCCGGAGCTGCAGCAGTACGACAAGGGCGCCGAAGCCTCCACCGTGGAATCGGTCAAAGCCGCCAGCGGCGTGTACATGCCGCTCACCGGTGAAGTGGTCGCTGTCAATGAAGGCCTGAACGACAGCCCCGAGCTGGTCAACGAAGACCCGCTGGGCGAAGGCTGGTTCTTCCGCTTCATCCCTGCCGACATGAGCGAAGTGAACGCCCTGCTCGACCAGGACGCCTACGACCGCCTGCTCAAAGCCAACGACGACGCCTGAGGTACCGCATCATGACCATCAACCTCGGCACCGCCAACGAGTTCATCGCCCGTCACATCGGCCCGCGCGCCGCTGACGAGCAGGCCATGCTCACCACCCTGGGCTTCGACTCGCTGGAAGCGATGACCGCCGCCGTCATCCCCGACAGCATCAAGGGCACCAGCGTGCTCGGCAGCGACGACGGCCAGAGCGAGGCCGACGCCCTCGCCGCGCTGAAGGCGATTGCCAGCAAGAACCAGCTGTTCAAGAGCTACATCGGCCAGGGCTACTACAACACCCACACCCCGGCACCGATCCTGCGCAACCTCCTGGAAAACCCGGCCTGGTACACCGCCTACACCCCGTACCAACCCGAGATCTCCCAGGGCCGCCTGGAAGCGCTGCTGAACTTCCAGACCCTGATCAGCGACCTCACCGGCCTGCCGATCGCCAACGCCTCGCTGCTCGACGAAGCCACCGCCGCCGCCGAGGCCATGACCTTCTGCAAGCGCCTGTCGAAGAACAAGGCCAGCCACGCCTTCTTCGCCTCCGTGCATTGCCACCCGCAGACCCTCGACGTGCTGCGCACCCGCGCCGAGCCGCTGGGCATCGAGGTGGTGGTGGGCGACGAGCGTGAACTGGGCGACGTCAGCGCCTTCTTCGGCGCCCTGCTGCAGTACCCGGGCAGCAACGGTGACGTGTTCGACTACCGCGAACTGGTGCAGCGCTTCCACGCCGCCGGCGCCCTGGTGGCCGTGGCCGCCGACCTGCTGGCCCTGACCCTGCTCACCCCGCCGGGCGAATTCGACGCCGACGTGGCCATCGGCAGCGCCCAACGCTTCGGTGTGCCACTGGGCTTCGGTGGCCCGCACGCGGCCTACTTCGCCACCCGCGATGCGTTCAAGCGCGACATGCCGGGCCGCCTGGTCGGCGTATCGATCGACCGCTTCGGCAAGAGCGCCCTGCGCCTGGCCATGCAGACCCGCGAGCAGCACATCCGCCGCGAGAAGGCCACCAGCAACATCTGCACCGCCCAGGTGCTGCTCGCCAACATTGCCAGCATGTACGCCGTGTACCACGGCCCAGCCGGCCTCAAGCGGATCGCCGAACGCACCCACGCGCTGACCGCGATCCTCGCTACCGGCCTGACCAAGCTGGGCATCAAGGTCGTCACCGGCGATTTCTTCGACACCCTGACCCTGGCCACGGGAGAGAGCACCAGCGCACTGCACGACAAGGCACGCGCCCAAGGCATCAACCTTCGCCAGGTCGACGCCGCCCAGCTGGGCCTGTCGCTGGACGAAACCAGCACCCAGGCCGATGTCGAGGCCCTGTGGCAGCTGTTCGCCGACGGCCAGGCCATCCCTGACTTCACCGCCCTGGCCAACACCATCGCCGTGCGCCTGCCGGCCGGCCTGCTGCGCCAGTCGGCAATCCTCGAGCACCCGGTGTTCAACCGCTATCACAGCGAAACCGAGCTGATGCGCTACCTGCGCCGTCTGGCCGACAAGGACCTGGCGCTGGACCGCAGCATGATCCCGCTGGGTTCGTGCACCATGAAGCTCAACGCCGCCAGCGAGATGATCCCGGTGACCTGGGCCGAGTTCGGCAACCTGCACCCGTTCGCCCCGGCCGAGCAGAGCCAGGGTTACCTGCAGATGACTACCGAGCTGGAAGCCATGCTCTGCGCCGCCACCGGCTATGACGCCGTGTCGCTGCAGCCCAACGCCGGCTCCCAAGGCGAGTACGCCGGCCTGTTGGCGATCCGCGCCTACCACCGCAGCCGCGGCGACAGCCACCGCGACATCTGCCTGATCCCGTCCTCGGCCCACGGCACCAACCCCGCCACCGCGCACATGGCCGGCATGCGCGTGGTGGTCACCGCCTGCGACGCCCGTGGCAACGTCGACATCGACGACCTGCGCGCCAAGGCCATCGAGCACCGTGAGCGCCTGGCGGCGATCATGATCACCTACCCGTCGACCCACGGCGTGTTCGAGGAAGCCATCGGCGAGATCTGCGCGATCATCCATGACAACGGCGGCCAGGTGTACATCGACGGCGCCAACATGAACGCCATGGTCGGCCTGTGCGCCCCGGGCAAGTTCGGCGGCGACGTCTCGCACCTGAACCTGCACAAGACCTTCTGTATCCCCCACGGCGGTGGCGGCCCGGGCGTCGGCCCGATCGGCGTCAAGTCGCACCTGGCGCCGTTCCTGCCCGGTCACGCCGCGCTGGAAAACACCCAGGGCGCGGTCTGTGCCGCACCCTTCGGCAGCGCCAGCATCCTGCCTATCACCTGGATGTACATTCGCATGATGGGTGGCGCCGGTCTCAAGCGCGCCTCGCAGATGGCGATCCTCAACGCCAACTACATCGCCCGCCGCCTGGAAGAGCACTATCCTGTGCTGTACACCGGTGGCAACGGCCTGGTGGCGCATGAGTGCATCCTCGACCTGCGTCCGCTCAAGGACACCAGCGGCATCAGCGTCGACGACGTGGCCAAGCGCCTGATCGACTTCGGCTTCCACGCCCCGACCATGTCCTTCCCGGTGGCCGGCACGCTGATGATCGAACCGACCGAAAGCGAGTCCAAAGAGGAACTGGACCGCTTCTGCAACGCGATGATCCAGATCCGCGAGGAGATTCGCGCCGTCGAGAACGGCAGCCTGGACAAGGACGACAACCCGCTGAAGAACGCCCCGCACACCGCGGCGGAGCTGGCCGGCGAATGGACCCACGGCTATAGCCGCGAGCAGGCGGTGTACCCGCTGCCGAGCCTGGTGGAAGGCAAGTACTGGCCACCGGTGGGCCGCGTCGACAACGTGTTCGGCGACCGCAACCTGGTCTGCGCCTGCCCGTCGATCGAGAGCTATCAGGACGTCTGATAGCTCTTCCATGCAGGAGTGAGCCTGTGGGAGCAGGCTTTGTGGGAGCGGGCTTGCCCCGCGATTTGCGGTATCGGCCCTATCGCGGGGCAAGCCCGCTCCCACGCAGTCCACTCCCGCGCATGCCGACTCACCCAGGAGGTTGCACCATGTCCCTGAGCGTCTTCGACCTGTTCAAGATCGGCATCGGCCCCTCCAGCTCGCACACGGTCGGGCCGATGCGTGCCGCCGCGCGCTTTGCCGAAGGCCTGCGCCGTGATGGCCTGCTGGCCGGTACGGCCACGGTCAAGGCCGAGCTGTACGGCTCGCTCGGCGCCACCGGCAAGGGCCACGGCAGCGACAAGGCCGTGCTGCTGGGCCTGGAAGGCGAACACCCCGATACCGTCGACACCGAGTCCATCCCAGCCCGCTTGCAGGCGATCCGCGACAGCGGCCACCTGCGCCTGCTCGGCGAGCACGAAATCGTCTTCGTCGAGAAGCAGCACCTGGCGATGATCCGCAAGCCGCTGGACTACCACCCCAACGGCATGATCTTCCGTGCCTTCGACCAGGCCGGGCTGCAGATCCGCAGCCGCGAGTACTACTCGGTGGGGGGCGGCTTCGTGGTCGACGAGGACGCGGCGGGCCATGACCGCATCGTCGAAGACAGCACCGTGCTGCCCTACCCGTTCAAGACCGGCAAGGAACTGCTCGGCCATTGCACCGCGCAGCACCTTTCGTTCAGCCAGGTGATGCTGGCCAACGAAGCCGCCTGGCGCCCGGAAGCCGAGACCCGTGCCGGCCTGCTGCGCATCTGGCAGGTGATGCAGGACTGCGTCGAGGCCGGCTGCCGCCACGAGGGCATCCTGCCCGGCGGGCTCAAGGTCAAGCGCCGGGCGCCGGCACTGTATCGCCAGCTCAGCCGCCATCCGGAGGCGAGCCTGCGTGATGCGCTGTCGGTGCTCGACTGGGTCAACCTTTATGCCCTGGCGGTGAACGAGGAAAACGCCTACGGCGGCCGCGTGGTCACCGCACCGACCAACGGCGCGGCCGGCATCGTCCCGGCGGTGCTGCACTACTACATGCGCTTCGTCCCCGGTGCCAATGAGGACGGCGTGGTGCGCTTCCTGCTCACCGCGGCGGCGATTGGCATCCTCTACAAGGAAAACGCCTCGATCTCCGGCGCCGAGGTCGGCTGCCAGGGCGAGGTCGGCGTGGCCTGCTCGATGGCCGCCGGCGCCCTGTGCGAAGTGATGGGGGGTACCCCGCAGCAGGTGGAAAACGCCGCCGAGATCGGCATGGAACACAACCTGGGCCTGACCTGCGACCCCATCGGCGGGCTGGTGCAGGTGCCCTGTATCGAGCGCAACGCCATGGGCTCGGTGAAGGCGATCAACGCGGTGCGCATGGCCCTGCGCGGCGACGGGCAGCATTACGTCTCACTCGACAAGGTCATCCGCACGATGCGCCAGACCGGCGCCGACATGAAAAGCAAATACAAGGAGACCGCCCGCGGCGGTCTGGCCGTCAACATCATCGAATGTTGACCCGAACAAAAACGAGGAGTCACCGATGTCCGAAACACTGCACAAGACCCCACTGCACGCCCTGCACCTGGAGCTGGGAGCACGCATGGTGCCCTTCGCCGGCTACGACATGCCGGTACAGTACCCGCTGGGCGTGCTCAAGGAGCACCTGCATACCCGCGAGCAGGCCGGCCTGTTCGACGTCTCGCACATGGGTCAGATCATCCTGCGCGGCAGCGACGCCGCCCGTGCCCTGGAAACCCTGGTGCCGGTGGACATCGTCGACCTGCCGGTGGGCATGCAGCGCTACGCCATGTTCACCAACGCCGAGGGCGGCATCCTCGACGACCTGATGGTCGCCAACCTCGGTGACGACACCCTGTTCCTGGTGGTCAACGCCGCCTGCAAGGACCAGGACCTGGCGCACCTGCGCAACCATATCGGTGATCGCTGCGAGATCCAGCCACTGTTCGAGCAGCGCGCCCTGCTCGCCCTGCAAGGCCCGGCGGCGGTCAAGGTGCTGGAACGCCTGGCCCCGGAAGTGGCCGGCATGACCTTCATGCAGTTCCGCCCGGTCAGCCTGCTCGGCAACGATTGCTTCGTCAGCCGCTCGGGCTACACCGGCGAGGACGGCTACGAGATCTCGGTGCCGGCCGCCGCCGCCGAAGCCCTGGCCCGCCGCTTGCTGGCCGAGCCCGAGGTCCAGCCGATCGGCCTGGGCGCGCGCGACTCGCTGCGCCTGGAAGCCGGCCTGTGCCTGTACGGCCACGACATGGACACCACCACCACCCCGATCGAGGCCAGCCTGCTGTGGGCCATCTCCAAGGTGCGCCGCGCCGATGGCACCCGCGCGGGCGGCTTCCCTGGCGCCGACACCGTGTTCGCCCAGCAACAGGCTGGCGTGGCGCGCAAGCGGGTCGGCCTGCTGCCCCAGGAACGCACGCCTGTGCGTGAGGGCGCGCAGATCGTCGACCAGGCTGGCAAGGTGGTCGGCGAAGTGTGCAGCGGCGGCTTCGGTCCGACGCTCGGCGCGCCCGTGGCCATGGGCTATGTCGATAGCGAACATGCGGCCCTCGACACGGCGTTGTTTGCCGTCGTCCGTGGCAAGCAAGTTGCCCTGAAGGTCAGCAAAATGCCTTTCGTGGCACAACGTTACTACCGTGGCTGAATGAGTGGATTGGACGGGTTCGACATATTCGTTTTCGAACCTGTCCAATAACTTCTGAACATAGCGCCAGCCCAGGCGCCACGCCGTTTCCGACAAATCGTTCGGTTATCGGGAAAACCCTGATTTTCACCCGCTGGAAGGGCTTGTTTTTCGCTCGGCAGTTGGCGTAGAGTCATCGCACTGTGTTTGCATGGGTCGCAACAGTTCGTGACCTGGGCCAGTAGCCGCAATCTGCTACAACCCGTTCGACGTCTCTTACTTTCCTGCAACCCAGCCCGGTAATCTTTCGCATAAAAAATGATGCGAAAGTAACTGTCATTAAAATTGAGTTTCATAGGAAGAAAGACAATGTCGACTCGTCAGAACGGTACCGTCAAGTGGTTTAACGACGAAAAAGGTTACGGCTTCATCACCCCAGAAAGCGGTGCTGATCTGTTTGTTCACTTCCGTGCCATCGAAGGCAACGGCTTCAAGAGCCTGAAAGAAGGCCAGAAAGTCACCTTCGAAGCCGTGCAAGGCCAGAAAGGCCTGCAGGCTGACAAAGTTCAGGTTGTCGCATAAGCGATTACCCGACTCAAAAAGCCCCTGCCAAGTGCAGGGGTTTTTTTTTGCCCGTAGAATGGCGGCCTCGCCATTCGGAGCCGTCCTGCATGTCCAAGCCCCTGCTCTCACCCCAGGGTGATTTCCCCCCCGTCGGCCTGGGTCGCCGGCTGGCGGCGATGTTCTATGACTTCCTGCTGTGCACCGCCCTGCTGATCGTCACCGCCGGCGCCTACAAGATGATCCAGATGGCGATCATCGGTGAGGCGCGCATGCGTGAGCTGACAGAAGCCGGCGCGCTGGATGGCGACCCGCTGCTGTCGACGATCCTGCTGTTCGCCCTGTTCGGCTTCTTCGCCAAGTTCTGGACCCACGGCGGCCAGACCCTGGGCATGCAGGTGTGGGGGGTGCGGGTGCAGAACGCCGACGGCAGCGCCATCAGCCTGTGGCAGGCGCTGCTGCGCTTTCTGGTGTCGATCGCCTCGTGGCTGTGCCTGGGGCTGGGGTTCTTCTGGTCGCTGATCGACAAGCGGCAGCGCAGTTGGCACGACATCTACTCCGAGACCCAGCTGGTGCGCCTGCCCAAGCGCAAGAAGTAGCCTGGGCGGACATCATCGTCATGTTGCGCACAAAAAAGCCGACCCCAGGGTCGGCTTCTTTGTGTGGCTCAGGCCATCAACCCGCCCGGCGCATCAACCACAATCCGGCCAGCGCGCAGATCCCAGCGGGGATCACCACTGCCAGCAACGGTGGGAAGCCGAACACCTGGCTCGATGGCCCCAGCAGGTCCCCGGCGATGCGGAACACGAAGCCCACCAGCACGCCAGTGAACACGCGCTGACCCAGGGTCACGGAACGCAGCGGGCCGAAGATGAACGAGATCGCCATCAATACCAGCGCCGCGGTGACCAGCGGCTGCAGGACCTTGGTCCAGAACGCCAGCCAGTAGCGCGAGTTGTTCAGCCCCTGGTCGGCCAGATAATGGATATAGTCCCACAGCCCGGTGATCGACAGCGACTCCGGCGCCAGCACCACGGTGTTGAGCAGCTCCGGCGTCACCGAGACGTCCCACACTTCCTCGGGGCTCTTGACCACTTCGGTGTGGTCGCCGCGGAAGTACGTGGTGGAGACATCGTTGAGCATCCACTTGCCTTCGACGTACTGCGCCCGGCGGGCGAAGCTGGAGGTCTGGATCTTGCGCTCGGCGTCGAAGCGGTAGCGGGTCACGCCCAGCAGCAGGCCATTGGGCTGCACCGAGTTGATGTGCACGAACTCCTCGCCCTGGCGGTGCCACATACCGCGCTTGGAGCTTTGCGCCTCGCCACCGCCCTGGGCCAACGAACGGTCGGCCTGGGCCTTGTTCTCGGTTACCGGGGCCACGTACTCGCCGATCAGCAGGCCGACCAGCATCAGCACCAGCATCGGCTTCATCACCGCCCAGACGATGCGACCGATGGACACACCGGCGGCGCGCATGATGGTCAGTTCGCTGCTGCTGGCCAGGCTGCCCAAGCCGATCAGGCAGCCGATCAGGGCCGCCATCGGCAGCATGTCGTAGAGCCGCCGAGGGGCGGTCAGCAGGACGAAGCTGCCAGCGTCCAGGAAGGTGTAGGTCGCGCTCAGGTCATTCAGTTCGTCGATCAGGGCAAACAGCGACGCCAAGCCGAGGATGATGCCGAGCACGGCGACGATCGCCAGCAGCACGCTCTTGCCGATGTAGCGGTCCAGTTTAACCACGGGCCACCTCCGCACGACGGGCAGCGCGCTTGAGACGCAGCGGCTCCCAGTACATCAGCGCCAGGCCGATCAGCAGGAACAGGCCATGGACCCACCACATGCCCAGCGAGATGGGCAGCTTGCCCTTCTCCAGGGCGCTACGCACGGAAATCAGCATCGTCAGATAGGCCATGTACAAAAGGATCGCCGGCAGCAGCTTGAGGAAGCGGCCCTGGCGTGGGTTGACGCGCGACAGCGGCACCGCCAGCAACGTCACGACGAACACCAGCAGTGGCAGCGACAGGCGCCATTGCAGCTCGGCACGCTCGCGAATGCCTTCCTGCCCGAACAGTTCGGAAGTCGGGATCGCTTCGCGCTCGGTGACTTCCTCGGCGACTTCCGGCTTGGGCAGCAGCACGCCGTAGGTGTCGTACTTGATCGCCCGGTAGTCGGCCTGGCCTGGGTTGCCGTCGTAGCGGTAGCCGTTCTCCAGTACCAGGTAACGGTTGCCGTCGGCCTGCACTTCCTGGTGGCCCTTTTCGGCGACCAGCACCGAAGGCGCGCGGTCCTTGGTCTTGTCCTGGTTGAAGCGTTTCTCGGAGATGAACACCCCGCCGAGCTTGATGCGGTCATCGGACAACTGCTCGGTGTAGGTCACCCGGGAGCCGTCGCGCAAGGTCTGGAAACGGCCCGGCACCAGGGTGTCGAACTCGGTCAGGGCATCCTGCTGGGCGATGATCTTCTGCACCTGGGCAACGCCCAGGGGCGCCAGGCTCAGGCTCAGCCAGGCGACCAAGAGGGCCACCAGCGCCGCCGGCACCATGGTCACGGTCAGCAGGCGTTGCTGGCTCATGCCGGTGGCCGACAGCACGGTCATCTCGCTTTCGAGATAGAGCCGGCCATAGGCGAGCAGGATGCCGAGGAACAGCCCCAGCGGCAGGATCAGTTGCAGGAAGCCCGGCAGGCGGAACCCCATGATCATGAACAGCACGCTTGGATCGAGCGCGCCCTGGGCCGCCTGGGCCAGGTATTTGATGAAGCGCCCGCTCATGATGATCACCAGCAGCACGGCGCTGACGGCGCTCAAGGTCACCAGGACCTCGCGGGACAGATAACGAAAGACGATCAAACCAGACACTCCTGGGTTGTCAGGGGCGGACAGCCAAACGAACGATTCGGACAGCCAAGACCAATGCCGGTTCGCCAAGGCGAACCTCCATGTAAAAGTGCGCGCATTATCCTGTGATTGACCGCGCCTGTCACTTGGCCACGCAGCATGGCGCATATCGGGGTTGTCATTGTGCTCGCGGCAGGCTCAAACTGGCAGCTTTTCCGCTGGCAGGCATCGCCCGCCAGCCGCGTGTTCCGAGCGCCTGCACAAGACAGCGCCCACTGACAGACAGATCATTCGGGGACCCCAGACATGGAATTGGTTGTAAAGAGCGTAGCCGCTGTATCCGTCAAGACCGCGACCTTGGTCGTACCCGTCGGTGAAGGGCGCAAGCTCGGCGCCACCGCCAAGGCCGTCGACCAGGCCAGCGAAGGCGCGATCAGCGCGCTGCTCAAGCGTGGCGACCTGGCCGGCAAGCCGGGCCAGACCCTGCTGCTGCACAGCCTGCCGGGCCTGAAGGCCGAGCGCGTGCTGCTGGTCGGCAGCGGCAAGGACGAAGCCCTCGGCGATCGCGCCTGGCGCAAGCTGGTCGCCAGTGTTGCCGGCGTACTCAAGGGACTGGGCGGCAGCGACGCCGTGCTGGCCCTGGACGACATCGCCGTCACCGGCCGCGACGGCCACTACGGCAAATACCGCCTGCTGGCCGAGACCCTGCTCGACGGCAACTACGTGTTCGACCGCTACAAGAGCCAGAAGGCCGAACCCCGCGCCATCAAGAAAGTCACCCTGCTCACCGCCAAGGCTGGCCAGGCCGAGGCCGAGCGCGCCGTCAAGCACGCCAGCGCCATCGCCACCGGCATGGCCTTCACCCGCGACCTGGGCAACCTGCCGCCGAACGTCTGCCACCCGAGCTTCCTCGCCGAGCAGGCCAAGGACCTGGGCAAGGCACACAAAGGCCTCAAGGTCGAGGTGCTGGACGAGAAGAAGATCAAGGACCTGGGCATGGGCGCGTTCTACGCCGTGGGCCAGGGCAGCGACCAGCCACCGCGGCTGATCGTGCTCAACTACCAGGGCGGCAAGAAGAGCGAGAAACCGTTCGTGCTGGTCGGCAAGGGCATTACCTTCGACACCGGCGGCATCAGCCTCAAGCCCGGCGCCGGCATGGACGAGATGAAATACGACATGTGCGGCGCCGCCAGCGTGTTCGGCACCCTGCGCGCCGTGCTCGAGCTGCAACTGCCGATCAACCTGGTGTGCCTGCTGGCCTGCGCCGAGAACATGCCGAGCGGCGGCGCCACCCGTCCGGGTGACATCGTCACCACCATGAGCGGGCAGACCGTCGAGATCCTCAACACCGACGCCGAAGGCCGCCTGGTGCTGTGCGATACCCTCACCTACGCCGAGCGCTTCAAGCCACAGGCGGTGATCGACATCGCCACCCTGACCGGCGCCTGCATCGTCGCCCTGGGCAGCCACACCTCGGGCCTGATGGGCAACGACGACGCGCTGGTCGGCCAACTGCTGGACGCCGGCAAGCGTGCCGACGACCGCGCCTGGCAGCTGCCGTTGTTCGACGAGTACCAGGAGCAACTGGACAGCCCGTTCGCCGACATTGCCAACATCGGTGGGCCGAAGGCCGGCACCATCACCGCCGGCTGCTTCCTGTCGCGCTTCGCCAAGGCCTACCACTGGGCGCACCTGGACATCGCCGGCACCGCCTGGATCAGCGGCGGCAAGGACAAGGGCGCCTCGGGTCGTCCGGTGCCGCTGCTCACCCAGTACCTGCTGGACCGCGCCGGCGCCTGATGGCGCAAGATCGGTGGCGCCCCGCGCGCCACCGGTCGGCACTGAACGATCATGAGCAAAGTCGATTTCTACATCCTGCCCAGCGACTCGCTGTCGGTGCGGCTGGGTTTCGCCTGCAAGCTGTGTGAAAAGGCCTGGCGCCTCGGCCACCGGATCTACCTGCATTGCCAGGACGAGGCACAACGCAGCGAGCTCGACCTGCGCCTGTGGCAGTTCAAGGGCGAGGCCTTCGTGCCCCACGACCACGCCGAACAGCACCCGGACGCCATTGTCGCGCTGGGTGTCGGCACTGATGCCGGCGAACACCGTGACCTGCTGATCAACCTGGGCGGCGATGTTCCCGCCTTCGTCGGCCAGTTCGAGCGGGTCGCCGAGATCGTCGTCGAGGAACCGGCCATCCGCCTGGCCGCCCGCGAGCGATTCCGTTTCTACCGCGAACAGGGCTATGCTCTGCAAGATCACCGCTTACAGCGACTCTGACGACGATGGACAAGCAGCTGAACTCCCTGACCCATTCCGCCCACCTGCTCGACGACCTCGAGTCGATCCGCGAGCTGCTGGGCGACGCCGACCTGCAACCGCCGCTGCTGACCGAGACGGTGGAGCAGATTCCCCTGTTGCTCGACGAGCCGAGCGTTGCGCCGCCCGTCGCCGAGGCAGCGCCGGTAGCGGCCCCGGCACCTGAAGAGGATGCCCAGACCCGCCGCCAGGACACCCTGCTGCACCTGGACGCCGAACTGCGCGCCGCCGCGCAACTGATCATGCAGGACGTGATCAACGACTTTACCCCGCACATCGAGACCGAAATCAAGCGTCGCCTCGATGCACGGCTGGAGCGGTTGCTCAAGCGCTCCGAGTAACCATTCGTCCGGATCGCGGGGCAAGCCCGCTCCCACGACAACACATGGGAGCGGGCTTGCCCCGCGATGGGCGCTACACCTGTCTTGAAGCGCGCAGCTTGGTTATACTTCCCGGCTTTCCCGAATTAATGCCTAAGGGTCCCGCCGCGCATGGATAAGACCTACCAGCCGCACGCCATCGAAACTTCCTGGTACAACACCTGGGAGTCCGAGAACTATTTCGCTCCACAAGGTGCAGGCGAGTCCTACACCATCATGATCCCGCCACCGAACGTGACCGGCAGCCTGCACATGGGCCACGGTTTCAACAACGCGATCATGGACGCGCTGATTCGTTTCCGCCGCATGCAGGGTCGCGACACCCTGTGGCAACCGGGCACCGACCACGCCGGTATCGCCACCCAGATGCTGGTGGAGCGCCAGCTCGAAGCCAAGGGCCAGAACCGTCACGACCTCGGTCGTGAGAAGTTCCTGGAGAAGGTCTGGGAGTGGAAGGATCAATCGGGCGGCAACATCAGCCGCCAGATCCGCCGCCTGGGCTCGTCGGTGGACTGGAGCCGCGAACGCTTCACCATGGACGACGGCCTGTCGGAAGCGGTCAAAGAGGCTTTCGTGCGCCTGCACGAGGACGGCCTGATCTACCGCGGCAAGCGCCTGGTCAACTGGGACACCAAGCTGCACACGGCGATTTCCGACCTCGAAGTGGAGAACCACGACGAGAAGGGCCACCTGTGGAACCTGCGCTACCCGCTGGCCGACGGCGCCAAGACCGCCGAAGGCAAGGACCACCTGGTGGTCGCCACCACCCGTCCGGAAACCCTGCTCGGTGACGTCGCCGTCGCCGTCAACCCGACCGACGAGCGCTACCAGGCGCTGATCGGCAAGTTCGTCGAACTGCCGCTGGTCGGCCGCCGCATCCCGATCGTCGCCGACGACTACTGCGACCCCGAGTTCGGCACCGGCTGCGTGAAGATCACCCCGGCCCACGACTTCAACGACTATGAGGTCGGCAAGCGCCACAACCTGCCGCTGCTCAATATCTTCGACAAGAACGCCACCGTGCTGGCCGCCGTGCAGGCGTTCAACCTCGATGGCAGCGTCAACGAAGGTATCGACACCTCGCTGCCAGCCCAGTACGCCGGCCTCGACCGCTTCGTCGCGCGCAAGCAGATGGTCGCCGACCTGGACGCCCAGGGCCTGCTGGTCAGCATCGACGACCACGCCCTGAAGGTCCCGAAGGGCGACCGTTCCGGCACCGTCATCGAGCCGTGGCTGACCGACCAGTGGTATGTCTCCACCAAGCCGCTGGCCGAGCCTGCCATTGCCGCCGTGGAAGACGGCCGCATCCAGTTCGTACCCAAGCAGTACGAGAACATGTATTTCTCCTGGATGCGCGACATCCAGGACTGGTGCATCAGCCGCCAGCTGTGGTGGGGCCACCGCATCCCGGCCTGGTACGACGAGGCCGGCCAGGTCTACGTCGGCCGCGACGAGGCCGAAGTGCGCGCCAAGCACAACCTGGGCAGCGAGGTAAAACTGCGTCAGGACGACGACGTGCTCGACACCTGGTTCAGCTCGGGCCTGTGGACCTTCTCCACCCTGGGCTGGCCGGAACAGACCGAGTTCCTGAAGAAATTCCACTCCACCGACGTGCTGGTCACCGGCTTTGACATCATCTTCTTCTGGGTCGCCCGGATGATCATGCTGACGATGCACCTGATCAAGAACGAGGACGGCACCCCGCAGGTACCGTTCAAGACCGTCTATGTGCACGGCCTGGTCCGCGACGGCCAGGGCCAGAAGATGTCCAAGTCCAAGGGCAACGTCCTCGACCCGCTGGACATCGTCGACGGTATCACCCTCGACGCCCTGCTGGAAAAACGCACCAGCGGCATGATGCAGCCCAAGCTTGCCGAGAAGATCGCCAAGCAGACCAAGGCCGAGTTCCCCGAAGGCATCGCCAGCTACGGCACCGACGCCCTGCGCTTCACCTTCTGCTCGCTGGCCTCCACCGGTCGTGACATCAAGTTCGACATGGGCCGCGTCGAAGGCTACCGCAACTTCTGCAACAAGATCTGGAACGCCGCCCGCTACGTGCTGGACAAGGGCGAGGACTGCGGCCAGAACGGCGAGGCCTACGAGCTGTCGCTGGCCGACCGCTGGATCATCTCGCAGCTGCAGCGCACCGAAGCCGAGGTTACCCGTCAGCTCGAGCAATTCCGCTTCGACCTGGCCAGCCAGGCCCTGTACGAGTTCATCTGGAACCAGTACTGCGACTGGTACCTGGAGCTGTCCAAGCCGGTGCTGTGGGACGAGAACGCCCCGGTCGAGCGCGCCCGTGGCACCCGTCGCACCCTGGTGCGCGTGCTGGAAGTCGCCCTGCGCCTGGCGCACCCGTTCATGCCGTTCATCACCGAAGAGATCTGGCAGCGCATCGCGCCGCTGGCCGGCATCGAAGGCAAGACCATCATGCTGCAGCCATGGCCTGAAGCGAATGAAAGCCGCATCGACGCCGCCGCCGAAGGCGACATCGAGTGGCTCAAGGAGCTGATGGTGGGCCTGCGCAACATCCGCGCCGAGATGAACATCGGCCCGGGCAAGCCGCTGCCGCTGTTCCTGAAGAACGCCAACGCCGACGACCAGCATCGCCTGCAGGAAAACGAAGCCCTGCTGAAGAAACTGGCCAAGGTCGAGTCGTTCACCGTGCTCGGTGAGCAGGACGAAGCGCCGCTGTCGGCCACCGCGCTGGTGGGTGACCTGCAGGTGCTGGTGCCGATGGCCGGCCTGATCGACAAGGACGCGGAACTTGCGCGCCTGAGCAAGGAGATCCAGCGCCTGCAGGGCGAGGTCCAGCGCGTGGGTGGCAAGCTGTCCAACGCCGCCTTCGTCGACAAGGCACCGCCTGCGGTGATCGAGAAGGAACGCGCCAAGCTGGCCGAGTCGGAGCAGGCCCTGGCCAACTTCACCGAGCAGCATGCGCGGATTGCGGCGCTGTAACAACCTGATAGACCGCTGGGGCCGCGTTGCGGCCCTTTCGCGACACAAGGCCGCTCCCACAGGACGGCGCCAGCTTGAAAGGCGCCACTATCCTGTGGGAGCGGCCTTGTGTCGCGAAAGGGCTGCAAAGCAGCCCCAGGGCCTGCAACACCGGATCCGACCATGACCAACAAACCCACCCTGCATCCGCGCAATCGCCACCAGGGCCGCTACGACTTCCCCGCCCTGATCAAGGCGCACCCGGACCTGGCCCGCTTCACCATCACCAACCCCTACGGCAAGCCCAGCATCGACTTTGCCAACCCCGAGGCCGTGCGGGTGTTCAACCGCGCCCTGCTCAAGGCCCAGTACGGCATCCAGCACTGGGACATCCCGACCGACTACCTGTGCCCGCCGATCCCCGGCCGCGCCGACTACATCCATGTACTGGCCGACCTACTGGGCGAAGACAACGGTGGCGAAATCCCCCGCGGCGCCCAGGTGCGCGCCCTGGATATCGGCGTCGGCGCCAACTGCATCTACCCCCTGCTCGGCCACAGCGACTACCGCTGGCGCTTCACCGGCTCCGACATCGACGGCGTGGCCCTGGCCTCGGCCAAGGCCATCGTCCAGGCCAACAAGCTCGACAAGGCCATCAGCCTGCGCCAGCAAGCGCAGCCCAGGCACATCCTCAGTGGCTTGCTGCAGGCCGACGAACGCTTCGACGTCACCCTGTGCAACCCGCCGTTCCACGCCTCCCGCGAGGAAGCCACCCGCGGCAGCCAGCGCAAGTGGAAGAATCTCGGCAAGCAGGACCCCAAGCGCAAGCTGCCAGTGCTGAACTTTGGCGGACAGAACAACGAACTGTGGTGCGAAGGTGGCGAGATCCGCTTTGTCAGCCAACTGGTCGCTGAAAGCGTGCAGTACGCGGCCCAGGTGCTGTGGTTCACCAGCCTGGTGTCCAAGGCCAGCAACCTGCCGGGCATCGAGGCGGCCTTGAAGAAGGCCGGGGTGAAGGCCGTGCGCATCGTCGAGATGGGCCAGGGGCAGAAGCAGAGCCGCATGGTCGCCTGGAGCTTCCAGGACGACAGCGCACGCCAGCAATGGCATGCCGCGCGCAAATCATAGGCATGAAAAAACCGCGCCCGGGCAAGCCGGGCGCGGTTTCGTCAACGCATCAACAATTACTTGTTGATCGAGTCGGTCAGCACTTTGGCTGGAACGAACTTGACGACTTTCTTGGCAGCGATTTCGATGGCAGCGCCAGTCGAAGGGTTGCGGCCGGTACGGGCAGGACGCTCGGAGACTTTCAGCTTGCCGATGCCTGGCAGGGTGATTTCGGCGCCGTTTTCCAGTTGGTCGGCAACGATCTGGCCCAGTTGCTCCAGAGCAGCGCGCGCGGTGGTTTTCGGCGCGTCGATGGATTCAGCGATGTCGGCAATCAGTTGGTCTTTGGTCAGTGCCATGGTGGTGTTCCTTCCCTATCAAATCAGAGGTTGTGCAGCATGCTAGGTCGGTGGTCGGGCCAGCCCGGGACAATCCAGAGGCCGCGTCGATCGCGTATGTAGATACGCAAATCGGCGTTTGGTTCGACACCGCGCAAGCGATCTGCCAGCAATGCGCCACCCAAGGGGCGCAAGACCGCGCAAAGCTACCACAGGAATCGAGAAATATCCGCTGTCGACATTGATTTTGTGCAGGTTTTTCGGGGGTTTTCGGAAAAATCGCAAAAAAATGAACAAAAAACGAACAACCGCCATTTGTGCCAATATCTGGCCACTGCATCGCCCCCGCCCTGAGGTAAACTGAGCGACTTTTGCAGCGCGGCTTTTCACCGCTCAGACCACCGAGAATTCCATGCCAATCCGTCATTGCATCGTTCACCTGATCGACAAGAAGCCCGATGGCAGCCCCGCCGTGCTCCATGCGCGCGACAGCGAACTGGCAGCCTCCGACGCCATCGAGAACCTGCTGGCCGACCTCAACGACAGCTACAACGCCAAGCAAGGCAAAGCCTGGGGCTTTTTCCATGGCGAGTCCGGCGCCTACCCGTTCAGCGGCTGGCTCAAGCAGTACCTGGATGAGGAAAAGGACTTCGCCGCCTTCAGCCGCGTCGCCGTCGAGCACCTGCAGAAGCTGATGGAAGAGTCCAACCTTTCCACCGGTGGCCACGTGCTGTTCGCCCATTACCAGCAGGGCATGACCGAGTACCTGGCCATCGCCCTGCTGCACCACAGCGAAGGCGTGGCGGTGAACGCCGAACTCGACGTCACACCGTCGCGCCACCTGGACCTGGGCCAGTTGCACCTGGCGGCGCGGGTCAACCTGTCCGAGTGGAAGAACAACCAAAACTCCAAGCAGTACATCTCGTTCATCAAGGGCAAGAACGGCAAGAAGGTCTCGGATTATTTCCGCGACTTCATCGGCTGCCAGGAAGGCGTCGACGGCCCGGGTGAAACCCGCACCCTGCTCAAGGCCTTCAGCGACTTCGTCGAGAAAGAAGACCTGCCGGAAGAGTCTGCCCGGGAAAAAACCCAGACCCTGGTCGACTACGCCACCACCCAGACCAAGCTGGGCGAGCCGGTGACGCTGGAGGAACTCTCC
>NZ_NIBE01000062.1:71891-75348 GCF_002205115.1 Pseudomonas sp. DrBHI1
TCCGCAATAGCGACTACGGGCTGTCGCCGGAGATTCCGGCCGACAAACGTACCCTCAACCAGTTCCGCCGCTTTACCGGGCGTGCCGAGGGTTTGTCGATCAGCTTCGAGGCGCATTTGCTGGGCTCGAAGGTGGAGTATGACGAAGAGGCTGGGACGCTGGTGATCAAGGGCTTGCCGACGCAACTGGTCGATCAGTTGAAGCGACGCAAGGACTGAGATCGTCGGGGCGCGTTGCGCCCCTTTCGCGCCCCACAGGCGATCACGTTTCCCTGTGGGAGCGGCCTTGCGTCGCGAAAGGGCAGCAAATCAGTCCCAGCGATCTATCATGACCACGGACGAAACCCGCCCCACCGTCGGCGAGACCACTACCCCCCGAATCCGGCATAGGACGCCACCAACGCCTCCTTCGCCGCCTTGCGCAGCTTCTTCACCAACCGCTCCTGGCGCAACGCCTCGCCCTTGTCCGGCCACTGCTCCACATACACCAGCGCCTGCGCCGGGCTGGTCTTGAAATAACGTGCGCCCTGCCCTTTCTGATGCTTGATGAAGCGCCGCTGCGGATCATCGCTGATACCGCAGTACAACGAGCCATTGGCGGCACGCACCAGGTAGACGTACCAGGGTTTGCAGTCGGGGGAAGGCGCTGTTTCGCTCACGGCTCGGTTCGGTGCAACGGAAGAAGGCCGCCAGCTTAACGCCTCAGCGCGCCTGCTGGAATGCGCGAAGCCCCTTGAATGCCTGCTGGCGCACCTTGTTCTGCAACATCGGCGTCCAGCCCAGCAGGACGCCCGGCATGCCCAGCGCCTGACGCGCCCAACGCCACAGGTCGAAGGTATCGTCGTGCTGGCAGATCAGCCCGTCGCGGATCACGAAGCGCGCCTGGATATCGTTGACCACCACCCGCCCGGTCTGGCTGAACAGGTAGGTCGCCACCCAGTGCGCGCCATCGCTGCGCACGTCGTCGAAGGTCAGGGTGAAGTCCTTGGCGCGGGCGGTGAGCATCCGCCACATGTCACCCGCGTCACGCCCGCGCAGGGTGCCGAAGACTGGGTCGCTGAAGACAATGTCTTCGCTGTAGCAGGCCACCATGGCCTCGGCGTCCAGGCGCTGGAAGGCCTGGTAGAAACGGGTGATCAGGGCGCTGCTGGCATCGCTCATGGACTGTTCCTGCGCTAGGTGCGAAACCCGCAAGATACTGCCTGGATGCCAGCAACACCATGCCCATTCGCGTCGTGAATGACGATCACGGATCAAGCCAGAGCCTCAAACGTGCTCGCTGCTGACCTGCACATGCAGCGCCCGCCCGGCGCCGAGACCGAACAGGATCGCCCCGATGCCCAGCACCGCGAAGATCCAGCCCACCGCGCTCCAGCCACCGGTCAGATCATGCACCAGCCCTACTGCGAATGGCCCCATGGATGCCAGCGTGTAGCCCACGCCCTGGGCCATGCTCGACAGGTTCGCCGCCACATGGGCGTCCTTGGAGCGCAGCACGATCAGGGTCAGTGCCAGGGCGAAGGTGCCGCCCTGCCCCAGGCCGAGCAGGATCGCCCAGCCCCACAGCCCCTCGATCGGCGCATACAGGCAGCCGAACAGCCCACCCAGGGTCACCAGCATCACCACCACGATGGCCAGGCGCTGGTCCTTGCCACGCGTGGCCAGCCAGGGCGCGCTCAGGGAGCTGATCAGTTGCACGATCACCGATCCGGACAGCACCAGCCCCGCCTCGGTCGGGCTCAGCCCGCGACCGATCAGGATCGAAGGCAGCCAGCCGAACACGATGTAGGCCAGCGACGATTGCAGGCCCATGTACAGCGTCACCTGCCAGGCCAACGGGTCGCGCCACAGCCCGCGCACGCGATAGGCGACCTTGTGCACGCCATGGCCCTGTCGGGACTGGGGCAGCCAGACCAGCATCGCCAGCAAGGCAGGCAGCAGCCAGAAGCCCAGCCCCAGTGCCCAGCTGTCATCGAAGTGGCGGGTCAAGGGCACCGTGGCCCCGGCGGCCATCGCGGCGCCCAGGCACAGCGCCATGGTGTAGACGCCGGTCAGGGTACCGGCGTGCTGGGGGAAGTCGCGCTTGACGATACCTGGCAGCAGCACGCCGATGATGCCGATGCTCGCCCCCGCCATCAGGCTGCCGAGGAACACGCCAGTGGCGCCCAGGGTGCTGCGCACCAGGATGCCCAGCGCCAGGGTCAGCAGGATGCCGAAGATCACCCGCTCGCTGCCGAATCGTCGCGCCAGGATCGGCGCCAGCGGCGCGAACAGCCCCAGGCACAGTACCGGCAAGGTGGTCAGCAGCCCGGCTTGCGATGCGCTGAGCCCCAGCCCTTCGGATACCTGACCGAGCACCGGCGACATGCTCGACAGCGCCGGGCGCAGGTTCAGCGCCACCAACACCAGGCCCAGCAGCAACAGCCAGGGCCTGCGCAGCACCACGGGCTGTTGCTGGACCTGCTCGTCGTCGGCTTCGGCGTCGATCAGCAGTTCATCGAGCTCCGCCTCGCGGGGAGCGGTGTTGCGGGTCAGTTGTTCGGCCATGGCCTTCTCGTTGTCAGGATTCGATGAGTGTCCGGCTCAGGTGCTTGGCCCGTTCCGGATCGCGTTGTTCGAGGGCGTCGAGGATCTGCCCGTGCAGGTCGAACACGGCCTGGCAACGGGGGACGCTGGTCATGTTGTGCTGCAGGGCGGCGCGGACCACGCTGGAGAAGTAGCGGTACAGCTCGCTCAGGGCGGGGTTGTGGGCGGCGTCCACCAGGCGCTGGTGGAACACCAGGTCGCATTCGACGTAGGCGTCGACATCGCCATGGAAATGCCGCGCGCTGTGTTCCAGGGCCTCGCGCAGGGCCTGCAGGTCGGCGTCGGTGCGGCGCACGGCGGCCAGGCCTATGGCTTCTGCTTCAAGAATATGGCGGGTTTCGCGGGCGTGTTCGACTGCGCAGCGGGACATGACCTGCACGGCCTGCAAGGGGTCCACGGCGGTACGCAGGTAGCTGCCGTCGCCCTGGCGGATTTCCACCAGGCCGCTGAAGGCCAGGACGCGCATGGCCTCGCGGACGGTGTTGCGGCTGATGCCCAGGTCGCTGGCCAGTTCCGGTTCGGTGGGCAGGCGCTGGCCTATCGACCAGGTGCCCTTGGCGATGCGGTCGCGGAGCTGGTCTACGGCTTGTTCTACCAGGGAGCGTTTGATGAGCGGGGTCACGAGGTGGGTACGTCCAGTCATCGGATGAATTTTCTTGGGGTTGGACGATAGCGGTTGGGGGGGGATTGGGCAAGGGTTCGGGTTTCAGGGTGTGGGTTCGGGTTTCAGGGTGTGGGTTTTGAATTTTTTATGCGCATTCGTAGACGATATCGACATTTAGTCACCTTTCCGCCCTTACGGCGGGTTACTTAATGAGATGGTCACCCCGGCACCCTGCGAGGCGTACGCTTTCGCAGGGTGCTTTTACTTC
>NZ_NIBE01000063.1:0-5587 GCF_002205115.1 Pseudomonas sp. DrBHI1
TCATTGCGACCTCGTACAGCGTGAGGCCTTGCCTCCCGTCCGAAAGAATTCGAGGTTTTGACATGAAAGTTTTGATCATCGGCAGCGGCGGTCGTGAACACGCCCTGGCCTGGAAAGTCGCCCAGGACCCACGCGTCGAGAAAGTCTTCGTTGCCCCGGGCAACGCCGGCACCGCCACCGAAGCCAAGTGCGAGAACGTCGCCATCGACGTCACCGCCCTGGAGCAACTGGCCGACTTCGCCGAGAACAACGTCGACCTGACCATCGTCGGCCCGGAAGCGCCGCTGGTGCTCGGCGTCGTCGACCTGTTCCGCAGCCGCAACCTGGACTGCTTCGGTCCGACCAAGGGCGCGGCCCAGCTGGAAGGCTCCAAGGCCTTCACCAAGGACTTCCTGGCCCGTCACAAGATCCCGACCGCCGACTACCAGAACTTCACCGAGATCGAGCCGGCCCTGGCCTACCTGCGTGAGAAAGGCGCGCCGATCGTGATCAAGGCCGACGGCCTGGCCGCCGGCAAGGGCGTGATCGTCGCCATGACCCTGCAGGAAGCCGAAGACGCCGTGCGCGACATGCTCGCCGGCAATGCCTTCGGCGAAGCCGGTTCGCGGGTGGTGATCGAAGAGTTCCTCGACGGCGAGGAAGCCAGCTTCATCGTCATGGTCGACGGCCACAACGTGCTGCCCATGGCCACCAGCCAGGACCACAAGCGCGTCGGCAACCAGGACACCGGCCCGAACACCGGTGGCATGGGCGCCTACTCCCCTGCCCCGGTGGTCACCGCCGACGTGCACCAGCGCGTGATGGACCAGGTAATCTGGCCGACCGTGCGCGGCATGGCCGAGGAAGGCAATGTCTACACCGGCTTCCTGTATGCCGGCCTGATGATCGACAAGGCGGGCAACCCCAAGGTCATCGAGTTCAACTGCCGCTTCGGCGACCCGGAGACCCAGCCGGTCATGCTGCGCCTGGAGTCGAGCCTGGTACTGCTGGTCGAAGCCGCCTTCGCCAAGGCCCTGGACAAGGTCGAGGCCCAGTGGGACCCGCGTCCGAGCCTGGGCGTGGTGCTGGCGGCTGGCGGCTACCCGGGCGACTACGCCAAGGGCGCCGCGATCAGCGGCCTGGATGCCGCCGCCAAGCTTGAAGGCAAGGTGTTCCACGCCGGTACCGCGTTGAAGAACGGCCAAGTGGTCACCGCTGGCGGCCGCGTGCTCTGCGCCACCGCCATGGGCGACACCGTCGAGGCCGCCCAGCAGCAGGCCTACCGCCTGGCCGAACAGGTCAAGTGGGACGCCAGCTTCTACCGCACCGACATCGGCTACCGGGCCATCGCCCGCGAGCGCGGTGAGCACCAGCAGTAAAAAGGTACCGAACGGCCGTGGCGCTCCGCGCACGCGGCCTTCGGCTCGTCGTCAAGGCCCCGCCGGGGCCTTGCCTTCGCCTTGGCGCGCCGCGCATAGTTGTTATCCGGCACATTAGCTAAGAAGGGATTTCGTCGTGCGTCGGCTTCGGATTGCCATAGCCCTGATCGTCAGCCTGCTGACCCTGCTCTGCCTGCTCCCGGCACACGCCGAACAGGCCGCAGGCTGGTCGGCGCTGCTCGATGAACAGGGCAACCTGCAATTGTCCGATGTACGCTCCGAGCGTTACCGCAACCAGTTCAGCCCCCTGGCCCTCGACGAACTGGATGCCGCCCTCCCCGACCAGGCACTCTGGCTGCACTATCGCCTGGAACCGCACGACCAGGAGCAACTGGTCCGCATCTTCGCCCCCGACTTGTCGCGCCTGGACCTCTACGCCCTCGAAGGCGGCAAGCTGCTGCGCCAGTTGCACCATGGGCGCCAGGGCGATGGCCTGAGCCCGACCCAGCGCGGCCGGGACCATGTGCTGCCGCTGCCGCACAGCAGCCAGCCACTGGACATCTACCTGCGACTGGTCTCCGAACACCAGTTGCGCCCTGCCATCAGCGTCGAGTCCACCGCCCACGCCGCCGCCGACCAGCGCCAGTCGCTGCTGTTCGGCCTGCTGTTCGGCGGGCTGGTGATGCTGATCCTGCACAACCTGATCCGCTTCGCCTATTCACGCTCCAGCACCACGCTGGTCCTGGCGCTGTACCACGGCCTGATGCTGCTCAGCGCGCTGATCCTGCTCAATCTCACTGGCCCGTGGAGTCAGCTGTGGCACAGCGCGCAAACGCCGGCGGCCTACCTGACCCTGGTGCTGGCGGGCCTGGCCGGGCTGTACTTCACCCTGCATTTCTTCTCTCCCTGCAGTTCGGCGCGGCTCAACCGCCTGCTGCACATGGAAATGGTGGTGGCAGCGGTCAGCGGCATGGTGCTGCTGTTCGTCGACACGCTGCCGCTGAACCTGATGACCTACGCCCTGCTCGCACTGGGCAGCCTGAGCATGCTGCTGGTCAGCAGCTATCACTGGTACAAGGGCTACGGTCCGGCGCGGTTGTTCACCGTGGCGATGCTGGTATTCAACCTCGGCGGCCTGGTGCTGCTGCCGGCCCTGCTGGGCCTGACCCGCACCCCCACGCCCTGGCTGCTGTGCATCCTCATGGCGCTGACGGTGGTCAGCGGCCTGCTGCTCAACCTCGCGGTCAGCGAACGCCTGCGCCGGATCAGCGAGGAGCGTTTCCGCGCCAGCCGCGCCCTGGCCGCCAGCGATGCCGAGATCAACGCCAAGGCCGAGTTCCTGGCCAAGATCAGCCACGAGATCCGCACCCCCATGAACGGTGTGCTGGGCATGACCGAGCTGCTGCTGGGCACGCCGCTGTCGGTTAAACAGCGCGACTACGTACAAACCATCCACAGCGCCGGCAACGAACTGCTCACCCTGATCAACGAAATCCTCGACATCTCCAAGCTCGAGTCGCGGCAGATCGAACTGGACGATGTGCAGTTCGACCTCAATGCCTTGATCGAGGATTGCCTGAACATCTTCCGGGCCAAGGCCGAGCAGCAGAACATCGAGTTGATCAGCTTCACCCAGCCTCAGGTGCCCAGGGTCGTCAGCGGCGACCCGACACGCCTGCGCCAGGCCCTGTCGAGTCTGCTGGACAACGCCCTGAAAAACACTACCCAGGGCGAGATCCTGCTGGTGGTGGCCCTCGACCAACGCGGCGACAGCCCGCGCTTGCGCATTGCCGTGCAGGACAGCGGCGAGCCCATGCCGCCCGCCGAGCGCGATGCCCTGCTACAGGCCGAACTGCACAGCCGCCACTTCCTCTCCAGCAACAAGCTCGGCGGCCACTTGGGCCTGGTGATCGCCAAGCAGCTGATCGGCCTGATGCAAGGCGAGTTCGGCATCAAGACCAGCACCAGCATGGGCAACACCCTGTGGCTGACCCTGCCGCTGGACCCGCTGCGCCTGGAGCAGCCGGCCACCGACCTCGACAGCCCTTTGCGCGATGCGCGGGTGCTGGTGGTCGACGACAACGATACCTGCCGCAAGGTACTGGTGCAGCAGTGCAGCGCCTGGGGCATGAACGTCAGCGCGGTGCCGTCGGGCAAGGAAGCGCTGGCGTTGCTGCGTACCAAGGCGCACCTGCGCGACTACTTCGACGCGGTGCTGCTGGACCAGAACATGCCCGGCATGACCGGCATGCAGCTGGCGGCCAAGATCAAGGAAGACCCGAGCCTGAACCACGATATCCTGGTGGTCATGCTTACCGGCATCAGCAATGCGCCGAGCAAGATCATCGCCCGCAACGCCGGGGTCAAGCGCATCCTCGCCAAGCCGGTGGCCGGCTACACGCTCAAGACCACCCTCGCCGAGGAGCTCGCCCTGCGCGGCCGCGAGCAGGCCGCGCCGCCGCTGCCGGCCGGCAGCCCGGTGCCATTGGACCTGCCCGGCGACTTCCGCATCCTGGTGGCCGAGGACAACAGCATCTCGACCAAGGTCATCCGCGGCATGCTCGGCAAGCTCAACCTCGAGCCGGACACCGCCAGCAACGGCGAGGAAGCCCTGCAGGCGATGAAGGCCAGGCACTACGACCTGGTGCTGATGGACTGCGAGATGCCGGTACTCGACGGCTTCTCAGCCACCCAGCAGCTGCGTGCCTGGGAAACCGCCAACCAACGTCCGCGCACCCCGGTGGTGGCGCTGACCGCGCACATTCTCAACGAACACAAGGAGCGGGCGCGCCTGGCCGGCATGGATGGGCACATGGCCAAGCCGGTGGAGCTGTCGCAATTGCGTGAGCTGATCCAGTTCTGGGCGGGGCAGCGTCAGGTAGTGTCTGACCCGCTGGCCTGAGAGAAGCCCGCGCCCATCCCGCAGGTTCCGTGCTATACAGGTGCCACCTATCCCGTCGCGGACCCGCCCCCATGCTCCATGAGTTGTTCAGCGTCTACCTGAAGATGCTCGTGCTCTACAGCCCGTTCTTCGTGCTCTCATGTTTCATCGGCCTGACCCGCGGCCACTCCAGCAAGGAACGCAAGCAACTGGCCTGGCGGGTGGCCATTGCCACGCTGGTCGCCAGCGTGCTGCTGTACTTGTTCGGGCGGGTGATCTTCGGGGTATTCGGCATCACCGCCGACGCCTTCCGCATCGGCGCGGGCTCGGTGCTGTTCATCTCGGCGCTGGGCATGGCCCAGGGCAAGTCGGCTGTGCAGACTGACAACGTGCAGCAGGACGTGACCATCGTGCCGCTGACCATTCCGCTCACCGTCGGCCCGGGCACCATCGGTGCACTGCTGGTGATGGGGGTGGGCCAGCCGCACTGGGACGACAAGCTGCTGGCCATCGTCAGCATCGCCCTGGCCAGCTTCACCGTCGGCCTGGTGCTGTACCTCTCGCACCGTATCGAGCGGCTGCTCGGCGACCAGGGCCTGCAGATCGTCAGCCGCCTGATGGGACTGTTCGTCTGCGCCCTGGCGGCGCAGATCATCTTCACCGGGATCAAGGGCTACCTGCTGCCCTGACCCCGGCTTCGCTCAAGGCTTGGCGGGGTACCAGCGCGGCGTGTACACCCACTGGCCGCCACCGGCACGGGGGAAGGTGCAGGTGGTCGAGGAACCGACCAGCACCAGGGTGCGCATATCGACCATCTCCGGCAGCAGCTCGCCCAGGGTCACCACCCGCAGCGCCTGCCCCGGCCGGCCGATATCACGGCCCAGCACCACGGGGGTGCCTGCGTCGCGATGGCGACGTACCACTTCCAGCGCCACGCCCAACTGATGAGGCCGGGCCTTGGAGATCGGGTTGTAGAACGCCAGCACCAGATCCGCCTGGGCGGCCAGGTCGAGGCGTTTTTCGATGATCGACCAGGGCTTGAGGTTGTCCGACAGCGACATCACGCAGAAATCGTGCCCCAGCGGTGCCCCCGCTTGCGCGGCGGTGGCCAGCGAGGCCGAGACGCCGGGCAGGATCTGCAACTCGACGCGCTGCCAGGCAGGGTCGCTGGACTCGTGCAACGCTTCGAGCACTGCGGCGGCCATGGCGAATACGCCCGGATCACCAGACGATACCACCACCACCGAACGGCCCTGGGCCGCCAGCTCGAAGGCATGGCGGGCGCGCTGCATTTCTTCGCGGTTGTCGGTGCAGTGCAGCACTTGATCGTCGCGGAAGGGGCCGGCCA
>NZ_NIBE01000063.1:5614-21476 GCF_002205115.1 Pseudomonas sp. DrBHI1
CAGGCCGATCACGGCCAGGCGCCCCCGGCGACGGCCAACGCGGTCGATGTCGACCGGTGCCGCGGCAACGGCGTGGGCGAGCCCCATGGACGAACCCACACGCGCTTGCGGCAATGCATCAGCCAGCATCCGCTCCAGGCTCTCGGCGGCCGGGGCGAAGCGCAGGGCGACGTTCAGCGCCCGGGCAGCCTCGTGCAGGGTCGGCTCCGCCATCTCGGCTTCGCTCGCCAGCAGGCAGGCCAACGCGGGCTCGGCGATATTCGCTCGCAGCAGTTCCTCCCGCACCTGTTGCGCCAGGTCAGCGCTGCCGCCTGTGACCGCCACCACCACGCAACGCGCATGGATCAGCAGTTCATCACGGCTGGCCGGACGCAGTGCGCTCCCCACATGGACGGTGCGCCGCGCATCGTCACCTGCAGGCAACTGCGCGTGCTCGAGCCACGGCGCGTCGCCTTCGACACGCACGGTTTCGCCCGCCAGCAGGTCGGAGACGAAACGCTTGCCCTGCTCCAGATCCGCCAGTGCGTAGCCCTCGGGCGGGTTGAGCAGGCAAGTGCCGAAGCGCAGCTCGCCACTGGTGGTGATCGCCGCGCTGACACCCAGCGCCTCGCCGATTTCGCGGGCCATGACATTGACCCCGCCCAGGCCACCGAGCAGCGGCACCACGGCGCTGCCGTCCTCGGCCACGGCCAGCACCGGCGGCTCGACGCCTTTTTCGCTCAACAGCGGCGCCAGGGTGCGAATGACAATACCCGCCGCGCACAAGGCGATGATCGGCGTGTCTTGCTGATACAGATCGCGCAGGGTGTCGCCGAAGACTGCGTAGTATTGGTCGGCACCCTCCACACGCCCTTGCAGGCCATGGATCACGGCCTGTGGATAACGCTGCTGGATTCGCTGAGCGGTAGCCAAACTGCCCGGGCCGAGAATGACGATTGCCGGTGCCTTGATCATCCCTGCCATTTCTCACCCGGCACGATGATCAGCGAGAAATACGGCGAGGACTGCGGGTCGACTTCATCCAGCGCGACGATCTTCTGGTTGGCCATGGTCGCCCGCTCCACGTACAGCGCACGGCTATCCAGGCCCAGCTCGCCGAGCACCTGGCGCACTTTGGGGAAGTTGCGCCCCAGCTTCATGATCACTGCCGCGTCGGCAGCGGCCAGGCGCTGTTTGAGCTCTTCATGGGGCAGCACACCGGAGAGCACGGTGAGGGTCTGGTTGCGATACACCAGCGGCGCACCGAGTACCGAGGCGCCACCGAGCATCGAGCAGACGCCCGGAATCACCTGGGCCTCGTAGCGCGATGCCAGGCGATCGTGCAGGTACATGTAGGAGCCGTAGAAGAACGGGTCCCCTTCGCAGATCACCGCCACATCGCGGCCGGCATCCAGGTGCGCGGCAACCTGCAGACTGGCTTCGTCGTAGAAGTCGCTGATCACCTGCTCGTAGGAGAGCGGCGCGGGCAGCGCCTCGGTGGTCACCGGGTATACCAGGGGAAGCAGGATCTGTTCAGCTTGCAGGTGCGCCTCGATGATACCGAAGGCATTGCCGCGCTTGCCCTTGGCCACGAAGTACGCCACCACGGGGGCCTCGCGCAGCAGGCGCAGAGCCTTGACCGTGATCAGTTCGGGATCGCCCGGGCCCACGCCCAGGCCCAGCAGTCGTCCGCGTGCGTGCATCATTCCACCTCCGTGGCCAGGGCGTTGACCGCGGCGGCAGCCATCGCGCTGCCGCCCAGGCGGCCCTGCATGATCACGAACGGCACGCCACGGCTGTCGGCGGCGAGCATCGCCTTGGATTCGGCGGCGCCGACAAAGCCGACCGGGAAGCCGAGGATCAGCGCCGGTTTCGGCGCGCCGGCATCGAGCATTTCCAGCAGGTAGAATAATGCGGTCGGTGCATTGCCGATCACCACCACGCTGCCTTCCAGGTGCGGGCGCCACAGTTCCAGGGCCACCGCCGAGCGGGTGTTGCCTTCGGCCTTGGCCAGGTCCGGCACGCTCGGGTCGCGCAGGGTGCAGATCACCGGGTTGTTCGCTGGCAGCCGGGCGCGGGTGATGCCTTCGGCGACCATGTGCGCGTCACAGAGGATCGGCGCGCCCTTGGCCAGGGCCTCGCGGCCGGCGGTACCGGCACCTTCGGAAAACTGCAGGCCATCGATGGCCTCGACCATGCCGCAGGCATGGATCACGCGCACGGCGAGCTTTTCGAGATCGGCGGGGATCCGCTCGAGCCGGGCTTCCTCGCGGATGATCCGGAAGGAATTGCGATAGATCTCCTGACCATCGCGGATGTAGTCAATCATCAAGGTGCTCCGTCGGCAGGTCGAGCATGGCGCCTGCTTCTTCTGGGGTGAGGTCGGCGCCGCGCAGCCTGCCGAAACCCGGCAAGCGCGCGTCGCGCAAGTAAAGGTCATAGCGGCCCGGGGCGCGGGCCAGCAGGGTGGCCGGGGCCACATGGGCCATGGCGCAGGAACGTGGACAGGCGGACAGGTGCACGCTTCCCGGGGCGCCGTGGTGCAGCAGTGCGGCCAGGGCAATGGCATCGGCCTTGGTGTCGGCCTGGGCCTTGGCGCAACCGCTGGAGCCGGTGCAGGCGACGACCCGCGCCAGGGGATGTTCGTTGTCGCAGATCATGCCGGATGCCGTCAGTTGCGCGCGTGCGTTTTCCAGCTCGGTCGGTTCGAGGGAGGTCAGCACCAGGCTCTGCCAAGGCGTCAGGCGTAAGCTGCCATCGCCCAATTGCCGGGCGATGCGCGCGGCACTGCGCAACATAGCGGGCATCAGACGACCGAGAGGCGGCGCGGCGCCCAAGGCCACGCCCTGGCGCTGGAGCAGCACGCCCAGCCAGGGGCTGGTCGTCGCCGAGCGCTGCCAGGCCATCAATGTGGTGTCGATCTGGAGGGGCAGCCCTTCAAGGAAGTGCTCCACCGGGCACACCTGCAGCAATTGACGCATGCGAGACTGCTCAGGTGTCGCCAGGTCAAGGAAGCGCTCCAGCACTGCCCGCACCAACGCCAGTCCCTGCTCCACCGGTACCGCGCCCAGCGCCAGGCCATTCGACAGGCTGCTTGCGAGGCCGAACCGCAACCAGATGCGTCCTTCACGCTGCATCGCCGACAGCCACAGATCATGGGCGTGTTCGAGCATCGCAAGCGCTTCGCCACCATCGAGCTGCACGGCGAACTTGGCCGACAGCTTGTGAAACCGGGGTGTGCTTTCCAGCAGCTCGAGGATCTGCCCGGCCAATGGTCGGGTGTCGAACAGCATGGCCGGATCGAGGCCGGCCAGTGGGCTGAGCATGAGGTTGCGTACATCATCGCCCGCCGCGTCACGCGGGCCGAGCCCGGCGGCCAGCAGATGCTCGACCAGCCCACCGTGATCCTGGCCAATGCCACGGATCTGCAAGTTGGCTCGGTTGGTCGCCTCGATCACCCCGCCGGCGAAGCGCTCGGCGGCGTCGGCCACGGCATCGGCCTGGTCGGCCAGCAGCAGGCCGCCCGGTAGCTTGATCCGGCAAATGCCACCGTCGCGCGCAGCAACGATGCGCCACAACCCCGGGCAGGCCGAGGGACGGGGCGAAACTTCGGAGGACGGGGGCTGCGTCAAGGGGGTATCCGGCAATCGTGAAAGTGCGCTTCAGTGTAGAAGGCGCGGTATTATGCCTGCTTTGTCCGGCGGCATGAAAAACCGGTGGTCGAACGCTTAGACGAATCGCGGGGCAAGCCCGCTCCCACGCCCCCTCGTGGGAGCGGGCTTGCCCCGTGATCAATGATTGGTACGAGGAACAGATGGCCCCCTGGCTGACAGTAATAGGCATCGGCGAAGACGGCTTCAGCGGCCTGGGCAAACAGGCCCGGCGCGCTCTGCTGTCAGCCACGCGAATCATCGGTGCCCCACGCCAGTTGGCGCTGCTGCCCCGCTGCGTGACCGCCGAGCAATTGCACTGGCCCACCCCCTTCTCCCTGGCCCCGGTCCTGGCCCTGCGCGGCGAGCCGGTATGCGTACTGGCCAGCGGCGACCCGATGTTCTACGGTGTCGGCGCCAGCCTGGCGCGCCAGCTGCCCGCCGACGAACTGCAGGTGCTGTCGATGCCCTCCTCCTGTGCCCTGGCCGCCGCCCGCCTGGGCTGGCCGTTGCAGGAGGTACAGGTGGTCTCGGTGGTCGCCCGCCCGCTGACCGCGCTCAATGCCCATCTGCACAGTGGCATGCGCCTGCTGGTGCTGAGCAACGACGAAAGCAGCCCGGCATCCATCGCCGCGCAACTGCGCGACCATGGCTTCGGCCCCAGCCGTCTCCAGGTGTTCGAACACCTCGGCGGCCCACAGGAGCGCAGGCTGTGCGGCACCGCCGACGACTGGCCGCACGGCGACATCGCCACGCTCAACCTGGTCGCCATCGAATGCCAGGCCTCACCCGACACCCCACGTCTGCCTAGAGTAGCCGGCCTGCCCGACGGCGCCTTCCGTCACGACGGCCAGTTGACCAAGCGCGATGTGCGCGCTATCACCCTGGCCCGCCTCGCCCCGCAACCCGGCGAACTGCTGTGGGACGTGGGCGCTGGCTGCGGTTCCATCGGCATCGAGTGGATGCGCGCCCATCCCAGCTGCCGCACACTTGCGATCGAGGCCGACGAAGGCCGCCAGGGCTACATCGAACACAACCGCGACACCCTCGGCGTGCCCGGCCTGCAACTGATCCGCGGCAAGGCCCCCGAAGCGCTGGCCGGGCTGGAACGTCCCGACGCGATCTTCATCGGCGGCGGCGTCACCCGCGAAGGCGTGCTCGACCTGTGCTGGGAGCGCTTGCTGCCGGGCGGACGCCTGGTTGCCAACGCCGTCACGCTGCAAAGCGAGGTCGCCCTGGCGCAGTTCCGCGAGCAGCACGGCGGCGAGCTGACCCGCATCCATATCGCCCATACCCAGCCACTGGGCAGTTTCGACACCTGGCGCCAGGCCCTGCCGATCTCCCTGCTCGACGTGGTGAAGCCTCTCGATGCGTGAAGAAACCCGTGAACAGCCCGCGCCACTGCGCAGCGGCCTGACCACTGGCAGTTGCGCCACCGCCACCAGCCTGGCGGCGGCGCGCCTGCTGCTGACCGGGCAACGGCACGACGCGGTGGAGATCACCCTGCCCAAGGGCAAGGTGGTGCAGATGCGCCTGGAGTTCTGCCACCTCAAGGGCGACCTGGCCGAGGCCGGCACCCTGAAGGATGCCGGCGACGACCCCGATGTCACCCACGGCGCCCTGCTCTTCAGCCAGGTGCGCTTGTGCGCCGAACCTGGCGTTCGCTTCGTCGCGGGCGCGGGCGTGGGGACCGTGACTCGCCCGGGGCTGGTGCTGGCAGTCGGTGAACCGGCCATCAATCCGGTGCCACGCAAGATGATCAGCGACCATCTGCTGCAACTGGCGGGCGATTGCGGCTACCACGGCGGTTTCGAGGTGACGGTCAACGTGCAGGGCGGCGAACAGCTGGCCCTCAAGACCATGAACCCACGCCTGGGCATCCTCGGCGGGCTGTCGATCCTGGGCACCAGCGGCATCGTCCGGCCGTTCTCCTGCTCGGCCTACATCGCCTCGATCCACCAGGGCATCGACGTCGCCCACACCAACGGCTACACCCATATCGCCGCCTGCACCGGCAACGCCAGCGAAGACACCATGCGCCGGGTCTACAACCTGCCGGAGATCGCCCTGATCGAGATGGGCGACTTCGTCGGTGCCGTGCTCAAGCACCTGCGCAAGGTACCCGTGCCGCGCCTCACGCTGTGCGGCGGCTTCGGCAAGATCAGCAAGCTGGCCGCCGGGCACATGGACCTGCACAGCCGTCATTCGAGCATCGACCTGCCGCAACTGGCGGGCTGGGCGGCGGCCATTGGCGCGGACCAGGCCCTGCAACAGGCGATCGTCGCCGCCAACACCAGCCAGCAGGCCCTCGCCCTGGCGCATGCCTCCGGCATCGCCCTGGGTGACGAGGTGTGCCGCCACGCCCTGGTCTTCGCCCGCAGCGTGGTGCCGGCCCAGGTGCAGGTGGAAGTGTTCGCCATCGACCGCCAGGGTGGCATCGTCGGCAAGGCGGGTGTGGCATGAACGGGCGCATCCTGCTCCTCGGCGGCGTCACCGAAGCCCTGGCCATCGCCCGCCAGTTGGGTCCGCAACATGTCTACAGCCTCGCCGGCATCGGCCGCATTCCCCAGGACCTGGCCTGCCAGGTGCGAGTCGGCGGCTATGGCGGCGCCGAAGGCCTGGCCGAGTACATGCGCGCCGAAGGCATCGACCTGCTGATCGACGCCACCCATCCCTATGCCGCGCAGATCAGCCGCAACGCCGCCCTCGCCGCACACTGCGCCGGCATTCCCTGCTGGGCCCTGCGCCGTCCGGCATGGCAGGCGCAGCCCGGTGATGACTGGCGCGAAGTCGAGGACTGGGCCGGGCTGATCGCGGCGCTGGCCCCATTCGAACGCCCCTTGTTCACCCTGGGTCGAGAGCCCCTGCAACACCTGGACGAAATCCCGCCACACCAGTTCTGGACCCTGCGCGCCCTCGAGGCGTGCCCCGGCAATGACCGCTGCGAAGTGATCGGTGCGCGCGGGCCATTCCTCATCGACGATGAACGTGCCCTGTTCGAACGTCGGCAGATCGACGTGCTGGTGAGCAAGAACAGCGGCAGCACGGCCACCGAGCCGAAACTGGAAGTGGCGCGGGAGCGCGGGATTCCAGTACTGGTGCTCGAGCGGCCGGTGCTGCCGGAAGTGGATCGGGCATTTCACGATGCAGGGTCGCTGCTAGAGGCACTCGGCCTGTTCAAGGCCTGATCATGCTACGTATATCCCATTGACATATCCACTCCTGGAATTAAACTCCGGACATACATTTGCGCTTTCAAGGAGGCCCATCATGGAGCAAGGTGCAGTCTTCAAAAGCAACCGCAGCCAGGCTATCCGCATGCCAAAAGCCCTCGCCCTTCCAGAAGACGTCACCCGAGTGGACATCGTCGCGGTGGGCCGTTCACGTATCATCTCGCCTGCCGGCGAAAGCTGGGACAGCTGGTTCGAGGGTGACGATGTGAGTTCGGACTTCATGGCGAGCAGGGAACAGCCAGCCGACCAGGAGCGCGAAGGATTCTGATGCTCAGGTACATGCTCGATACCAACATCTGCATTTTCACCATCAAGAACAAGCCACAAGTGGTGCGCGAGGCATTCAATCGGCACCACGGCCAGTTGGCCATCAGCACGGTAACCCTGATGGAGTTGATCTACGGTGCGGAAAAGTCCGCCGCGCCGGAGCGTAATCTGGCCATTGTCGAGGGGTTCGCCGCACGGCTCGATGTGCTTGACTACGACATTCAGGGCGCAGCTCACACCGCGCAGCTACGTGCGGAACTGGCCAAGGCCGGCACGCCCATCGGCCCCTACGACAGAATGATTGCCGGCCACGCCCGCGCGCGCGGCCTCACGCTGGTGACCAACAACCTGCGCGAGTTCCAGCGTGTTCCGGGGCTGCGTGTGGAAGATTGGGTGACACATCCACGCTGACGGTCGCGAGATGGCCCTGTGCCTTGATCCTGCCGTAAAATCACCTCTCCCCTTCTGGAAGGCTCCACCCATATGGAAATGCAATGGTGGATCTGGCTCGTCTTCGGCGTGGCCCTGATCCTGCTGGAACTGGTACTCCCCACCTTCTTCATCCTCTGGTTCGGCATCGGCGCCGTGCTGGTGTCGCTCGTCTCGCTGCTCGCGCCCAGCCTGCAACTCGATATGCAGGGCCTGCTGTGGGTGGTGTTCTCATCGATCACCACCGTGCTCTGGTTCAAGGTGTTCCGCCGCAAGAAGCCAGACGTGCGCTGGACCGCCGACAGCGTGATCGGCGAGGTCGGCCTGCTGACCGCCAACGTGTCGCAGTTCCAGAAAGGCCGGGTGCGCTTTCAGAAACCGATCCTCGGCAACGAGGAATGGACCTGCGTCGCCGACAGCGACATCCCCGCCGGCGAGCGCGTGCGCCTGGCCGCCATCGAAGGCAACACCGCCCGGGTCACCCGGGCCTGAATCCGCACTAAAAGGAAGTTCGCACCATGACCAGCCTCATCGTCGTCGGCACCCTCGCCGCATTCGTTCTCATCACCGTGTTCAAGGGAGTGCGCATCGTGCCTCAGGGCGAGGAGTGGATCGTCGAACGCCTGGGCCGCTACCACAGCACCCTCAAGCCGGGCCTGAACATCGTCATCCCGTACATGGACGTAGTCGCCTACCGCCTGCCGACCAAAGACATCATCCTCGACGTGCAGCAGCAGGAGATCATCACCAAGGACAACGCGGTGATCGTCGCCAACGCCCTGTGCTTTGCCAAGGTGGTCGACCCGCAGAAGGCCTCGTACGGCGTACAGAACTTCTCGTTCGCCGTCACCAGCCTGACCATGACCTCGCTGCGCGCCATCGTCGGCGCCATGGACCTGGACGAAGCGCTGTCCAGCCGCGAGCAGATCAAGGCGCGCCTGCGCGAGGCGATGTCCGAGCAGACCGAAGACTGGGGCGTGACCGTGCGCTCGGTGGAGATCCAGGACATCAAGCCCTCGCCGAGCATGCAGACCGCCATGGAACGCCAGGCGGCTGCCGAGCGTGAGCGTAAAGCCGACGTGACCCGCGCCGAAGGCAACAAGCAGGCTGCCATCCTCGAAGCCGAGGCGCGCCTGCAGGCGGCCAAGCTGGATGCCGAGGCCCAGATCAACCTGGCCGAGGCATCGGCGCGGGCGATCACCCTGGTCAAGGAAGCGGTGGGCAGCGAGACCGTGCCGGCCATGTACCTGCTGGGTGAGCGTTACATTGGCGCGATGGAGAACCTGGCGAGCAGCGACAATTCGAAAGTGGTGGTGCTGCCGGCTGACCTGCAGGAAACCGTGCGTGGACTGCTGGGGCGTGGCAAGGTCTGATAACGCCGGGGCGCTTTGCGCCCCTTTCGCGACACGAGGCCGCTCCCACAGTAATTGCGCCAGCTTTTAGCATGTGAGCAAGACAGTTGCTCCCACAGGGAAACGTATCCTCCTGTGGGAGCGGCCTTGTGTCGCGATGGGCTGCGCAGCAGCCCCTGGTGCGGCACTTCACCGCACCCCAGCTTTTTTACCTATACTCCGCCGTACAATAGCCATCACGATTCCTGACCGGATCTCTCCATGCCCCCACGTCGGCACATCGCCTGGATAGCCTGCTTCGCAGTGCTGTTCAACCTGCTGGCCATGCCGCTGTCTTCTGCCGCGCCCAAGGGCCCGGCCGAACAGCTGCTGTGGGGGGCTTTCTGTTCCAGCATGGCCAACAAGGCCAAGGTCGATGTCCAGGCCCTGGCCAAGATCGACCTCGGTACGCAAAGCGACGACAGCGCCAGCATGATGAACTGCTGGTGCTGCCTGGGTGCCGCGCCCTTGCTGGCCCTGCCCAGCTATCCGCCGCAGTTGCACAACCCGCCCGTGCTGCCAGCGGGGCACTCGCCGCAACTCGCCGACTACCAACCCACGCCGCGCCAGCTATGGCCCGCGCTCAATCCCCGAGCCTCTCCTCTGGCCTGAGTTCACTACGCTGCCTGCCTGAACCTCAACAGATCGGAGACTCCCCCATGCTCAAGCAAGCCCTCGTCCTGGCCGCCCTGCTGCTGCCCGGCGCCTATGCCAACGCCCACGAGTACAGCAAAGGCGACCTGCACATCGCCCACCCCTGGTCGCTGGAGCTGCCGCCGAACGCGCCCAACGTCGCGGCCTATTTCGTCGTGCACAACAACGGCAAGACCGACGACCGTCTGCTCTCGGCGGACACGCCGATCAGCGCCGACGCCCAGCTGCACGAGCATGCGATGAGCGCCGCCGGCGCCATGAAGATGCAACAGGTGCAAAGCGTGGTGGTGCCCGCCGGCAAGGACCTGACCTTCGCCCCCAGCGCCTACCACGTGATGATCATGCAGCCCAAGGATCGCAGCCTGCTGACCGACGGCAAGCGCTTCCCGCTGACCCTGCACTTCGAGAAGGCCGGTGACATCACCGTCGAAGTCGCCGTGCAGAAGCAGCCACCGGCCGAGCAGGCCGCGCACGAGCACGCGCACTGACCTGATCGACTGACTGGCGCTCGCCATGAGCCTGCCGCGCTACAGCTCCGTCCGCACTACCCGCCCTGATCGCAGGCGCGTCGGTGGCGGCTGGCTGAGCCTGTTCGCCATGTGGATGATCTTCATCGGCCCGCTGGTTTCCCAGTCGATGCCGATGGAGCACCACGCCGCCATGGGCATGCCCATGGACATGAGCATGCCGATGGCGCACGGTCACGACGAGCACCACGGCCACGGCAACGATGGCCAGTTGCATGTGATGTGGGAGAAGTGTGGCTACTGCAGCCTGCTGTTCAACTGCCCCGCCCTGCCCCAAAGCCTCAGCCCGCTCAGCGCGGGCAGCGTCACCCCACCCACCCACCTCACCGTCGCCACGCGCCAGGGCCATGCCCGGCAGGCTGTATTCCCCGGCGCCCGCAGCCGCGCACCGCCCCGATCGATCGTCGCCTGAACACCACACGCTAAACGCCCGAAGCCAGGAGGCTTCGCGCTGACTCATGACTGATCGACTGGAATCATTATGTCCGGCTGCACCCCTGTTTTTGCCCTTTCCCTGCGCGGCACCATCGCCGTGCTCTGCGGCTCGCTGCTCGCGCCACTGGCCCTTGCCGCCGAAACCGGCCACGAAGGCCACATCCACGACACGGCCGAACTGAGCCCGACGGTGATCACCGCCATCGCCCCGAGCTCGCCGCTGACCGTGGTCACCAACCCCAAGGACCCGCGCCAGCCCGTGCCGGCCAGCGACGGCGGTGACTACCTCAAGACCATCCCCGGGTTCTCGGTGATCCGCGCTGGCGGCACCAATGGCGACCCGGTGCTGCGCGGCATGTTCGGTTCGCGCCTGAACATCCTCACCAACGGCGGCATGATGCTCGGCGCCTGCCCGGGCCGCATGGACGCGCCAACCTCGTACATCTCGCCGGAAACCTACGACCGCCTCACCGTGATCAAGGGCCCGCAGAGCGTGATCTGGGGGCCGGGCGGCTCGGCTGGCACCATTCTCTTCGAGCGTGAGCCGGAGAAGTTCGGCGAGTTGGGTAGCCGGGTCAACGGCAGCGTACTGGCTGGCTCCAACGGCCGCTTCGACAAGGTCCTCGACGCCGCGGCCGGCAACCAGCTCGGCTACGTGCGCTTCATCGGTAACCAGTCGCACTCGGACGACTTCGAGGACGGCAACGGCGATACCGTGCCGTCGCGCTGGGACAAGTGGAACGGCGACGTCAGCCTCGGCTGGACCCCGGACGCCGACACCTTGCTGGAACTGACCGCTGGCAAGGGCGACGGCGAGGCTCGCTCCGCCGGACGCGGCATGGACGGTTCGCAGTTCAAGCGCGAGAGCCTGGGGCTGCGCTTCGAGAAGTCCAACCTGGGCGAGGTGCTCGACAAGGTCGAGGCGCAGGTCTACTACAACTACGCTGACCACGTGATGGACAACTACACCCTGCGCACTCCGTCGGGCACCGGCATGATGGGCATGCCCATGGTCAGCAACGTCGACCGCCGTACCATGGGCGCACGGATCAAGGCCACCTGGCGCTGGGCCGACGTGCAACTGATCAGCGGCATCGACGCGCAGACCAACGAACACCGCCAGCGCGGCGGCATGGGCGTCAACGCGCACAAGGGCCAGCCCTGGACCAAGGACGCCGACTTCCACAACTACGGCGCCTTCGGCGAGCTCACCTGGTATGCGACCGGTGAGGATCGCCTGGTCACCGGCGCCCGCCTGGACCGTGCCTCGGCCCGCGACTTCCGCAAGGGCAGCGCCACCGAAGGCGACACCCGCGCCGACACCCTGCCCAGCGGCTTCGTGCGCTACGAGCACGACCTGGCGGCGATTCCGGCCACCACCTACATCGGCCTCGGCCACACCCAGCGCTTCCCCGACTACTGGGAGCTGTTCTCGCCCAAGCGCGCCCCGGCCGGCTCGGTCAACGCCTTCGACGGCATCAAGCCGGAGAAGACCACCCAGCTCGACTTCGGCATCCAGTACCGCGACGAGCGCCTGGAGGCCTGGGCCTCGGGTTATGTCGGGCAGGTCCGCGACTACATCCTGTTCGACTACCAGCGCAACATGATGGGCTCGCTCACCTCCCAGGCGCAGAACGTCGACGCCCGCATCATGGGCGGCGAACTGGGCGCGGCCTACAAACTGACCGAGAACTGGAAGGCCGACGCCACCCTGGCCTACGCCTGGGGCAAGAACAGCAGCGACGGCAAGGCCCTGCCACAGATGCCACCGCTGGAAAGCCGCCTGGGGCTGACCTACAGCCGCGACACCTGGAGCGTCGGTGCCCTGTGGCGCCTGGTCGCCGAGCAGAACCGCATTGCCAAAAACCAGGGCAACGTGGTCGGCAAGGACTACGACACAAGCTCAGGCTTCGGCGTGTTCTCGCTCAACGGCGCCTACAAGGTCAACAACAACCTCAAGCTCAGCGCGGGCGTCGACAACCTGTTCGACAAGGCCTACGCCGAGCACCTGAACCTGGCCGGGAACGCCGGGTTCGGCTACCCGGCCAGCGCCACGGACCCGGTGAACGAGCCAGGCAGGACCTTCTGGACCAAGGTCGACTTCAGCTTCTGACAACAACAAACGGGCGCGGGACCTGACCGCGCCCACTTAAGGTCTACGGGAGGCTCTAATGAGCAAACCAAACGTTTCCTTCTACAACCTTGCGTGGCGCTGGCATTTCTATGCCGGGCTGTTCGTGGCGCCATTCATGATCCTGCTGGCGCTTACCGGGATCATCTACCTGTTCAAGCCGCAACTCGATCCGTTGATGTACCGCGAGCTGATGGTGGTCGAGGCCGGCCATCACCGACAGGGCGCCGACACGCTGCTGGCCAACGTGCGCCAGGCTTATCCACAAGGCCAGGTGGGACAGTATCTGCCGCCGGTGAGCGCCGAGCGCAGCGCACAGTTCGTGGTGCATGACGGCGGGCGCGAGCTGAATGTCTTCGTCGACCCGTACAGCGGCAAGGTACTGGGCGACCAGGATGGCAAACAGAACCTGCAGGCCATCGCACGCGCCTTGCATGGCGAACTGATGGTCGGCACGGTCGGTGACCGGCTGGTGGAACTGGCGGCCGGCTGGGGCATTGTCCTGGTCGTGTCCGGCCTCTATTTGTGGTGGCCACGCGGGCGCAGCAGCGCCGGGGTGCTGTGGCCACGTTTCAGCGCGCGCGGCCGCTTGCTGTGGCGCGACCTGCATGCCGTCACCGGTTTCTGGGGCTCGGCCCTGCTGCTGTTGATGCTGCTCAGCGGCATGACCTGGACCGGGCTGTGGGGCAAACAGTATGCCGACCTGTGGAACCGCTTCCCGGCGGCCATGTGGAACGACGTGCCCAAGTCCGACAAAGAAGCCCGCGACCTCAACAGCGCCCACCGCCAGACCGTGCCGTGGGCGATGGAGAACACGCCGATGCCAGTGTCCGGCGCCCATGCCGAGCATGCCGGGCATCACATGATGGATCACGCCCCGGCGGCGCCGCAGGTGAGCCTGCAGCAGGTCGAGAACATCGCCAATCTGCGCGAGGTCGAGCCGGGCTACAGCATCACCCTGCCAAGCAGTGCTGACGGGGTGTTCACCATTGCGGTATTCGCTGACGATCCGCGCAACGACGCCACCCTGCATGTGGACCAGTACACCGGGAAGGTGCTGGCCGATGTGCGCTGGCAGGACTACAGCCCGGTGGCACGCGCCACCGAGCTTGGGGTGATGCTGCACGAAGGCAAGATGTTCGGGCCGCTGAACCAAATCGTCATCCTGCTGGTGTGCCTGATGATCCTGCTGGGCTCGGTGAGCGGGCTGGTGATGTGGTGGAAGCGCAAGCCCACGGGTGGATTGGGCGTGCCGCCGCTGCGTCATGACCTGCCGCGCTGGAAGACGGCAGTGGGGGTGATGGTGGTGCTGGGCGTCGCCTTCCCGCTGGTGGGGATTTCGATGGTGGTGATGTGGGGGGTGGATAGCCTGGTGGTGAGACGCCAGATCATGGTCAGGGCCTGATATCGCAATCGCGGGGCAAGCCCGCTCCCACGCCTGCCCTGTGAGATCAGCGTGGGAGCGGGCTTGCCCCGCGATGAGGCCGGCACCAACAACCATTGATTCCCGTCATGTCGAGCACCGCGCTGTACCGCCAAGATCGTGCCGATCTGCCACACCCGCGATTGGAACGCGACGTGATAGCCTACGCGGCTTTCGCTCACAAAAAGACTGACCCTCAATGGAATGCAGCCTATGACCCGGACCTCCCAGACACCCTCCGAAGAGCAGCACCTGCAACGCAACCTGACCAACCGTCACATCCAGCTCATCGCCATTGGCGGCGCCATCGGCACCGGCCTGTTCATGGGCTCGGGCAAGACCATCAGCCTGGCCGGCCCGTCGATCATCTTCGTCTACATGATCATCGGCTTCATGCTGTTCTTCGTCATGCGCGCCATGGGCGAGCTGCTGCTGTCGAACCTCAACTACAAGTCGTTCATCGATTTCTCCGCCGACCTGCTCGGCCCCTGGGCCGGCTACTTCACCGGCTGGACCTACTGGTTCTGCTGGGTGGTCACTGGCATCGCCGACGTGGTGGCGATCGCCGCCTACACACAATTCTGGTTCCCGGACTTGCCACAGTGGATACCGGCGCTGAGCTGCGTGGCCTTGTTGCTGTCGCTGAATCTGGTGACGGTGAAGATGTTCGGCGAAATGGAATTCTGGTTCGCCCTGATCAAGATCATCGCCATCATGGGCCTGGTCGCCACCGGCCTGTACATGGTTATAACCGGCTTCCAGTCGCCGAGCGGCCACACCGCCACCCTGGCCAACCTGTGGAATGACGGCGGCATGTTCCCCAACGGCCTGCTCGGTTTCTTCGCCGGCTTCCAGATCGCCGTGTTCGCCTTCGTCGGTATCGAACTGGTGGGCACCACAGCCGCCGAAGCGAAGAACCCCGAGCGCACCCTGCCGCGGGCGATCAACTCGATCCCGGTCCGCATCATCGTGTTCTACGTGCTGGCGCTGATCGCCATCATGGCCGTCACCCCATGGCGCGACGTGGTGCCGGGCAAGAGCCCGTTCGTCGAGCTGTTCGTGCTGGCCGGCCTGCCGGCGGCGGCGAGCATCATCAACTTCGTGGTGCTGACTTCTGCGGCCTCGTCGGCCAACAGCGGCGTGTTCTCCACCAGCCGCATGCTGTTCGGCCTGGCCCAGGAGGGCGATGCGCCCAAGGCGTTCGAGAAACTCTCGCGCCGCGCGGTGCCGGCCAACGGCCTGTACTTCTCCTGCACCTGCCTGCTGCTGGGCGCGGTGCTGATCTACCTGGTACCCAATGTGATCGAAGCTTTCACCCTGGTGACGACGGTGTCGGCGGTGCTGTTCATGTTCGTGTGGACGCTGATCCTGCTGTCGTACCTGAGCTACCGCAAACAGCGCGCGGCGCTGCATGAGCAGTCCACCTACAAGATGCCCGGCGGGCGTTTCATGTGCTACGTGTGCCTGGTGTTCTTTGCCGGCATTCTGGTGCTGTTGAGCCTGGAGGCGGATACGCGCTCGGCGCTGGTGGTGACGCCGATCTGGTTCGTGATTCTGGCGGTGACCTATCAGTTCGTGCGCAGCAGGCGTCAGCCGCGTACCGCCGTGCGTGGGGCGTCGAACAACTGATCCTGAACCCATCGCGGGGCAAGCCGGAAGTGTCAGATTTTTTGTGTGCGGGCCGGTAACGGCCTGCCGTCAGGCAGGCCCTGACTTTCACCAGGTCGGCCTGATGAACCGATC
>NZ_NIBE01000064.1:0-1355 GCF_002205115.1 Pseudomonas sp. DrBHI1
GAGGGTGTCAGAAATTTTGTGTTCGGGCATAACATGAGTAAGAGGTGCATGTATGCCAACCAAAAAGAAACCCTTGCGTGACCTGCCCAAAATCCCCAAAGAGCTGCTGGAGCAGTTCGGTGAGGGCCTGATGACCGCAGAGGCTATCGAGGATGCCTCTGCGGCGTTCAAGAAGGCCTTGATCGAACGCGCTCTGCACGCCGAACTTGGCCACCACCTGGGTTATCCGCCGGGCGCGCAGCGCCCAGAGGATGAAACCAACCAGCGTAACGGCAAGAGTGGCAAGACGGTTTTGACCGGCGATGGCCCGCTGCGGCTGGAAATTCCTCGTGACCGAGACGGCAGTTTTGCGCCCATTCTCATCCCCAAGCATGAGCGGCGGTACACCGGTTTCGATGACAAGATCATCGCCATGTACGCCCGTGGCATGACGGTCAGAGAGATCCGAGCCTTTCTGTCCGAGCAGTATGGAACAGAGGTCTCACCCGACTTCATCAGCTCTGTGACAGACGAGGTCATGGAAGAAATTGGCGCGTGGCAGCAGCGGCCACTGGAGCCCATGTACCCGGTCATTTTCTTCGATGCACTGCGGGTGAAGATCCGCGAAGAAGGCTTGGTGCGCAACAAGGCCATTTACTTGGCGCTGGGCGTTCTACCCGACGGGACGCGCGATATCTTGGGCATCTGGATCGAGAACACCGAGGGTGCGAAGTTCTGGATGAAGGTCTTTAACGATCTCAAGACACGTGGTGTCGAGGATGTGCTGATTGCCGTGACCGATGGCCTCAAAGGCATGCCAGAGGCTCTCAGCGCCGTGTTTCCAGAGACGACGCTGCAGACGTGCATCGTGCACCTGATCCGCAACAGCCTGGACTTTGCAGCCTGGGACAAGCGGCGGGCACTGGCCAAGGCGCTCAAGCCGATCTACCAGGCCATCAACGCCGAAGCGGCTGAGCAGGCACTCGATGAGTTTGAAAACGGGCCCTGGGGCAAGCAGTATCCAACGGTCGTTGCGGCCTGGAGACGCGCCTGGGATCGAGTGATTCCCTTCTTTGTCTTCCCACCAGCCATCCGGAAAGTGATCTACACCACCAACGCCATCGAGAGTATCAATGCCCAGCTGCGCAAGATCATCAAGACCCGAGGCCATTTCCCGAACGATGACGCAGCTACCAAGCTGATCTGGCTGGGGCTGCGAAACATCACGGCGAACTGGGGCTCAGCGGCGCATGATTGGAAAAGTGCGATGAATCAATTCGCGATTTTGTACGGAGATCGGTTCATCAGGCCGACCTGGTGAAAGTCAGGGCCTGCCTGACGGCAGGCCGTTACCGGCCCGCACACAAAAAATCTGA
>NZ_NIBE01000065.1:0-7293 GCF_002205115.1 Pseudomonas sp. DrBHI1
GTTGCGCCTGTTCCTGGCCTGGGAGTTCTTCGAATCGGGCCTGGAGAAGTTCAACGGCACCAACTGGTTCGCCGACCTGCAAAGCAGTTTTCCATTCCCGTTCAACCTGTTGCCGGTGGGTCTCAACTGGCAGCTGTCGATGTGGGCCGAATTGATCTGTCCGCTGCTCCTGCTGCTGGGGCTCGGCACCCGTCTGGCCTCGGCAGTGCTGATGGTGGTGACGGTGGTGGCGATTGCCGCCGTGCACTGGCCGAGCCAGTGGTCGAGCCTGGCGGAATTGGGGCGGGGTTATGCGATCACCGACCAGGGTTTTGGCAACTTCAAGCTACCGTTGATCTACCTGGTGGCGTTGCTGCCGCTGCTGTTGAAAGGGGCTGGAAGGTTGAGCCTGGATCACTGGCTGCGCCGGTACCTGTAGGAGCGGCCTTGTGTCGCGAAAGGGCCGCAAAGCGGCCCCAGGTCACGCAATTGTTGCATGGTTCATTGGGGCTGCTTCGCAGCCCATTCGCGACACAAGGCCGCTCCTGGCGATAGCGTTACACGTCTTCTGCCAGGTTGTCCTCATCCCGCCGATGCGCCCACTGATACAACGCTGGCAACACCAGCAAGGTCAGCGCCGTCGACGACAGGATCCCACCGATCACCACCGTCGCCAGCGGCCGCTGCACCTCGGCGCCGGTGCCGGTGGCCAGGGCCATGGGAATGAAGCCCAGCGACGCCACCAGCGCGGTCATCAGCACCGGCCGCAGGCGGGTCAACGCCCCCTCTTCCACCGCCGCGCGCAAGCTCCGGCCTTCCTCGCGCAGGTTGCGAATGAAGGCAATCATCACCAGGCCGTTGAGCACCGCGACGCCCGACAGCGCGATAAAGCCTACCCCCGCCGAGATCGACAGCGGGATATCCCGCAACCAAAGCGCCAGCACCCCGCCGGTCAGGGCGAAGGGGATGCCGGTGAACACCAGCAGGCCATCCTTGAGGTTGTTGAACATCATCAGCAGCAAGGCCATGACCAGCAGCAGCGAGACCGGCACCACCACCCGCAGGCGCTCTGCCGCCGACTGCAACTGCTCGAATTGGCCGCCCCAGCGGGTCCAGTAGCCCGGCGGGATCTGCACCTGGTCGATCAGCGTCTGCGAGGCCTGTTCGACGAACGAACCCAGGTCACGCCCACGCACGTTGGCGCTGACCACCACCACGCGCTTGCCATCCTCGCGGCTGACCTGGTTGGAGCCCAGCTGCAGGTTCAGGGTGGCCACCTGTGACAGCGGGATGAAGCCGATCTGCGAGGCACCGGCGGCGGCGCTGGCCGGCACCGGGATCAGCAGGCCGGACAAGCCGTCGACATCGGTGCGTAGCGCTTCCGACAGGCGCACCACCATGTCGAAGCGGCGGTCGCCTTCGTACAGGGTGCCGGCAGTGCGACCACCCACGGCGATGGCAATGGCGTCCTGAACATCGCCCACGTTCAGGCCGTAACGGGCGGCCTTGTCACGGTCGATATCGATGGTCAGCACCGGCAGGCCGGTGGTCTGCTCGACCTTCACCTCGGAGGCTCCCGGCACCTGCTGCAAGCTCGCGGCAATCTGCGCGGCGGTGCGGTTGAGTACCTCCATGTCGTCGCCGAACACCTTCACCGCGACATCGCTGCGCACCCCGGAGATCAGCTCGTTGAAGCGCAGCTGGATCGGCTGCGACAGCTCGTAGTTGCTACCCGGCACGCTGGCGGCGGCACGCTGTACCTCGAAGATCAGTTCATCGCGCGGCTTGCCTGGATCCTGCCATTGCTCGCGGGGCTTGAGCATCACGTAGGCGTCGGAGATGTTCGGCGGCATCGGGTCGGAAGCGATCTCGGCTGTGCCGGTACGGGCGAACACCCGCTCGACTTCCGGCACCTGGGCGATGATGGTCTTCTCCAGGCGCTGCTGCATGTCCACCGACTGCGACAGGCTGGTGCCCGGCACGCGCAGGGCCTGCAGGGCGAAATCACCCTCGCTGAGGCTGGGGATGAACTCACTGCCCATGCGACTGGCCAGCACGCCGGACAGCAGCACCACGGTGGCGGCGCCGGCGAACGCCAGGTTGCGCCGGCCCAGCACCCAGTCCAGCACCGGGGCGTAGCGGCGGCGGGCGGTGCGCATGACCGCGCCCTCCTCCTCCTTCACCTTGCCGGTGACGAACAGCGCGAGCGCCGCCGGAACGAAGGTCACCGAAAGGATCATCGCCCCCAGCAGCGCCATCACCACGGTGAAGGCCATGGGGTGGAACATCTTGCCCTCGACCCCTGTCAGGGCAAAGATCGGCAGGTACACCACCATGATGATCAACTGCCCGTAGATCAGCGGCCGACGTGCCTCGCGGGCGGCGGCGAACACTTCGTGGAAGCGCTCGGAGCGGGTCAGCATGCGGCCATGATGCTGCTGGGCATGAGCCAGGCGGCGGATGGCGTTCTCGACGATCACCACCGCGCCGTCGACGATGATGCCGAAGTCGAGTGCCCCCAGGCTCATCAGGTTGGCGCTGACCTTGTTGCTGAACATGCCGGTGAAGGTGAACAGCATCGACAGGGGGATGACCATGGCGGTGATCAACGCCGCGCGGATGTTGCCCAGGAACAGGAACAATACGGCGATGACCAGGATAGCGCCTTCGATGAGGTTCTTCTTCACCGTGGCGATGGCTTTTTCCACCAGGTTGGTGCGGTCATAGACGGTGATCGCCACCACGCCCTTGGGCAGGCTGCGGTTGATCTCCTCGAGCTTGGCCGCCACCGCCTGGGACACTGTGCGGCTGTTCTCGCCGATCAGCATGAACACCGTGCCCAGCACCACCTCGCGGCCATTCTCGGTGGCGGCGCCCGAGCGCAGCTCCTGGCCCAGGCCAACCTGGGCGACATGGCTGACGCGGATCGGCGTGCCATCGACGCTGGAGATGACGATGTTGGCGATGTCCTCGGCCGAGGCCACCTGGCCCGGGGCGCGGATCAGCAACTGCTCGCCGTTGCGCTCGATGTAGCCGGCGCCGACGTTGGCATTGTTGCGCTCGAGCGCCGCGACCAGGTCGTTGAGGGTCAGCTTGTAGGCCGCCAGGCGCTTGGGTTCAGGCGCGATCAGGTACTGCTTGGCATGGCCGCCGATGCTGTTCACCTCGGCCACACCCGGCACGTTGCGCAGCTGCGGCTTGATGATCCAGTCCTGGATCACCCGCAGATCGGTGGCGGTATAGGACGTGCCGTCGTCCTTCACCGCCCCCTCCTCGGCCTCGACCGTCCACAGGAAGATCTCGCCAAGGCCAGTGGAGATCGGCCCCATGGCCGCCTCGATGCCTTCGGGCAACCGCTCGCGGGCCACCTGCAAGCGCTCGTTGACCAGCTGGCGGGCAAAGAAGATGTCGGTGCCGTCATCGAAGATCACCGTCACCTGGGACAGCCCCGAACGCGACAGCGAGCGGGTCTGCTTGAGGCCTGGCAGGCCGGCCATGGCGGTCTCGATGGCGAAGGTGATGCGCTGCTCGGTCTCCAGCGGCGAGTAGCCGGGCGCTGCGGTGTTGATCTGCACCTGCACGTTGGTGATGTCGGGCACGGCGTCGATGGGCAGCTTCTGGTAGCTGTGGATGCCCACGGCGGCCATCAGCACCACGGCGAGCATCACCACCAGGCGTTGCTCGATGGCGAACTGGATAAGGCGTTCGAACATGAATGGCGTCCCCGGTCAGTGGCTGTGTTCGGCCGAGCCTTTGCCCAGCTCGGACTTGAGGACGAAGCTGCCGGCGGCGGCGACCACGGTGCCGGCGGCCAGCCCCTCGCGCACTTCCACCTGGCCGGCGTCGCGGCGCCCGGTCTTCACCGGGCGGGCCTCAAAGCCCTCGTCGGTACGGGCGAACACCACGGTCTGTTCATCCCAGGTCTGCAGTGCGCTTTCCGGCACCACCACGGCGGCGTCGAAACGCTCGACGGTAACCGCGATGTTGACGAACAGCCCGGGGCGCCAGGCGCCATTGGGATTGGCCAGGGTGGCGCGCACGGTGGCGGCGCGGTTCTGCTCGCCGAGCAGGCTGCCGACGTAGTTGACCTTGCCCTCCACCTGGGCGCCGAGGTCCGGCGCGCTGACGCTGACGCCACGGCCGCTGACCACCTTGTCCAGGTCGCGCGGGGCCACGGCGAAGGTGGCCCAGACCCGGCTCAGATCGGACAGGGTGAAGGCATTGCTGGTCTCGTCCACCACCTCGCCCACGGTCAGGTGCTTTTCCACCACCACCGCGTCGAACGGTGCACGCAACTCGTAGCGGTTGCCCTTGCCGGCCGGCGCCACGGCGGCGGCCTTCTGCCCGGCGTTGGCAGCGGCGATCTCGGCCTCCTGCAGCGCCTGGCGGGCCTGCAGGTAGTCCTGTTCGGCGCTGATGCGCTCCTGCCACAGCTGCTTCTCACGCTCGAAGGTCAAGCGGGCCAGCTCCAGGCGGCGCTGGGCGGCCTGCTGCTCGCTGCGCAGCTCGGAGATCTGCTGGCTGGCGATCACCGCCAGCACCTGGCCACGCTTGACCGCCTGGCCCAGCTCGGCCTGCACCGACTCGACCACGCCGGGGACGCGGGGCACCACGTGGGCGGTGCGGTCCTCGTCGAAGCGGATCTCACCGGGGAAGCTGATGGCAGTGCCCAAGGTGCGCGGGCCGGCAGTGGCCAGCTGCACGCCGGCGGCCTGGATCTGCTCGGCGGAGAGATGCAGCTGGCCCTCTTCGTCGGCATGGCTTTCGCCTGCGGACTCACCGTGGCCATCGTCCTTGTCTTCGTCGTGGCCGTGGCCGGCTTCGCCGTGGTCGTCGTGCTGGGCCTGGCCGCTGCCGGCCTTACCGAGGGTGCCGGTCCAGGCGGCACCGCCGAGGCCGATAACGGCCAGGGCAGCGGCGAGGATGGCGAGCTTGCGTGGGTTGGTCATTGTTGCTCCTGCTGGAAAAGTCGTTGCAGTTCAGGGCCCATCGCGGGGCAAGCCCGCTCCCGCGGGAATGCGTGGGAGCGGGCTTGCCCCGCGATGGGTCGAGGCTCAAAGCTCGCCGTAGATCCGCTCCACCTGCGCCCGGGCATCGGTCGCCTGGGCCAGCGCTTCGAGGTACAAGCCCCGTGCATCGATCAGCGTTCGCTGGGCGTCGAGCACATCGAGGAAGGCGAACTTGCCCATCTCGAAGCCGCGTGTGGCGGTGTCCACCGCCTGCTGGGCGGCGGGCAGGATGGTGCGGTCGTAGGCCTGCACTTCGCCCATAGCCGTGCCCCACTGCTCCAGGGCGCTGCGGGTTTCGCTGCGCAGGCGCACCTCCACGGCGTTGCGCAGGTCACGGGCCTGGTCGGCGCGACGGGCGGCGGCCAGGACGTTGCCCTGGTTGCGGTCGAACAGCGGCAGCGGCATCGACAGCCCGACCACGTTGACCCGCTCACGGTCCTCGCGGCTGTACTGGCTGCCCAGGCTGACGGTCAGGTTGGGAATGCGCTGGGCCTTCTCGGAACCGAGGCTGGCATCGCCACGCTCGATCTGTGCCGCGGCCAGGCGCCATTCGGCGGTCTGCTCGACCTTGGCCAGCAGGGGTTCGGCCTGCGGCGCCGGGCCGGGTGAGAGGTTGCTCGCGTCGAGCCGGTCGAAACGGGCCTCGGCACTGCCCGTCAGACGCGCCAGGATCTGGTTGGCCACACCACGTTCGGTGCGTGCCCGACGCACCGCCGCCTCGGCCTGGGCCAGCTGGACCTGGGCACGGGTGGCCTCCACCGGCGAGGACTGCCCGGCGCGCACCCGCCCCTCCACCACCCGCAGGCCGCGTTCGGTCAGCGCCTGCGACTGTTGCGCCAGCTCCAGCGCGGTCTGTGCCCGCAAGGCGGCATGAAAGGCCTGGATCACATCCGCGCGCAGGCTGTTGCGCTGGCGCTCGAGCTCCAGCCGAGCGATTGCCTGGCCGGCCTCGGCGACTTCGATCCGCGCGCCGCGCTTGCCGCCCAGTTCCAGGGCCTGGCTGAGGGTCACGGTGGTGGTGCTGGTGGCGCGGCGGGTGTCCTCGACCTCCCAGGACAGCTCGGGGTTGGGGATCAACCCGGCCTGGCGGCGCTCGCCCTCGGCGATGCCGATCTCACGGCCGATGGCGGCGAAGTCCGGGTTCTGGGAGAAGGCGGCGTCGAGCGCCTGGTCCAGGCTCAGGCCCTGGGCACCGGCAGGGCCGGCCAGCAACAGGCAGAGCAAGGCGATCTTGCGGGGGATGGGCACGGCGGAAGTCCTCGTCGACAAGCGGCGGAATGCTTTGGCGAGGGACTTTAGGCAGCGGTGGTTATCGGGGCGGTGGCGGGAAGATTACAATTCTGTAATCAAGCATGCCGAGGGTGAATCGCCCTGAAATTTGGGCCTTTCAGGGTGTTCGACGTTAGCGTTGCAGCACCTATGAGATCGAGCGCCGCGCGGGCGGCGCTCGATCTCATAGGTGCTACAGAACTCTCGCCAGGCACCTCTGCGCCATCACCCAATCAAAACCACCCGCAAACACTTGCCATCAGCCCAATCCCGAAATACTGTATAAATAAACAGTTATTTCGGACACTCCCATGCAGCTCATCGCCAAGCTCGGCATCCTCGCCGACGCCGCCAAGTACGACGCGTCCTGCGCCAGCAGCGGCGCCCCCAAGCGCAGCTCCCGTGGCCGCGACGGCCTCGGCGCTACCGACGGCATGGGCATCTGCCACAGCTACACCCCGGACGGGCGCTGCGTGTCGCTGCTCAAGGTGCTGCTGACCAACTTCTGCCTGTACGACTGCCAGTACTGCGTCAACCGCCGCTCCAGCAACGTGCCGCGGGCGCGTTTCAGCCCCGAGGAAGTGGTGCGCCTGACCCTGGACTTCTACCGGCGCAACTGCATCAGCGGCCTGTTTCTCAGCTCCGGCATCATCCGCTCGGCCGACTACACCATGGAGCAGCTGATCCGGGTGGCCCGTCTGCTGCGCGAGGAGCATGGCTTTCGTGGCTACATCCACCTCAAGACCATCCCCGACGCCGACCCGCTGCTGATCGAGGAAGCCGGACGCCTGGCCGACCGCTTGAGCGTGAACATCGAGCTGCCCACCGACGCCAGCCTCGAACGCCTGGCCCCGGAGAAGCGCGCCAGTACCATCCGCCAGGCCATGGGCGTAATCCACCACGGCCAGCAGGCCGTCGCCGGCGAACCACGAGCGCCACGCTTCACCCCCGCCGGGCAGAGCACCCAGGTCATCGTCGGCGCCGACGCCACCGACGACAGCGCCCTGCTGCGCAACGCCGAGTCGCTGTACCAGGG
>NZ_NIBE01000006.1:0-13553 GCF_002205115.1 Pseudomonas sp. DrBHI1
CATCAACATCCTCTCGGCCGCACGGCTGTTTCTCTTCGGTGCCCGAGACGTCTGGTTCGTCGTGGCGCTGCCGGTGTACCTGAGCACCGCCACGTCCGACGCCCTGGGGCGCTTGGTCGGTGCCCTGCTGTCAGGTTGGGTGTTGCAGGCCTATGGGTTGGAGGCTTGCTTGTGGGTTTCCAGCATGTTCGTATTGACCGCCGCGCTCATCTCGATCGGACTGCCCAGACACCACGAAATGAAACAGCAGAGCCACTGATGACTTAATCAAGGCGGATGCATTCGATGGCATAGCTAGCCGACTACCGATGCGCCATGCCCGCGACGAAGAATTACTATGTTGGATCAGCCTCATATGAATCAAACAAACATCACTGATACTCCCCAACATTCACGCTGGACTGTTTTCCTCATTTTTTTGCGTTTGGGTCTAACCTCTTTCGGAGGCCCAATCGCTCATCTGGGGTACTTTCGGGATGAGTTCGTGGTACGTCGGCAATGGCTAAGCGAGCGCAGTTACGCAGATTTGGTTGCCCTTTGTCAGTTTCTACCAGGTCCTGCTAGTAGCCAGGTTGGCATCGCACTGGGGCTGACACGCGCCGGCTATGGCGGCGCACTGGCTGCATGGTTAGGTTTCACATTACCTTCGGCGGTTGCCCTGATCCTCTTCTCACTTGGTATGGCCAACTATGGCGATGCCATGCCGGCTGGCGTGCTGCACGGTTTGAAGGTAGTAGCTGTGGCAGTAGTCGCCCAAGCGGTGTGGGGTATGGGACGCAATCTGTGTCCTGATGTGCCACGTATTTCTATCATGGCAGCATCGACATGCTTGGTATTGCTGCTTCCAACCGCCTTGGCGCAAATAGGGGTCATTGCGCTTGCCGCAGTCATTGGCGTGCTGCTATTCAAGCCGCAACCGTGCGGAGCCCATGAGCCGCTGCCCATTGGCATCCGACGTCGCGCTGGCCTGTGCTGGCTGACTTTGTTCTTTGCCCTGTTGCTCGGCCTACCTCTTTTGGCTACGTGGTTACCAAGTCAGATGCTGTCGAGTATGGATGCCTTCTACCGTGCCGGATCGCTGGTTTTCGGGGGCGGGCATGTCGTGCTGCCACTCTTGCAATCCGAAGTCGTGACTTCAGGCTGGGTCGATAACGATGTGTTCTTGGCAGGCTATGGGGCCGCGCAGGCGGTTCCCGGACCGCTATTCACCTTCGCGGCATTTCTTGGCGCCTCGATGAACCAGGAGCCCAATGGCTGGGTAGGAGGTCTGGTTTGCCTGCTGGCGATCTTCGCACCTTCATTTTTACTCGTGATGGGCGCTTTACCGTTCTGGGAGCATCTGCGCCGTAACATACGCACGCAGGCAGCACTGCTTGGCATCAACGCAGCTGTAGTCGGTCTATTGCTCGCCGCCCTCTATCAGCCAGTTTGGACGAGTGCGATACACGCTCCGCAGGACTTTGGCTTGGCCCTCATGGCGCTGGTCGCCTTGGTGTTCTGGAAGCTTCCACCTTGGCTAGTCGTACTCGGCAGCGGCATTTCGGGTGGGTTGTTGAGTATCGCCTTATGAATTCACAACCTGCTTGCCTCTCTACGCAGTTGGCACCCCGCTTACATACTCCAGCGGCCTTTTGCCCGTAGCAACCATTCGCATATCGGTTCTGGATGATCTGCCGGCATACATGGGGTGGTCGAGAAGAAGTGGCACGTTGGACACCTTGCGTTCTCCCCATTCAGTGAAAGGTTGAGGGTGGTGGACTGGCAACGAGAAGCTGGAAATCGTTCACCGTATGGTAAAGCGACTCGGCCAAAATCCAAAGTCGGCGAACCTCATTTTCTGGGGCTCCGCCCTCGTCAGCATCCTTAAAGGCCCGATAAGCTGACAGTGCTTCAAGTAGCCGGGACTCGCCAGCGAGCACCGCATCCTCGATAGTCCGTTTCATGGCTCGCCCCGGCCAGTTGATTAGAAAACTATAGGACATCTCACGCCGCTGGACGTCTGAATCGCCTTTGGTTCACTAGAAACGCTCCTCCGCGATGATTACGAGAATAAAACTACGCTTTGGCTCTCGATGGGCCGCCAAGGCTAATCTCCTGGCTGGCTAGCAGGAGTGCGCTGTGCTAGCCGACTCTGCTCAACTTACCCAGTAGAAAATCTACCTCAGAAAAATGAGCAAGTAGATTGGGCCGGCCGGCTCGGTGAATCGGCATTGTTCGATAACGCCGCGAGCGGCAGGAGATAGCCATAGGCAGGCACAGCTCGATTGGAGCGACCTCTTTGGGGTCAAGGATAGAGAAGGTACAGGCATCAAAGGTGTTGCAATAGCTCAGCACGTCACTGATGCCGCGTGTTCGGACGCACCGCACTAGACGCCTTGCGCCGAAAAAAAGGCGTCATTTTTGCGTCGCACGCTAGCTGCCGGCTGGGTACACTCCAGGCTGGCACATTACCATTATGGGAGCGGTGTTTTGGTCCAGCCGGTTGAGCGAATCGATTTTTCGTACCCCAGATCAGACCTGCGCACCCCTGACAGCGCAATCGCAAAGCTGCACGGAGACCACATTGTCTGGTGGCATAACCATATCCGGCACAACGCACGTGCCAAAACGATGCCGCTGGTGGAGCTCCATCTCAAACGGCTCTATGACAATGTCCCAGGTCCAGACACGCGTGCACTAGTCCCCCTGAGCAACGTGCCCCATTACGGCATCGGCACAATTTGGCGCGAAGGCCGGTGCATCTCGGATACCAAGCTCACACGCATAGAACGTGACGTGGATTTCTCACCAAGAGGATGGTCCATCACCTCCAGAGAGCAGTTAATTCATGATGGCATGGAGCACGTCTTTTCTGACAGTGAGTACCCCCTGAGATACAAGTACGACCGGGGCCATTTACTTAACTTCACGCTCGAAGAGGAAGACGAAGACGGGAATAAAAAGAACCTGCTGGTCCCCTGCATCGACTTTTTCGTCAAAGCCTATGCCCGCAACATGGACGTCTGCCGCGCTATCACCACGTTGCTCTATTCAAACATTTTGTCCGTATTCTACGACCCTCCCGAACGGGACGAGCACGCCTGGATCGTCAGACCCACACACAAGGCTCGAAAATACGATTCCGCCTTTCTGGGCCACCTGCTCTATGACGACTACACCGAGGACCAGGTGCGCAGGTTGAACAACCAGTTCGTGACGTCCAGACCTGGGGACGCAGTCTTTCCTCGAGTTGAACCTTGGTTCTCCGGACCCGCGAGACTGCGCTGCTATGGCAAATGGATAAACAACGGGAACACGTTCCTGTCACTGAACTTGGCCGGTGCTAGCGAGCCCGTCGGTAGGCCGGTGGAGTGGACCACAAACCAGTTCGATAGCAGCGATGGGAGGGACGGAGGCCGCATTGTCATGCCGGTAACTGTACGCACCGCTGAGGTCGATGAGTTCCTTGCCGAAGAGTCCTACATCGAACCGGATGGTCATGCCGAAATCACTATCATCAAAACCCCACCGTTCGCTCGTTTAGGTAAAGCACGTGAAATCATAACGGTCAGAAATGTCATCCAAACAGATCGAGGACGTCTTGGACCGCGCCCCCCGAAACCAGAGACGCACGCGAATGGTACGGGGTTCGGTCGAGGAAAAGGCGTGGGTAAATCAGAGCATGTGGCTGATAACACTCCCGATGCTGAAGTGGAGTCGTTTGGGTTCTTGAACGACGTCTGGCACGCATTTTTGTCGATCAAGAAAGACAACCCTGGTCGTGTAACCGATGTGAGCTGGTACACGCCGCCGAAATTCTGCTCGAGCACTACACCTAGAATCATCCTGTTCAATGCCGAGGGGCTGAGACCTGATCAGGGTAAAGCCCTGCGGTGGATTTACCTCGACGCAGAATTTACTGAGCGTCGAGGGATGATGGTGCTACGCATCACCGTGGATGGTCAGGATTACCTCTGCTTCGAGATCCAACGGGCTGAACCGGACGAAAAGAACAAGAAGCCTGTTGGTTACTCTGGAGTGTTGATGCCTTGCGGCATTGCTGACCCAGTCGAGATGGAGCAGTTCATCAACAGGGTATGTAACGCAACGCGCCGGGCCCTAGGCAATTTCTGGGACGTTCTTGGGCTCTTTCCCAACGAAACGATCATTTTCCGCCACCGTCCGCACGGGAAGGCTCTCGTTCACCGTCGCAGGTTCATAAATGCGTTCGGGCAGATGAAGATCAAACTTGTTTAGGATTTCCTCAGCGCCTGCGAGCTGCGGAAACTGCTGGCTGCAGGCACCCACAGCCTGGAAGTGCCGTGCTCAACGCTAAAGCCGTCCGTGTTGTCGAAACGCTCGGCCCTGTACACCAGCGCTTTCTGGCTAAAACGAGGCAGATCATGGAAATAATGCAGAGCCTTGGCGATCCAGCGAACTTCGAAGTCTCCTTGGTCCTGACTGCGTAGCAAGGCCACGAGCTCTCGCTCGGCCTTCGCCTTCTTCGCTTTCTGCAGCCAGCGCTTGTCCGGCTTCGCTTCCAGCTGCAGGCCATAGGTTCTGTTGAGATGGCCAATAAATCCGGTGACGGCTGCGATCTGACCAGGAGAACCCCGCCAGAAGGTTTCTACCGCCTTCATCCCAGGCCTCACCTCGTCAGCCAGCCGCGCACTTTTGAGGAAGTTCGTAGCAGCCCTCAGGGCCAGCCGGACAGAGCGCAAATCTGCTTTCTGTCGGCTGACACGAGACGACAAAACCGCGTAGTAACCGGCCAACAGCTTTCGTGACCAGCCATCCTCCAACTCAGCCAGAACAGCATCGATCCGGCGTTGTTCAGTATGGTGCTCACGACTCGCTGCGCTGACGTGTACATGACCGGATTCAGCGAGCCAGCGCATTGGGTTTTCGGCACGACGCAGTTTGGCTGCCCCGAAATGATCGAGAAGCAGCTCATAGGACGGCACACTGCCCCAGGTCACCTCGAGTTCGCGGAAGAAGAGGTAGTGACCATTGATGCTCAGAGCCGCCTTGTGTGGGCCGCTCCGCTCGAGCAACCAGAGTGAAAACGCCTTAAAGGCTTCGCCCAGAATTGCACTGAGACCATTTAAGTTGATCGCAACACGCTTGGACAGAAGCGCAGTCCAATAGCACGGCTCGCATTCAGTGCCGCGACCGGCCGGCATCTGCTTTCCACATGATGGGCACGGTCGCTCGCCGTCCTCGTGGCAGGCTTTACACCGCATTTCGCCGTGCGCATTTTCGACCAACACCCTGTGCCGGCGGCAGCTTGGACATGTCGCCTTTGCGGGCTCTCGGCATTTCTGACAGCTTCGTTGCCCTGTGACTGAGCTGATGGCGAGCCGCTGAGAAAGCTGCCCACAGGCCTCACACGGCTCAGGATGTCGGAAAAACGGGATACAGCTCCTACACACCGGCCCATACGCCGAGCGCATTCCCACTTCGAACTCCGTCTTACCGCAGCGAACGCAGGGTCCCGCTCGTTCACATCCACTGCAGTGAGCATCCAGCGCCGGATTCAGCACCTTGATGGGAAGTCGAGCATGATTCCCACAGCCCGGACACATTCGTCGTTTGAATAGCCGCGGGTAGCACGTGCTGCAATAGCGCTGCCCTTTGTAGATCTTCTTGGCCTTAGCCATTGCGCGACCGCAACCATGGCATCCCGCATCATGGGGTATTTCAGGGGATACCATCTCTACGAATCCTTCTCTGCAAGCGCACCCAAGACCGCAGCACATCGCCCGCCTTATGCAGGCCTGGGTCATTTGCATGCTGGGGGCATTGATGAGGCGTGTGCTTGGTTAGGGCTGTGGACAACTCTGACAAAATCAAAGGTGCCGATCTTCTTGGCAACGGCAGGGACGACAGCGGAAGGGATGCTTCGGCTGCAGCGAGTAAAAATCGCTCGGGCCCAGCCTGCATTATTGCCCAAACCACCCCGAGCAGCCCAGAGCGCTCGGCGCAACTCAAGTACTCAAAGGGTAGCCCCAGAGTCGAGCGCTGTAGCTTGTCGACCCCCTCTAACCCCATCGAATGGCAAAACGCTTTCGCGCTGGTAGAGGGATGTCGCAGGAAACCCTGGATCATGGAAACCATAATGCGCGAGACGAACATCCAGTCGCTGAAGGTGAGCTCAACCTTCCCGAAGAATGCTGTCCGACCGAAAGCCTGGTCAGCATATACCTGGAAAGCCAGCGCGCCTGGGTCCACTTCAGGAAAGGGCGCCCCGTGCAGCGTAGATAGACACTGGTGGCAGTGATCCAAGGTGACGGTGGGCTTGAGCAGAGCTGGCTGGAGCGCTGCGTAACAGCTAGAGCAACGGTCTATCAATTGGATGTAGTGCGTTACGCAGCACGTGTGCCAGGCCAGACGAGCTTGGATCTGATAATGCGGTGGGCATGTGCTAATGCAGGCAGGACAACACTGCAGGCCACCTGCGTGAGCCGCGTTGCGACAGCCGGCGACCAGCAACCAGGGCCAGACGCTGCTCCGATGCAACCAGGCTAACCGATGCAAGCCCTGGGCTGTGGGCAAGAGGGTACTAGCTGACAACGCTTGAGGCGGGATACCCGCCTGCCTGGAAAGCCCAGCAATCTGCAGCTCGCTGACGCCTCGATCAACATCATGGTGCCAGGCCTTCGGATCAGCCACGGTCGCCCCCGTCAAAACATCCAAGGTGCAACCATGAGCATGCGCTGTTCTCACCAACCAGGACGAAAAAAGCTCGTCGGGCAGCAGCGCTGGAGTGAGTGGCCATCTGGGGTTTAAACAATGAGCTCCCGGATGCCACGTGTAGGACGCTTCCACGACTTACTCTCGATGAGTTGTCGATCAATGCACTCCTTACCAGAAGTAATTGCTTCCTTGGCGCACTCCATCAACAAGCCATGAAGGTCGCCGGTATTTCCCCCCGAGATCGAATGAATCAGCTGAGCTAGCTCTGGCTTGAACAACGATGATGGCTTCTTGAGCGGTAGCACTGCTTCAAAAGCCTTCAACAGGCGCTGGAAATCGGCATTGAGCTTCCAAGTATCCAGTTTGATGACATCGAATCGACTGGCGTGCTGAGGATCGAGATGAAGAATCTGTACGGCATCAGGTGTTCCGACACCAACGATCGGGATCACCAACGTGTTACACAGCATCTTGATCGCATTCATCACCTCACGCTGCTTCGTAGCAGGCCCTGTAAGCAGTGAGTGGATCTCATCGATGATCAACATGCGCACATTGAGATGGCGCAATGCGTGGATGACCTGAAAGCGAAGGGTGACCTTGGAATCCGTGGTTCGGTATGGCATCCACAGCTGGTCCAGGATAGCAACGTAGAGATCCTTTTCCTCCGCCGAAGGTGGGGCCTCCGCCACGATAATCGGCCTGACAGGCTCGGCGTTGTCGTTGGTATAGCCTTTGCCATGAGTGTTGTCGAAATGCTGAATAATCGTCGTCTTGCCATTGTTCGGCTCCCCCACGATCAGCAAATTGGGCATCCTCGCTCGCTTAGGCGCATCAAGCAGGCATTCCAGGCTGTCCAAGATGTGATGGGCAGACTGATACCCAATCCAGCGAGGCTCGCCCATGAATCGGATACGCTCGCGGTCAGACAGTTGCAGCACGGGTCTGAAATCTGCGTGTAGATGTGCGTACTCAGTCATTGGATATCACCGATCAGGTCAACATCATCGAGCAGCAGCCCGTCACTCGCAGAAATTGAAGGTGGCGCCTCCACGGGTACTTTAACAGGACGCGCCGGCGTGGAATTCTTGCTGTGCACCTTGTTCTTTTGCGCGTCCCGACGCGCCTTCTTGGTAGTTGCCGAGGCCGTGTCCACGATCTGACGACGCTCCAGGATCATCCTGGCGATCAGCGCCTCGTCAATGTGCTTCCGACCTTCGTCAACAGCCTGCTTCTTCGCGGCACGGAATTCCCACAACGTTGCTGCTGGAAACGCCTGGTTGGCCACTGGCACCCGGAAGTACTGCTTGAGTACGGGGTCGTAGAACCAGATTACGCTGATATCGCGAGGATCTCGTCTGAAAACGAATTTGCGTGCCTGGCCGGTTTCGGGGTCCGTCGTCCCGATCCAGTGCCGCAAAGCCTCCGAGTAGTAGTACACATCAAGCTGCACACCATAATGTTGCACCGTTCGACGGTAAGACGGCATGAAATCCAGCTGGACCGTGAGAGGATCCGCAGGCCGCGGCGGGATGCTCACCAATGGATCGACCTCACGACTGCCAAAGAACCCGAGATGCCATTTACGCGCTGGGCTCATGTAAATCGCGGAGTGGTATTTGTTGTGGTAGAGGATGATGGTCCGCACCAGCCACTCTTCAAACTCACTCATCGTGAGGACCGCGTGCTTGTCTGAATCGTAGCCCTCTCGGTCGGAAACGTTGCTGTGCGTGGTACCAGGCAGCGCATGCAGCTCTCTCATGAACGTTCCGAGTAGCCGCTCGATATGGCCACCATACTTAGGCCGCTTCACCGGCCGGAACTGGTTCTCGATGTTGTAGTTCGAGCACGAGCGGCGGAAGTTTTCGGTCCGGAAGTCAGGGCCGTTATCCGTGTGGACAACACGAGGGAAACCCCACACCGGCCATTCGCCTTGGATGCCATGGAGATTAAGCCAATCCTCCTTAGGCAGGATGGAGTGCGCCAGGCACATAGCGACAGATATCTCGGAGGGCTCTTCCAAAGCGAGGTAGTAGCCGTCGACCATCCGCGAGTTCAGGTCGATTGCCAAGCTCAGCCACAGACGGCCAATCGGCTTGCGATGCCGGTCATCCACGATGATCAGGTCGATTGGCGTGTGGTCAATCTGGACGACTGCCAGCGGATAGTCAGCACCGGGGAATTGGCCAACGGATGGTGTGTGCCGATTGCGAGCCTGATCAGCGAAACCTCGCCGACGCAACACGATCTTCTCTGGAATTCGCTTGATCCTGGTCCTAATCGCTGATGCGCTAGGTGGGGTGATACCAAGCGCTTTGGCCTGCGTTTCGATTTCCTTGATCGTCGACTGGACCGAATGACGCTGAGTTGTCAGATAGTGCTTATCAACCACCTCATCGATGAGCTTATTCGCCTGGGCGCTCAAGCGGCTATTGCCGGGCTGCCATCCACGCTTGCGTGGAACAAGCGCCAGCACCTCATGCCAGCTTTGGTACCGATCCAGCCAACGATAAAGCGTGGCGGTGTCGACACCAACCTCTTTGGCGCGCGCCTCCACGCTGCTTCTTGGCAGAACCGAGTCACGCAATAGAGGCTTGATCGCCGAAAAGCGCTTCTGGGCAACAGCCCATTCATCCGAGCTGATTGTCGAGATGTCATAGTTGACGTAGAGACCATCAACTCGCTCTTGCTCTACGGGCTGCAGTTCTGGAATTCGGAGTGAGACGCTTCGGCCGGTCTCGACCTCCACGCCGACGACATTCTGAAAGTCGAGCAACTGGACAATGCGGTAGACCTGCTTGTCGCGGCAGACCATCTCGCCCACTTCGACACGCACACGCTCCCTGGACGGCTCGAATGGGACGAGGTGCTCGTCTGTGTCGATTTCATAGATGTTCATGGCGTGGCCACCCAAAGCTCAAGGTATTCGTTCAAAGGCTCGGTGATATCGCACTCTACCCGCCCAGTTGCGATCAGATGCCACAACAGTGCCACACCACGGTCGCGGTATACGCCCTTGAAATGGCGCGCAAGCAAATAGTGCACAGGAGCAAACTCCATCTCGTGGAGCGTTTTCAGGACCATGTCGATATCTTCCCGATCAAAGTCCAAGCGCTCAAACCGCTCCAGGAACGTGATGTTGTCGAGCGGCAGTCCACGGATGCGCGATTCGTCGTAGATGCTGAAGGTCCAACCTTCCTGCCGTGCGTAACGACGCGCCGCCTTCCATTTCGCCAGCCAGGTGCGCCAGTTATTGCGCCACTCGTAGGCGGGCTTGACCTCGACCAGCATCGGCTTGATGTAGTCCATGTAGTCGACGCCATGCGGCTGACGGTAGTGCACGAGGAAGTCGGGGGTATAGGTCTGAGCACGCCCGAGCGCGTCGACAAAATCCACCCGAACAGGCTGAGCAATCACTGATTCAACGCGATGAGAGAACCTCATGCGCTTGAGGAAGTCGCGCTCGAGCAACGACTCGAACGGCACGCCACCTGCACCTCGGAAGGGCAGAAAGCCCGAGACGCTGCGACGAGTCGGCTTGATCGTGCGGACCTGTTTAGGTTGGTCGCAGCTATTTCGAGTAGTATTCAATTCTGTCGCATCCAATTCGAAATTTTTTCGCATCTATTTGTGCAGCCAGATGCCATGGTCCGCGGCCTCTAGCCTAATGGGTTCGCAGCTATTTCGAAAGCCTACAGGGGCAGCCGGCCGCAACCCGGCGAGATCACCCTGGCGCACCATGGCGTGCTGTTTCTCGACGAACTGCCCGAGTTCGAACGGCGAGTGCTGGAGGTGCTGCGCGAACCGCTGGAGTCCGGCGAGATCGTGGTGGCCCGGGCCAAGGACCGGGTGCGCTTCCCGGCGCGCTTCCAGCTGGTGGCGGCCATGAACCCCTGCCCCTGTGGCTACCTGGGCGACCCCACCGGCCGCTGCCGGTGCAGCAGCGAGCAGGTCCAGCGCTACCGCAACAAGCTGTCCGGCCCGCTGCTCGACCGTATCGACCTGCACCTGACGGTAGCCCGGGAAAGTACCGTGCTGACCCACCAGCCCAGTGGCGAGACCAGCGCGAGCGTTGGCCAGAGAGTGGCCGAGGCACGGGCGCTGCAGCAGCGCCGGCAGGGCTGCGCCAACGCCTTCCTCGACCTCAAGGGGCTGCGTCGGCATTGCCCGCTGGAGCCGGTTGACCAGGCCTGGCTGGAGCAGGCCTGCGAACGGCTGACACTGTCGTTGCGGGCGGCGCACCGGCTGCTGAAGGTCGCCCGCACGCTGGCGGACCTGGAGGGCGCGCAATCCATCGCCAGGGCGCACCTGGCGGAAGCATTGCAGTACCGACCCGGCACTTGATGCTGCCCCCTGAGAAAGCGGCCTTGCCGAGGCGTAGGGCCGGTCGGAAAAGGGCGCGCAGCGGCCTCAGATTCCGAGCCACCATCGAAATTGCTGGGGCTGCTACGCAGCCCTTTCGCGACGCAAGGCCGCTCCCACAGGGGGACAAGTTCCCTGCGCGACAGCGCAGCCCGAAGGGCTGGGCGATTTCCTCCAGGAATTAGCCAAGACGCACTCAATCAGCGTCATAGCGGAAATATATTTTGCACGCTAAATATTTGCGCGCAATATTCACTTCAAGCAGCAAGCAGTCGCCCCCCACTCAGCAGAACCCGGAGAACGATCATGACCCTACGCAAAGCCTTCGCCCTTACCGTTACCACCCTGGCCCTCGGCACCAGCGCCGGCAGCTTCGCCAGCGAAGCCACCCCGTACCACTACGGCATGGATCTGGACATCGCCAAGGTCATCAGCATCGATGCACCCACCAGCGCCCAGGGCCAGGCCAGCACCGCCACCCTGACCTACCGCGACAGCAGCGGCCAGCTGCGCGCCGTGAGCTACGTGCAACCCACCGTCCTCGCCAACCAGAACTGAGCCACGGCTCGAACCCTAAAGGAGCTAGAACATGAAACTGTCCCGCACCCTGACCGCCGGCCTGCTGGCCCTCGCCGTGAACAGCGCCTTCGCCGCCACCAGCCCTGGCGTCGAGCACACCACCCAGGGCTTCCTCGAAGCCCTGGCCACAGGTGGCGGCAAGCCGCTTGAAACCCTCGCGCCCAAGGATGCCCGTGCGGTGCTGAGCGGTGCCCAGGCCGGGGTGAAGGTCGACCTGTCGGGGATCCGCGTCGAACGCCGGACCATCCAGGCCGATGGCCAGCCGCTGGAAATTCGTGTGGTGCGGCCTGAAGGCGCCAAGGGTGAACTGCCAGTGTTCATGTTCTTCCACGGCGGCGGCTGGGTGCTGGGCGACTACCCCACCCACGAACGCCTGATCCGTGACCTGGTGGTAGGCTCTGGTGCCGCGGCGGTCTACGTCGACTACACGCCCTCACCGGAAGCGAAGTTCCCCACCGCGATCAACCAGGCCTATGCCGCCACCCGCTGGGTCGCCGAGCACGGCAAGGAGATCGGCGTGGACGGCAGCCGCCTGGCGGTGGCCGGCAACAGCGTCGGCGGCAACATGGCCGCAGTGGTGGCGATCAAGGCCAAGGAGGCCGGCACGCCCAAGCTGCGCTTCCAGGCCCTGCTGTGGCCGGTGACCGACGCCAACTTCAACAACGCGTCGTATAACCAGTTCGCCGAAGGCCACTTCCTGACCCGCAACATGATGCAGTGGTTCTGGAACAACTACACCACCGACCCGCGCCAGCGCGACGATATCCACGCCTCGCCGCTGCGCGCCAGCCTCGAGCAGCTGAAAGGCCTGCCGCCGGCCCTGGTGCAGACCGCCGAGATGGACGTGCTGCGCGACGAAGGCGAAGCCTATGCCCGTAAGCTGGACGCCGCCGGGGTACCGGTGACCGCCGTGCGCTACAACGGCCTGATCCATGACTACGGCCTGCTCAATGTGCTGAGCACCGTGCCCAGTGTGCACAGTGCCATGGACCAGGCGGCGCAGGCGCTGAAAGACCATCTGCAGTAAGCAGTTGATCGCGGGGCAAGCCCGCTCGCACGAAGGTCAGTTACCTTGCGTGCGAGCGGCCTTGCCCCGCGATTGACTCAGCAAAGGTCCTACTTTCAGAACGCTGCTTCCTGTAACCCCAGGATTGTCCTGTTTCGCTCCCCGCCCGAAAATGCCCGCCTCTTTCATCGATGACATAAGCTGTTGCATCAAACGCTGCCGCACGCAGTTCAAGGAGTCCGAGCAATGCCACACGAAGGCAGCCTTCTACAAACCGCCGTCATCTTCCTCCTCGCCGCCGTGGTCGCCGTGCCCCTGGCCAAGCGCCTGCAACTGGGCGCCGTGCTCGGCTACCTGCTGGCCGGCGTGGCCATCGGCCCGCAGGCCCTGGGGCTGATCCGCGACACCGAGAGCGTCGCGCACATCTCCGAGCTGGGCGTGGTGTTGCTGCTGTTCATCATTGGCCTGGAGCTGTCGCCCCGGCGCCTGTGGCTGATGCGCAAGTCCGTGTTCGGCGTCGGCACCGCGCAGGTGGTCCTGACCGGCGCGGCACTCGGCGCCATCGCCCTGTTCGGCTTCAGCCAAAGCCTGCCGGCGGCCATCGTGCTCGGCCTGGGCCTGGCGCTGTCGTCCACCGCCCTGGGCCTGCAGAGCCTGGCCGAGAGCAAGCAGCTCAACGCGCCCCACGGCCGCCTGGCCTTCGCCATCCTGCTGTTCCAGGACATCGCCGCAATCCCGCTGATCGCCCTGGTGCCGCTGCTGGCCGCCAGCGGCCCGGACACCAGCCACGGCGACAGCTTCGAACATGGCCTGAAAGTATTCGCCAGCATCGCCATCGTTATCGTCGGCGGCCGCTACCTTTTGCGCCCGCTGTTTCGCACCGTTGCCCGCACCGGCTTGCCGGAGGTGTCCACCGCCACCGCACTGCTGG